>NZ_CP141608.1:3487313-3794276 GCF_035581345.1 Pseudomonas sp. JQ170C
ATTCCGGCACATCGAACACCCGGTCGAAGCTCCACTGGAACACAAAGGCATAGACGAAGAAAAACAGGAACAGCGCAAGGTTGGTCAACAACGCCGCCCAGAGGCTGATCTGCAACCAATACGCAACCACCGGCAACAGGATCAGCACCATCCCGCCCTCGAAGCCCAACGCATGCACAAATCGCCGCCACAGGGTGCGACGCCGCTGCGCCTGGCGCGCTTCCCAGTACTCGAAGATCCAGTTGTAGAACATGTTCCAGCCCAGGGCCACGGCTGACAGTATCAGCGAGAGCACCGTTGATTGCGCCATGTCCGTATCAAACGCCCAGGCCAGCGTCGGCGCCACACACAGCACCGCGATGGCTTCATAGAGAATGGCCTGGACGACCTTGCGCGCCTTGCCTTGCATGACTGGCTCCCCTCGACAGATGAAGCCCCACCCTAGCTGCGTTGAGGCGCAGGTTCAATTGAGCTAGATTGAGCCTCCCTCAATCAGGTTGAACGTCATGTTCGCCAAACTGCCCCTGACTGCCCTGCGCACCTTTGAAGCGGCGGCCCGCCTGGGTGGCTTCAAGGCCGCGGCCGACGAACTGGCAGTGACACCGGCTGCGGTCTCGCACCAGATCAAGCAACTGGAAACCCGCGTGGGCCAACGGCTGTTCCTGCGCAGTGCCCAGCGGGTCGAACTCACCCATGAAGGCGAGCAACTCTACCGCCAGGTACACCAGTCCCTGGGCGACCTGCAACAAAGCCTCGCCGCCCTGCTCCCCGCTTGCGACCAGCAGCAACTCACCCTGACCACCACCGCCGCCTTCGCCAGCCTCTGGTTGATCCCGCGCCTGGGTGATTTTCATCGGCGTCACAGCGACATCCAGGTCAAGGTGCAAACCAGCAACACGGTCATCGACCTGCACCGCGACCACAGCCTGGACCTGGCCCTGCGCGCCGAATTCAATCCAGACCCGACGCTGTACCGGGTGCCGCTGATGCCTGAGCACTTTGCCGTCTACACCCCACCCGGCTGGCAGGAGCCACCCGCCGATCAGCCGCTGGTACTGATCGAAGCCCCCTGGGTATCGGCCAGCGGCGCGGCCATCGACTGGGCCCGGTGGTGTGAAATGGCGGGCAAACAGGCCTGGCTGCAACGCGCGCGCTTTCATCACTACGACGATGAGCAGCACGCCTTGCAGGCGGCGGCCGCCGGCCACGGGCCGGTGCTGGCAAGCAGTGTGCTGGTGGCCGAAAGCCTGAGGCGCGGGTTGCTGCAGCCGTGGCGTGAAGACATCCGGTTACCGGCAGCCCAGTACAGCGCCGTGTGCGTACCGGGCCAGGAACGACGGCCCGCCGTGCGCGCATTCCTGGACTGGCTCCATCATTTCCGGACTGTCTCCCTGTAGGAGCGGGCTTGCCCCGCGACAGTGAGCATACCGATTTACCAATGGTGGCGCCGAGTCACTTTTCCGCCCTTGCGGCGGCCTACTCTGAATCGCCAACAACCGCTCTAACACCTGCCTTCCTTGACGCCAAAAAACCGTTCCGGCGATTGGACAACCCCCCGTTCTGCTGCTTGTATCTAACTCCTACAAGATCCACGGATGGTACAACTTCGCACATCAGGAAGGGACGAGGACGACGACAATGGCCTACACAGTCATGATGGTTTTTGGCACGCGCCCCGAAGCAATCAAGATGGCCCCTCTGGCCCAGGTATTACGCCAGTGGCCAGACGTCGAGCTGAACATCTGTTCCACCGGCCAGCACCGGGAAATGCTCCAACAAGTGCTCAAGGATTTTGGCCTGAGTGTCGACGAAGACTTGCACGTCATGACCCAGGACCAGACGCTCAATAGCCTGTCGCAGCAATTGCTCGAGCAACTGGACGCTACCTACTCGCGCATCAAGCCCGACATCGTCCTGGTTCACGGCGACACCACCACCAGCTTTATCGCGGCGCTCGCTGCGTTCAACCGACAGATCCCAATCGGCCATGTCGAGGCCGGCTTGCGCACCGGCAACCTCAAGGCGCCCTGGCCCGAGGAAGCCAACCGGCGCCTGACGGGGGTGATCGCCGACCTGCACTTTCCGCCCACCAACCGTGCCCGCGACAATCTGCTGCGCGAAGGTGTGGTGCTGGAAAACATCGAAGTCACCGGCAATACCGTGATCGACGCGCTGCTGTGGATGCGCGAGTACCTGAACAAGAGCCACTGGCGCCCGGCCCCCGAATCGCCGCTGGCGCAACTGCGCGATGACCAGCGCATGGTGCTGATCACCGGCCATCGTCGGGAGAACTTCGGCCAGGGGTTCGAGCGCATCTGCCTGGCCCTGGCAGAACTGGCCTTGCGCTACCCGGACGTGCAGTTCGTCTACCCCGTGCACCTCAATCCTCAGGTTCAAAAAGCCGTGTACGGGCTGCTCTCGCACCAGCCGAACATTCTCCTGGTCGCGCCCCAGGACTATCAGCACTTCGTCTGGCTGATGGACCGCGCCTACCTGATCCTTACCGACTCCGGCGGCGTCCAGGAAGAGGCGCCAGCACTGGGCAAGCCGCTGCTGGTGCTGCGCAAAGTCACCGAGCGGCCCTCGGTGCTCGAAGGCGGCACGGTGAAGCTGGTGGGCACCCTGACTGAACGGATCGTCAAGGAAACCAGCCTGCTGCTCGACGATGCCGAGGTCTACAAACGCATGAGCCGGGTCTTCAGCCCCTACGGCGATGGCCATGCCAGTGAGCGCATTGCTGAACGACTGAGCCGCTGGCTCGAGGAAAACGCTCGCGAGCGCGGTGACTCATGAGCCTGGCGTTCATCGACTTCCTCACCTACGTACTGTTCGGCCTCAAGCTACTGGCAATTACCCTGGCAGCGCTGATGTTCCTGCTCGGCCTGGACGACCTCTTCATTGATCTCGTCTATTGGGGCCGCAAACTGATCCGTCGCTTTCGCATCTACGACAAGTACGAGAAAGCCGACGAAAAACGCCTGTTCGAGGTCGCGGAAAAGCCCCTGGCAATCATGGTCCCGGCCTGGAACGAGGTGGGCGTGGTGGGCGAGATGGCGCGCCTGGCGGCGTCGACCCTCGACTACGAGAACTACCAGATCTTCGTCGGCACCTACCCCAACGACCCGCAAACCCAGGCCGATGTCGATGCCGTGTGCCTGCACTACCCCAACGTGCACAAAGTGGTGTGCGCCCGCCCCGGCCCCACCAGCAAGGCCGACTGCCTGAACAACATCATTGATGCCATCCTGCGTTTTCAGAGCGATGCCAAAATCGAGTTCGCCGGTTTCATCCTGCATGACGCCGAAGACGTTATCTCGCCCATGGAACTGCGCCTCTACAACTACCTGCTCCCCAACAAGGACATGATCCAGATTCCGGTGTATCCCTTTGCGCCGGAATGGAAGGGCTTTACCGCCGGCCACTACGTCGACGAATTCGCCGAAAACCACGGCAAGGACGTGATCGTGCGCGAAGCGCTCACTGGCCAGGTGCCCAGCGCCGGGGTCGGCACGTGCTTCAGCCGCCGGGCCATCAGCGCCCTGCTCGAGGACGGCGACGGCATAGCCTTTGACGTGCAGAGCCTGACCGAAGACTACGACATCGGCTTTCGCCTCAAGCAAAAAGGGATGAAGTGCATCTTCGCCCGCTACTCCATGACCGACCCGAACCTGGCACTGGCACGCGACTGGCACTGGGGCATGAGCCGTGAGTTCGCCCAGGTGATCTGCGTGCGCGAGCATTTCCCCCGGGACTGGCAGCACGCGATCCGGCAAAAGTCGCGCTGGATCGTGGGCATCGTGTTCCAGGGCACCAGCAACCTGGGCTGGAGCCGCAAAGGCGCACTCAACTACTTCCTCTGGCGCGACCGTCGCGGTTTGATCGCCTATCTGCTGAGCTTTCTCGTCAACCTGCTGTTTCTGGTGCTGCTGGCCATGTGGCTGGTCACCGTGGTGGCGCCCGACAGCTGGCGTTTCCAGTCGATCCTGGCCGACAGCCCGACCCTCACCCTGCTGCTCTGGCTCAACGGCCTGATGCTGATCAACCGCCTGTTCCAGCGTGGCTTCTTCGTCACCCGCTACTACGGCATTGTCGAAGGGCTGCTGTCGGCGCCGCGGATGATGTGGAGCAACTTCGTCAACTTCTTCGCCAACCTGCGGGCCTTGCGTCAGGTCATGGAGATGGGCGACTCGCGCCGCGTCGCCTGGGACAAGACCACCCACGAATTCCCGGCCCTGACGGCCCCCATGCGCACACCCCTGGGGCAACGCCTGATCGACAAGGGCCTGATTACCGAGGAGCAGTTTCAAGCGGCGATCACCAACCCGGTACGCCGGCGCCTGGGCCGCGAACTGCTGCTGCGCGGCCTGATCACCAGCGAGCAACTGGTGCAGACCCTGGCCGAACAGCTCGACCTGCCCTGGGCGCCGCTCAACCCCTTCAAGATCGACCCGCTGCTGATTGCCCAACTGCCGCGCAAACTGGCCGTGCACTACGCCGTGCTGCCGGTGGCCGAAGAAGGCCAGACCCTGGTGCTGGCCAGCGAAAGCCCGGTCAGCCAGGTGTCGCTGGGCGTTATCAGCCGTCAGCTCAAACGCCCGGTGAGTTGCCGCCTGGCGCCGCAAGGACGGGTGACCCTGGGCCTGCGCTACCACTACCCAAGCCCCTGGCAACACGAGGAAGTCCGGGAAATGATCGCCGTGCTCGAACGCCATCAGGACGATGCGCAGTTGCTCGAACGGGTCTGCCGTCACCAGATCAAACTGGGCACCCTGTTGCAGGTGCGCGGCACGGTGCCGGTGACCCTGTTCAACCAGGCCCTGATCGACTTCAACCCCGACGCCATGACCCTGGGCGAGCACTTGATCCAACGCGGCATCATCACCGAAGAGGTGTTGCAGGACGCGCTCGCCGAACAGGCCCGCGAACAGCATGAAGCCTTTGAACTGACCCGGGAGGTGGCATGAGCCTGCGCCCGCCGCTGACCGCCGCCTGCCTGCTGTTGTCGCTCTACGCCGTGCACACCGTGGCTGCGCCCCTGAGTGATTTCGAGCGCTTTCGCAGCTACCCCTACATGGAGCGCAGCTACCGCGAGGCAAAGAAGAACAACTGGAAGGAGGTAGAACGCCTGACCCGCCACCTGCTGCAGCGGGTACCCAACAACGATGAGGCCCGCGCCCTGCTGATCCAGGCCCTGGCCCACCAGCGCAAATACCGCGACGCCGAACAGCTGGCCGAACAGGCCGGCACCGCCGACACCGATGCCCTGCTGGAATTGCGCCTGACCTGGATCGAACAGGACCCGCCCGCCGCCAGCCAGGTGGAGGGCTGGATCGCCGGCAGCTCACTGAACCAGCGGGTGCGCCTGTGGCAGGCCTACAGCCTGAGCCTGGCCAAGTTTGGCGGCGCCGCCAAGGCGCTGGACTGGCTCAACCAGCTACCCGCCAAGGGCGATGACAACATCTTGCGTCTGGCCCGGGCCAACTGGGCCGAACAATTGCACAACTGGAGCCAGACCATCGACGCCCTCGCGCCGCTGGCTGCCCGCGGCCAGCTACCGGCCAACGACTGGCAACGGCTGGCGAACGCCTATGTGCAGCGCCTGGACGAAGCGCCGTTGCAGCGACTGCTGAAAACCCCACCCTCGGCCGACATCGCCCGCCAGACCCGCCTGGCCATGGCCAACCGCGCCATCGCCATGGGCCACGACCAGCTTGCCCAGCGCTGGCTGCAATCGTTGCCCGAGGCCGACCTCCAGCATCCCCAGCAGCGCCAGCAGTTGTGGGAGCTGGCACGCCAGGGCAACGACAGCGCCCTGGTGCGGCGCCTGAGCAATGAGCTGAACCGACCGTGCCTGGAGACCGCCGAGTGGCTGTCACGCCATGACCCGGACCTGGCCCGCCAGCAGTTCGGCCAGTGCCGCTCGCAGGACGATCCCAAGACCTGGCTGGTGCTCAATCAGCGCCTCAACGGCGCCGGTGGCGGCGCCCGCTCGGCACAGGAATGGGAACGCTACTACCTGCAGACCGGCGATCTGCAGGCCCTTGAACAGACCACGTTCCTGCAGCTCAAGGCAGGCCACACCAGCCACGTGCGGCAGTTGCTCGAACGTGCCTACGACCAGCGCCAGGGCCGCTTGCCGGCGTCGCTGCTGCAGCGCCTGGCGGGGCTTTACAGCCAGGCCGACGCGCCCCTGGATGTGCGCCGCATCAGCGGCCTCATCCCGCGGGTCGATGCGGCCAACCGGGCGTTGCTGCTGGCCAGGCTGGCAGAGCATGGCGAATGCGCAGCGGTGCGCCAGGCGATCCCGGCCACCCCTACCGAAGTCGGGCAGTTCCGCGCGTTGGGCCGCTGCGCCATGCCCGAACGCCCCGGTGAAGCCGTGGTGTATTACCAGGCGGCCGAACGCCTGGGCGACACCGGCAGCCGCCTGCCCCTGGCCTACGCGCTGGAAGCGGCTGGCGACTCGCAAGCCGCGCAACCGATCTGGAACAGCCTCAGTGACAGCCAGTGGACCGACAATGCCCGCCTCACCGCTGCCCGCAGCGCCCTCAATGCCAACGACCCGGACCGCGCCAGGGCTCACTGGGAAAAAGCTGCGCACCGCAGCGCCGATGACTTTGCCCTGGGCGCCGCCATCGCCCAGCGCCAGGGCGATAGCGCCGCAGCCCTGGACTACCAGCGCCAGGCCCTGCAGCATCAACCGCGCGCCGAGCACTACTACAGCGCCTCGGTGACCGCCCAGCAGGCCGGAGCCCTGGAGCAGAGCAACGCCTGGCTCGCCGACGCCGTGCGCCTTGACCCCGACAACCCCCGCTACCGCGCCGACTACGGCATGCGCCTGGCGGGCAGCGACGATCCGGCACTGCGTCGCCAGTCGATCCCGCACCTGGAACGCTCGACCCGCGACCTGCCCGAGGATTACCGCCTGGGCGAAACCCTGGCGCTACGCTACATCGAGGCAGAGGACAGCGCCGCCGCCCGCAAGGAACTGCGGCGGGTGCTCGATGTAGAGCAGGACCTGGTCGACGAAGGCGACGAGTACGGCAGCCTGGAGGCGCGCAAGTACCGCCAGCGCCGTGCTCACGAAGCCTTGTCGCGGCGTGACAGCATCACCCTGGCCAGCACCTGGTCGCCTGCCGGTATCTCGACCAACGACAACTTCCGTGACAACCGCCAGGAGCGCCGCGCCGCCTCGCAGAACGTGCAGCTGGCCATGTGGGACCACGCCCTGGGTGAGGAGCCCAGCCGCAACGGCAGCACCCTGTCGGTGTACGGCCGCGTGCTGTTCGGTGGCCAGAGCCGCACCGACTATGCCCAGAGCATGGGCACCGGGATCGGCTTGCGCTACAAGCCGTTGGGCCAGGCCAACCTGAACCTGTACGCCGAGCTCTACCACCAGCGCCAGATTGATGATGAGCACTACAACGGCCTGAGCCTGGGCCAGTTGCTCAGCCCGAGCAAGGTCGGCGACAACTGGGGTGACCTGCGCGGTAATGCCGAGTCGAGCAACGACTTGCTGCTGCGGGCCACCTCCTCGTTCCTGGACCAGGGTGACTGGCGCAACGACTGGCGCATTGATGAGGACGAGTGGAACGAGCGCTTCCTGTACCTGGATGCCGCCTGGTGGACCCGCGCCGGTGACCATCAGTGGCTGTCGCGCTACCAGCAAGGCCACGCCTGGAAGCTGCGTACCGACTCACCGCAATCCGTCATGCCCTATGGCTTTGTGGAATTCTCAAGCCAGGACCCCAGCAACGACTGGCGCCAGGACCTGCGCACCGGCGTCGGCCTGCGCTGGCAATGGTGGTTCGACGACGACCGCTACAACGCCTATCGCGGCTCGCTCAAAGTGCGCGCCGAGTACCAGCAATCGCTGGGCGGCAATCTGTATGAGCGGGCCAACGGCATGTTGCTTGGTGTGGAGATGACGTTCTGATGCGCGGATTGATCGCTTTGCTGCTACTCACCCTGTGCCTGCATGCCAACGCCGATGAACAGCTGTTCTATCAGCCGCTCAACCGGGATGCACAACTGACCCAGGCACAATGGCGCACGTTGTGGAGTGCCACCCGGGCCCAGGGCGGCAAAACCCTGATCGTGCAGTGGAGCGCCTACGGCGACAGCGACTTTGGCGGCGCCGACGGCTGGCTCGCCAACAGCTTGCGCAGCGCCCACGAACAAGGCCTGCAACTGGTGCTCGGGCTGTACATGGACGCCGCCTACTACCAGCGCATCCAGGGGGCCGACAGCGCCGGGCTGAGCGCCTACTGGAAAGCCCAGCTGGGGCGTTCCCTGGCCCAGCAACGCACCGTGCGCCAGCACTGGAAATTGCCGGTGGCCGGCTGGTACCTGCCCATGGAACTGGACGACCTGCACTTTCAGGACCCGCTGCGGCGCCAGGCACTGTTCGCCCAGTTGCAGGCGTTCAACCGCCGCCTCGATGCACCCCTGCACATCAGTGCCTTCAGCGCCGGGCACCTGAGCCCGGCAGCCAACGCCCGGTGGCTTGAAGAACTGGCCGGGTTGAACCTGCAAGTGTGGTGGCAGGACGGTACCGGTACCGGCCGCCTGGCGCCGCTGGTACGCCAGCAGTACCAGGCGGCGCTGCCCTGCACCATCGGCATCGTGCACGAGGCCTTTCGCCAGGTCAGCAAGGACGGCCAGCCCTTCAGGGCTGTGTCCGCCGCCCCGCAGGCCCAGGCCGGTTGCCACCCCAGCGCCGTGTTCTCGCTGCGCTACCGCCCCTGGGCCAAAGGCCTGCTAACCTTGAGCGGCAATTGAGGCGCATTCAGAACTCACAGCATTCGCAAGGCCACCATGTACAAAACCATCGAACAGCAGGTGCGCGCCAACATCGCACCACCCGAACTGCGCCGGGAGTTTCGCCAGCATGATTTTGAAAGCCTGCATTCCTTCTGCCTGCTGATCTTCTGCGTCAGCTTCGGGATCTGGTTGCTGTTCGACCTGATCGTCGGCTACCTGGACGTGCAAGCCTTCACCTACCGGTCGATGGTGTTCATCGCCGTAATGGTCATCCTCACCATCATGCTCGGGTTTACCCGCAAGGCGACGCACTTCGATGTGCTCAACCTGGTGTTCGTTGCCGTCATCACCCTGGCCATGCGCCTGGTGATCGAGGGCTTGCCTGCGGAGCTGCACACGGCCTGGCTGGTGCTGGGGGCTTCCAGTTCGCTGTTCAGTGTCTCGGTGCTGCCCGTAAGGCGCTGGTCGTTCTTCGCGGCCATGCTGGTGATCTGGTTCAACCTCAACCCCTACCGCGAAGGGCTGATACATCCCCTGGAACTGCGGGGCGGCCTGGTGCTGTGCTATGCCCTGTTCCTCAGCGGCCTGATCACCTACACCTACCTCAAGCTGCGCAGCGTCAAGCTGTACAACTTCTACATGTCCAAGGTGCTGCTCGAACAAGCCTACGTCGACGCCCTTACCGAAATCCCCAACCGCCGCTCGTTCATGACCAAGACCCAGACCCGCCTTGAAGGCGAAGAGCCGCATCGCTACCTGGCGATGATCGACATCGACAACTTCAAGAAGGTCAACGACCAGTTCGGCCACGACATCGGCGACGTGGTGCTCAAGCGCACCGCGGCCAACATCAAGGCAACGATGAACGAGTTCGAGTACGCCCGCTTGGGCGGCGAGGAGTTTGCCGTCTATCTGTGGGGGTTGAACCAGGCCGATGCCGAACGGCGGGTCGAAGCCTTGTGCCAACGGGTGCGTGACGATGCGGCCGAGTACCCGGTGACCATCAGCATCGGCCTGACCCTGGTCGGGCGTGACGACAGCCTGAGCAATGCCTTGATCAAGGCCGATGAGGCGTTGTACCTGGCCAAGCATGAGGGCAAGGACCGCTATGTGGTGTGGCGCAAGGCTTGAACCGCGAGGTGTGAATCACCCTCGCGGCAAACGAATCCTGAACTGCGCCCCACCCAGCGCCGACTGGCTCACGGTCAAGGTCCCGCCCTGCCCCTCGATTGCCCGCCGGCTGATCGCCAGCCCCAGGCCAAAACCGCCGGTGGTGCGATCCCGGCTGCGGTCCAGGCGATAGAACGGCTGGAAGATCAGCTCACGCTGATCCGCTGGGATGCCAATGCCGTCATCCTCGACCGTCAGCAGGCAGTGCCCCTCGGCATCCAGGCTCAAGCGCAGCAGCAATTGCCGGTCGCAATAGCGCATGGCATTGCGCACCAGGTTCTGTAGCGCCCGCGCGGTCAGGCGTGGGTCGAGGATAAAGCGCGGCAGGTTATCGTCGGCGCGCACCTGCCATTCGATGCCGCGGCTATCGAGTTCCTCGGCAAAGCTGCCGAGGATACTGTCGACCAGCTCCAGCAACGACACCTCGACCCGTTCCCGGGCCTGGTCGGCGTTCTGCAGGCGGCTGTACGACAGCAGCTCGAGCACCAGCTCATCCAGCTCGCGCACATGCCCCACCAGTTCGAGCAAGCGCTTGCGACAGCCGGGCGGCACTTCGTCGAACAGCAGCACCAGGCCAAAGTCCAGGCGCGTCAGCGGTGTGCGAAGTTCGTGAGAGACGGCGTTGAGCAGCTCACGTTGCTGGGTCAGCAGGCGCTCGACGTCCTGCGCCATGGTGTCGAACACCTGGGCCAGTTCGCCGATGTTCGAGCGCGCCGGGATCTGCGTGCGCTCCGACAACTGCCCCTGGCCCAGGCGCCGCGCGGTCTCCTTGAGGCGCTCAAGGTCACGCCAGTGCGGCCACACCCACAGCAGCAGGCAGCCCAGCAAGGCCGCGCCGATCAGCACGGTGACGCCCCACGACAGCAAGTTGATGTCGACCGGGTCCGGCGGGTTGCGCAGCTCCACCGCCCAGGTCGAATCCAGCGGCGCCAGGGCCGAGTTGTAGTAGCCCCAGTCGCCCAGGCGCACCACATTCTCCCCTGCACTCAGGCGGGTCCGGTCGTCATGGGACAGGCCGATCTGGTCCTGGCGGCGCAGCTCGATCTGCAG
The DNA here is from genome assembly GCF_035581345.1 of Pseudomonas sp. JQ170C. Lineage (NCBI taxonomy): Bacteria > Pseudomonadati > Pseudomonadota > Gammaproteobacteria > Pseudomonadales > Pseudomonadaceae > Pseudomonas > Pseudomonas sp. JQ170C. The sequence continues at coordinate 3,498,297 of NZ_CP141608.1, forward strand.
CGGAGCAAAATCAGCGGCCAGTTGCCGCTCGACCTCGGGCCATTGCGCTGCCGGGACCTGGCGAAAACGCTCGACAATGAGCTTCTGTACGCCCTTGGCCTGGTCCAGGTTGTAGGCGATGAAGCGCTCGTGAAAGGCGCCGACAATGGCGTCGGGAATCAGCAACAGTGCCCCGGCATAGGCGGCAATGGTCACCAGGTACAGGCGTACAAGGATTTTCAGCATGGGTCAGGCACCCTGATCAGAACTCCCACTCGACACGGCTGAACAGATAGCCCTTGCCCCACACGGTCTTGATCTTGCGGGCTTCGCCAGCACTGTCATCGAACTTGCGGCGCAACTTGGAAATCGCCACGTCCACGGAGCGGTCAGTGCCGTTGAATTCAATACCGCGCAGCTGCTGCAGGATGCGGTCACGGCTGAGCACCTCGCCGGCGTGGCGCGCCAGCACCACCAGCAAGTTGTACTCGCCGCTGGACAGCTCCACCAACTGCTCACGCCAGAACACATTGCGCTCGGCCAGGTCGATGCGCAGCCCGCCGATCACGATCAGGTCGGTTTCCAGGCGCGGTTCGTTGATGCTGCTGCGGCGCAGCAAGGTGCGCACCCGGGCCAGCAGCACCCGTGGTTCGCAGGGTTTGGTGACGTAGTCGTCAGCGCCCATTTCCAAGCCCAGGACCTGGTCGTGGCTGTCGTCGCGGGCGGTGAGCATGAGGATCGGCAAGGCCTGGGACTCGGCGCGCAACAGGCGACAGACCTGCAGGCCATCGAGCCCCGGCAGCATCAGGTCGAGGATCACCAGGTCCGGTTTGCTGCGCCGGGCTTCGGCCAGTACGTGGTCGCCCCGGGCGATCACACTGACGCAAAAGTCGTTGCGTTGCAGGTAGCTGGCGATCAGTTCGGACAAGGCGCAGTCGTCTTCGACCAGGAGGATGTTGGGCATGGGCAATTTGACAGGCTGGAAAAGTCAGGCAAGGATATAGGACCTTCTGCGCAGCCAGCGTAACCCTTCACACTTTTTCACACTCGGCCTACACAGCTTAACAGTTGGACGTTGGCCTCCTGCCTTAGCATTGCCGGGTCATTTATGGAAGATCCGCATGTTCAGTTCAAGCCCCGTCCGTCTGCGTGCCTTGCTGCCGCTGCTTGCCATCACCTTGTCCCTTGGCGCGTGCTCTGACAGCACCCCGGATGAGGAAAAGGCCCCGCCCAGCGCCGTCAGCATCGAAACCGTCCGCGTCCAGCCACTGGCCATCAGCACCGAGCTCAACGGCCGCATCCTTGCGCCCCGTACCGCCGAAGTGCGCGCCCGGGTCGCCGGCGTGGTGCTCAAGCGGGTGTACCGCGAAGGCAGCGACGTCAAGCAGGGCGATGTGCTGTTCAAGATCGACCCGGCCCCGTTCAAGGCCGACTACGACAGTGCCCGCGCCGTCCTGGCCAAGGCCGAAGCCAACCGCTACCAGGCGCGCCTGCAGGATGAGCGCTACCGCGAACTGATCACCATCAACGCCGTCAGCCGCCAGGACCACGACAACGCCCGGGCTGCAGTGATGCAGGCCGACGCAGCGGTCGCCGAAGCCAAGGCCGCGGTGGAGCGGGCCAAGCTGAACCTGGGGTATGCCACCGTGACTGCGCCGATATCCGGCCGCATCGGCCGCGCCCTGGTCACCGAAGGGGCGCTGGTGGGCCAGAACGAGACCACGCCACTGGCGACCATTCAGCAACTGGACCCGATCCACGCCGACGTGACCCAGTCGACCCGCGAGCTCAACACCCTGCGCCGCGCCCTGCGCGCGGGTGAGCTGCAGCAAGTGGGCCAGGATCAGGCCAAGGTCACTCTGGTCCAGGACGATGGCACGCCTTACCCATTGCCGGGCAAGTTGCTGTTCTCCGACATCAGCGTTGACCCCAGCACCGGCCAGATCACCTTGCGCAGCGAGTTCCCCAACCCCGACCTGGACCTGCTGCCAGGCAGTTTCATTCGGGTGCGCCTGGACCAGGCGGTGAAGCAGCAAGGCATCAGCGTGCCGCAACGCGCCATCCTGCGCGACAGCGCCGGCCAGCCGCGGGTGTTGCTGGTCGATGACCAGGCGCGCGTCAGCGAGCGCCCGGTGGTGCTGGGCAGCGTGCAGAACGATCGCTGGATCGTCAGCGAAGGCCTGGCCCCCGGTGACCGGGTGGTGGTCGAGGGCTTGCAGCACGTTCGCCCAGGCGATCAGGTAAAAGTCGACAACCCGGCCAACGACGCTCCATCCATCGCCAAGTCCACCGGCCAGTGAGGGCCTGATTCATGCCGCAGTTTTTCATTGACCGCCCGGTGTTCGCCTGGGTGGTCGCGCTGTTCATCCTGCTGGCTGGCGCCCTGGCGATTCCACAGTTGCCGGTGGCCCAGTACCCGGACGTGGCCCCGCCCCAGGTGGAGATCTATGCGATCTACCCTGGCGCTTCGGCGCAGACCGTCGACGAGAGCGTGGTAAGCCTGATCGAGGAAGAGCTCAACGGCGCAGACAATCTGCTCTACTTCAGCTCGCAGAGCAGCCTGGGCAGCGCCACCATCACCGCCACCTTCGAGCCTGGCACCAACCCGGACCTGGCCCAGGTCGATGTGCAGAACCGCCTCAAGGTGGTCGAGTCACGCCTGCCACGGCCCGTCATCCAGCAAGGCCTGCAAGTGGAGAAGGTGTCCACCGGTTTCCTGTTGATGGTGACCCTGACGGCCGAGAACGGCAGCCTCGATGAAGTGACGTTGAGCGACTTCCTGGCCCGGAACGTGATGAACGAGATCCGCCGCCTCAAGGGCGTCGGCAAGGCCCAGCTGTATGGCTCCGAGCGGGCCATGCGGATCTGGCTGGACTCGCAGAAGCTGATCGGTTTCAACCTGACCCCCGACGACGTCAACGAAGCGATTGCCGCTCAAAACGCCCAGGTCGCCCCGGGAAGTATCGGCAACCTGCCCGGCACCGGCACCCAGGAGATCACCGCCAACGTGGTGATCCATGGGCAGTTGAGCACCGTGCAAGAGTTCTCCGATATTGTCCTGCGCGCCAATCCGGACGGCTCGCGGGTGACCATCGGTGATGTCGCCCGGGTCGAGATCGGCAGCCAGGAGTACCAGTACGGCACCCGCCTCAACGGCAAGCCGACCAGCGCCTTCAGCGTCAAGCTGTCGCCGGGCGCCAATGCCATGGAGACCGCCACGCTGGTGCGCAGCAAGCTCGATGAGCTGTCGCGCTACCTGCCGCCAGGGGCGAAATTCGACATCCCCTACGACACCTCGCCCTTCGTCAAGGTCTCGATCCAGCAAGTGATCACCACCCTGCTCGAAGCCATGGCCCTGGTGTTTGCGGTGATGTTCCTGTTCCTGCAGAACATCCGCTACACCCTGATCCCGACCCTGGTGGTACCGGTGGCCCTGGCCGGCACCTTCGCCGCGATGCTGGCGCTGGGCTTCTCGGTCAACGTCCTGACCCTGTTCGGCATGGTGCTGGCCATCGGCATCCTGGTGGACGACGCCATCGTGGTGGTGGAGAACGTCGAGCGGATCATGAGCGAGGAAGGCCTCTCGCCCCGGGATGCCACCAAAAAAGCCATGGGCCAGATCACCGGCGCCATCGTCGGTATCACCCTGGTGCTGGTCGCCGTGTTCCTGCCAATGGCCTTCATGCAGGGCTCGGTGGGTGTGATCTACCAGCAATTCTCGGTGTCGATGGCGGTGTCGATCCTGTTCTCGGCGTTCCTGGCCCTGAGCCTGACCCCTGCCCTGTGCGCCACCCTGCTCAAACCGATCGCCAAGGGCGAACACCACGAAAAAGGCGGCTTCTTCGGCTGGTTCAACCGCCGCTTCGAGAGCCTGACCAACGGCTATCAGCGTTGGGTGATCCAGGCGCTCAAGCGCAGCGGCCGTTACCTGGTGGTGTATGGCGTGCTGGTGGCGGGCCTGGTCTATGGCTTCAGCCAACTGCCCTCCTCGTTCCTGCCCACCGAAGACCAGGGCTATACCATCACCGACATCCAGCTGCCGCCGGGGGCCAGTCGAGCCCGTACCGAGTTGGTGGCGGCACAGATCGAGGCACATAACGCCACCGAACCTGGCGTGGGCAACACCACCCTGATTCTGGGTTTCAGCTTCTCCGGCGAAGGCCAGAACGCAGCGCTGGGTTTCACCACCCTCAAGGATTGGTCCGAGCGCGGTGCCGACGATAGCGCCCAGGCCATTGCCGACCGCGCCAATGCCGCCTTCAGCCAGTTCAAGGATGCCATTGCCTACTCGGTGCTGCCGCCTCCGGTGGACGGCCTGGGGACCTCCAGTGGTTTCGAGTTCCGCCTGCAGGACCGCAGTGGCCTGGGCCATGCGGCGCTGATGGCGGCCCGCGACCAACTGCTGGCCAGCGCCGAGAAAAGCCCGATGCTGATCAACGTACGCGAAAGCGCCCTGGCCGAAAGCCCGCAGGTGCAGCTGGAAGTCGATCGCAAGCAGGCCAACGCCCTGGGCGTGTCGTTTGCCGACATCGGCAATGTGCTCAACACCGCGGTGGGCTCCAACTACGTCAACGACTTCCCCAATCAGGGGCGTATGCAGCGGGTAGTGGTGCAGGCCGAAGGTGACCAGCGCAGCCAGGTCGAAGACCTGCTCAAGATGCATGTGCGCAACAGCAGCGGCAAGATGGTCCCGTTGGCCGCCTTCGTTCAGGCCAAGTGGATTACCGGCCCCGTGCAACTGACCCGCTACAACGGCTATCCCGCCGTTGCCGTGTCGGGCGAGCCGGCACCGGGCTACAGCTCGGGTCAGGCCATGGAAGAAGTCCAGCGCCTGGTCGACCAGCTGCCACCGGGCATGGGCCTGGAGTGGACCGGCCTGTCGCTGCAGGAGCGCTTGTCCGGCGCCCAGGCACCAATGCTCATGGCCTTGTCGTTGCTGGTGGTGTTCCTGTGCCTGGCGGCGCTGTACGAGAGCTGGTCGATCCCCACCTCGGTATTGCTGGTGGTTCCGCTGGGTGTACTGGGTGCGGTGATCGCCGTGAGCCTGCGCGGGATGCCTAACGATGTGTTCTTCAAGGTCGGCCTGATCACCCTGATCGGCCTCTCGGCGAAGAACGCGATCCTGATCATCGAGTTCGCCAAGAGCCTTGTCGATGAAGGCCATGACCTGGTCGACGCCACGGTCCAGGCAGCGCGCCTGCGCCTGCGGCCCATCGTCATGACCTCGCTGGCCTTCATCCTCGGTGTGGTGCCGTTGGCCATCGCCACCGGCGCCAGTTCCGCCAGCCAGCAAGCCATCGGCACCGGGGTAATCGGCGGCATGCTCAGCGCAACGCTGGCCGTGGTGTTCGTACCGGTGTTCTTTGTGGTGGTGATGCGCCTGACCGGCAAGCGCCGGGCCCGGCTGCAACAGCCGCAATCGGCGCCTGAGCCGCACTGATCTGGACAGGCGGCGGTGTGCGTGGGAAGGTAAACGGCTGATCTTGCCAGGAACCCTCCCATGACACTCGCCGCCACCCCCTTCTCCATTCTGTTGCTGGCTGGTGGCCGCGGGCTACGCATGGGCGGCCAGGACAAAGGCCTGGTGGCCTGGCACGGCACACCCCTGATCGCCCATGTCCAGGCGGTGGTTCGGCCATTGACCGACGACCTGATCATTTCCTGCAACCGCAACCTTGAACAGTACCGGCCCTATGCCGATCAACTGGTCTGCGACCCTGAGGCGGATTTCCCCGGCCCCATGGCCGGGGTAATGGCCGGCCTGGCCGTAGCCCGTCACCCCTGGGTGTTGGTACTGGCGTGCGATGCGCCGCAGATCGACACGGCCCTGGTCCTTGCGTTGCGGGCCAAGGCCGTCGAGCACCAGCAAACGTGCATGGTGCGCCAGGGTGGCTACTGGCAACCGATGTTCAGTGTGATACCCAAGGCCCTTGCCGGTGATCTTCAACAGCGCTGGCAGCAAGGTGAGCGCAGCCTGCAACGGGCACTTCTGGCGCATCCGGTGCAGGCGCTGGAGTGTGCCGAGGACGATGCGCGGCTGTGCAACTTCAACTCGCCGGAATTCCTGCAGCGTTGACCAGCGCCTCATCACCCCGGTAGGTGCGGGTGTGTCCCGCGATCACCTCAACGCAACCGTGACCGAATCCGGTGACACACGTTGAGCACCTGCTGCACCTCGCTCTCGCCAAGGTCGATCTTGCACGCCATGTTGCTGAATACCTTGGCGGCTTCGGCCTTGAGTTCGCGGCCCTTGTCGGTGAGCAGCAAGTTGCGCCGACGGCGGTCGGTGGGGTCGAGGTAGACGGTGATAAAGCCGTTATCGGCCAGGCGCTTGACGATAGGCGTCAAGGTCCCGAGGTCGAACAGGGTCAGCTCGCTCAGGGCACTGATCGAGACATCATCCTTGCCCCACAACCCGGCCATCACCAGCAGTTGCGGGTAGGTAACGCCACGCTTCTTCAGCGGCTCGGCGTAGTCGCGAACCATGGCATTCGCTGTGGAATACAGCGAAAAGCACAGCATCTTGTCGAAGTCGAACGTTGGGTCAAGCATGCACACCTCCTTTGACCTGGCTGTACGCACGCACCGCATCCACCACAATTGCCAGGGCCTGCAGTGGGGTCGAAGGCAATATGCCCTGCCCCAGGTTGAACACGTGCCCGGTGCCTGCAGAGGTGGGACCGAAGGCTTGCAACGTGCGCTGCACGCCCCGGCGGATACACGCCTCATCGCCCAGTAGCACGGCTGGGTCAAGGTTACCCTGAAGGGCCACCGAGTTGCCCACCAGCTGCCGCGCCATGCCCAGGTCGTAGCTGGCATCGAGCCCCAGGCAATCGGCACCGCTCTGGGTCATCTCCACCAACCATGGGCTGGCACCGCGACTGTAGAGAATGGAGGGAACGCGCTGTCCGTGCTGGCTCTTGTGTACCCGCGCAAGCACTTCGCGGGCATAGAACAGCGAAAAGCGTTGGTACATGCCATTGGCCAACGTTCCGGCAAACGGATCAAGCAACATCACCGCCTGGGCTCCGCTTTCGATCTGTGCGTTCAGCGAGGCCGCCACGGCCTGGCTGGTAGTCATCAACAGCCGATGCAGCAGTTCCGGGCGTCGATAGAGCATCCGCTTGACCAGCTGGAAATCCCCCGGTGGCCCGCCTTCGACCATGTAGCACGCCAGGCTCCAGGGGCTGCCGGCAACGCCGATCAATGGCACCTTGCCCTCCAGCGCCCGGCGCGACTGCGCCACCGACTTGTAGAGGTATTCCTGGGCCCGGGGCTCCGGCACACGCAAGCGGTGGATGGCTTTTTCATCGCGCAACGGATGACGCAACCGAGGCGTCTCGCCATTGACGAAGTACAGCCCCAGGCCCATGGCATCGGCCAGGGTGAGGATATCGGTGGTCACCACCGCCGCGTCCAGGCTCAGGTGCCGAAACGGCTGCAGTGTAGCCTCGGTGGTGTAGTCGGGGTGCTTGAGCAGCGACAGGTAACAGCCGGACGTTGCCCGCAGCAGGCGGTACTCGGGCAAATGATGACCGGCCTGCCCCATCAGCCACACCGGCGTGTGTAGCGTCGGCTGACGCAGCAAGGCCTTGATGAAGGAATTATTGTGCAAGGACGGGTAACTCATGCTGGATTCGCGAGAATCGTTGAAAAGACCGCCTGTCAGAGGCGGTTGGGTACAGCATTGGCCATTTCGCGGCGCAAGGCCGAGATCGTGGCACAGTAGTCGGTCTGGGCAAAAATCGCCGTGCCGGCAACGAACATGTCGGCACCGGCCGCTGCGACCTGGCCGATGGTCTCCAGGTTGACTCCACCATCAACTTCCAGGCGAATGTCACGGCCGCTGTCGTCGATCAGCTTGCGCGCCGCGGCTATCTTGGGCAACACCTGGGGGATGAAACGCTGGCCACCAAAGCCGGGGTTGACCGACATCAGCAAGATCAGGTCGATGCGGTCCATCAGGTAATGAGCGGCGTCCAGGGTGGTGGCCGGGTTGAACACCAGGCCTGCCTTGCATCCCAGGTCCTTTATCAGCTGCACCGAGCGGTCCAGGTGCACCGTTGCCTCAGGGTGGATGGAAATGTAATCGGCACCGGCCTCGGCAAAAGCCTGGATCATGCTGTCCACCGGCGACACCATCAGGTGTACATCGATGGGCGCGGTAATGCCGTAGCTGCGCAAGGCCTTGCAGAACTGCGGCCCCATGGTCAGGTTGGGTACATAGTGGTTATCCATGACATCGATATGGATGACATCGGCACCTGCGGCCAGCACTTGCTCGACTTCTTCACCCAAACGGGCGAAGTCGGCCGCCAGAATCGAAGGTGCAATCCAGAACTCTTTCACACGCGTACTCCATTACTCATTGACTAATCGTTGCAACAACCCGGACGCCCCCTGCCCCAGCGCGGCGCCGATCTGGGCGATCAGCGCAGGTTGGGGTGGATCGAGGTGGAAGTGATGGCCGCCGTCATGCCAGTGCACCCGGGTATTGAGGGGCAAGGCGTTCTTGCGTTGATCGAATTGGCTGCCGGCAAACAGGCCCTGGCGGCCGAGCAGCAGGTGCAGCGGGCAAGTGATCTGCTGCAGGAACTCACAGGCCTGGCGCTCCGTCAGCGGCAGAAGCTCGGGCAGTACCAGCCGCGGGTCGTGGCGCCAGCGGTAGCCGTGACCCAGGTTGATCAGGTCGCGCATCGCCAGCAAGCGCGCGCCTTCCGCACTGAGGCTGCCGTCGATGCTATTGCGCCGTTCGCTGATAGCCGCTTCCAGGCTGCTGAACCGGGCTTCTTCCGGACCGCTGAAACCGTGCAGACGCGTACGCAATGCCAGGCGCAACAAGCGTTGGGCCTTGCGCATGTGCTCGACCGTGCTGCCTTCGGGTACCGTGAACGGAGCCCCCATTCCGTCGATAAACACCATGCTGTCGATGTTGCGATTCATGGCGGCCAGAATCGACGCCACGCCCGTCCCCATGGAGTGGCCAAGCACTGAAAAGCGCTTCCAGCCCAGGCTCTCGACCAAGGCGTTCATATCGTCGGCGTGCTCCCACAGGTAATAACCGCTGTCGGCACGCCGGTGCTCGGAGCGACCGTGGCCGGCAAGGTCCGGGGCCACCACAAAATGATCAGGCAACAGGGGCGCGATACGCTCGAAGGATGCGGCGTTGTCCAGCCAGCCATGCAGGGCGAGCACCGGATGGCCAGCTTCATTGCCCCAGGTACGCAAGGCGAAGTGGTTGCCATTGACGTCCAGTGTTTGATCGCGGCCTCGGTTGCCCAGACTCATGGATTTCCCTTCCTCAGTGATCGCCCGCTGCAACCGCTCATCCTGCCACCGCCAGCTGTGTGTTGCAGGCCATGCGATGCAACTGCTGGAGGTCGAACTTGCCATTGGCGGTTCGCGGCAGGCTGCTTTCAATGGTGATCGACAGGGGCACCTTGTGAGCGTCCAGGCCCTGCCGGCATCGTTCGAGCACCTGCGCGACCGTCAACTGTGCACCCTGGGCCAGGGTGACGAAGGCCCAAAGCCCTTCGCCGACCGCTGCATGGTCGACACCGACCACCGCTGCGGCCTCGATACCTTCGATGGCGTAGAGATAGCCCTCCACCTCGCTGGGGCTGACTTTCATGCCACGGGACTTGATCATCTGGTCCATGCGACCCTGGAAGTACAAGTAACCATCCTCATCCAGGCTGCAGTAGTCACCGGTGTACAACACGCTTTCGCCCGGATAGCGCCCAGGCTTGAGTTTGAGCGCCGTGGCCGCGGGGTTGCGCCAGTAGCCCGCCATCACCGTGGCCCCGCGAATCACCAGCTGACCGACCTGGTGGGGCTCGTCGATGAGTTGATCATCTTCGTCCACCAGCCACAGCTCGGTGTTGGGGATGGCAATGCCGACACTCCCGGGCTTGCTGTCGATGTCTTCCGGCGGCAGGTAGGTGCAACGCTTGCATTCGGTCAGGCCGTACATGGAGTAGATCTGTGCCTGGGGAAACAGCGCTTTCATCTGCGCAATATGCGGCGCCTTGAGGGCGGCACCGGTGTTGGTGACCATGCGCACGTCGGGGAAGATCGCCTCGCGCTTGCGCGCATACTCATGCAGCAGCACCAGCATGGTCGGCACGAACGGGATCACCGTGACCTGGTACTGGCGGATCTTCTTGATCAGGAAAATCGGCCAGGTAAATTCCTTTTCCAGCACCAGCGTGGCACCGGCGCTCATGGCCATGATCATCTGGTACAGGCCGTAGTCGAACGACAGCGGCAACGAGCACAACACATTATCGGTCTCGTTGTAGCCCAGGTAGGTGTGCAGGGAACTGAGTGCCGCGAGCATGTTGCGGTGGGTCAGCATCACGCCCTTGGGCATGCCGGTCGACCCCGAGGTATAGATGATGGCCGCCAGGTCCAGGTCCAGGTTGCCGCTCGGCAGGGGCACGCCTGCACCCTGGCCCAGCAGGCCTTCAAAGGTTTGAACCTGCGTCGACCCCGCCTCGCCGTCGAGCAGCACGATGAGCTTGAGGTGACTGAGTTGCGCCGTGTCGGCTCGCAGGCTGGTCATTTTCTCGGACGTGGTGATCAGCACCGAGGCCTCGGCATCGCGCACGATGTAGTCAAGGCTGTCGGCATGGGTTTCGAGCCCCACATTGACGACCACGCCCCCCGCCTTGAGCACGCCCCAGAACGCACAGACCGTTTCGACCCGGTTGCCCAGGCACAGCACCACCCGCTCCTGGCGCCGCAGGCCGTTGACCTGCAAGCCCGCCGCGAGCCTGGCACTGGCCTCGTCAAGCTGGGCGTAGGTGTAGGTTTCATCGGCATAGATGATCGCGGCCTTGTCCGGATGCAGGCCGTTGCGTGTTTCCAGCACATCCTGCAGCAGCACTTCAGACGCCTTCATGGTGCACCTCGATTGCCTCCACTGCTCGACGGCCGGTGGGAAGCTGGCGATGAGCGTCGATATAGCCGGCCAGGGTCGCCACGGTCTTGAAGTGCCCTGGGGTGATGGTGTCGGGGTTGACGAAGAACCCTTCGATGTCGTCCTCCAGGCTCACCAGCAGCTCCATAGACGTCAGCGAGTCCAGCCCCAGTTCGTCGCGCAGGTGCGAGTCGGCACTGATGGCCACGTGTTCCGGCAGGTTCAACACCACCCGCAGGATGTCGGCCAATTGGCGTTGGGTCGCGGCCTGGGCAATGGGCGTGGGCGCTGCCTTGCCAGCGGTGCCGAGCAGTTCATCAAGGGCCACGTCGGCATGACTGTCGCGGATTTCCACGGCGCTTTGCCGGGCCCGGGCGAGAAACAAGCGATTGTGGCTGACCACCACTTCGGCCGGATGGCCGTGGCTGTGGAACAGTGTCGGCGAGGCCGTGGGCCCATAGGCACCCGAGGCCGTCACCGCAAGCAGGTCACCTTCATGCAGGGCCTCCAGTTGCACATCCCGCCCAAGCAGGTCGTCCGGGCTGCAGAGCGGTCCGGAGATATGGTACTCACGCAGCGGCCCGCCGTTGTCGCCGGTGGCCTTGACGATCCGGAAGTTGCGCTTGAGCACCTGGCCACTGCCGGCAGCCGCACCGTGGCAGTTGGTGCCACCGTCGGTCACAGCAAAGGTCTTGCCGTGGTTTTCCTTGATGTTGTCGACGGTCACCAGCAACGAGCCACACTTGCCGGCCACAAAGCGCCCGGACTCCAGAATGATCCGCGTGCGAGGAAACTCGTGATGGAAGGCATTGAACAACGGCGCCAGCAATTGCTTGAGCTGAGCCGTGTCGAGTTCCTTTTCGTTTTCGTAGTACTTGATACCCAGGCCGCCGCCAACGTCGACCATGCGCAGGTCCAGGTTGTAGCGGCGGCTCAGGCTGCGAAACAGCCCCAGAATGTAGTCGGCGTTGTCGTACACCGATTGCGCATCGAGGATCTTGGTGCCGTTATAGACATGGATGCCCTTGATCCTGATGTTGGGCAACGCCAGGTAGTCGGCGAAGTTGGCCACCGCAGTGTCTTCTTCGATCCCGAAGTGCGTGGGCCGCCCACCCATCTTCCAGGGCGAGCCTGCGGCGGAAAAATTGGGGTTGATGCGAATGGCGACCGGTGCGTCACAGCCCAGCTCACCTGCCAGGGCAGATAACTTGCGCAGTTCGCTCTCAGACTCGACCACGATGGCGAACACCCCCACTTCCAGCGCCCGACGATGCTCTTCAGGCTTTTTGTAGGGGCCGAGCAGGATGATGTCCTGGGGGGCAACACCGGCTTTGAGGGCTATTTCCAGCTCTGCCAGCGAACAGACTTCGGCGTTGCCACCGTACGAGCGGATCAGTTTGACCAACGACAGGTTCGGGTTGACCTTCAACGCATAGAAGATGTCCACGCACTCGGGCAACGCATCGCGCAATTCATTGAAACTGCTGCGCAACACGGCTTCATCGTAGAGGTAGGTGGGTGTCCCGAACGTCGCTTTGGCCTGGAGTACCAGGTCCTTGGAAAGCTTCATCTTATGCTCCCTTCTGTTCTTATAGTCTGCCGCCGCAGCGGCGTCGCCCCGTTGTGTAAGCGCCTTCGCACAAACGCCGTAGCAGTTTGGCTCCATGGCAAATTGCGCATCTCTGACACGAACCATCGCTTCGCGCCTAAAACTTTGCGCGCAAAGTTTGTCGAAATTTTGCGTCCGGGGTTACGGTGATGTCAAGGTAATTCCAAGTTCCCCGGGCTGCGGCGTAAAGCCACACTTCGCCTCCCGGCGAACACAGCACAGCGTAATTTCGCCGCAGCCTGCCCATATCAGTAGGCCTTGCGCCCAATGAATACGGGGGCCTTATCTGATCCGTAGTTCTGCCAGGTTTCTGAGTCTGTTTTGCCTCGCCCCAGCTTCCTACAGTGCGCCTGGGCTCTGCCCCCACGGCAGAGCGAGCCATACAGGAACTGTGGAAAAAAGCCATGAGCACACATCAACAGGCGCAGGCCTACAACTACAAAGTGGTCAGACAATTCGTGGTCATGACGGTGTTCTGGGGCATCGTCGGCATGGCCATGGGGGTGTGGATCGCCTCGCAACTGGTCTGGCCGGAGCTGAACCTGGAACTGCCGTGGACCAGCTTCGGCCGCCTGCGCCCCCTGCACACCAGCCTTGTGATCTTCGGCTTTGCCGGTAGCGCACAATTTGCCGCCAGCTACTACGCGGTGCAGCGTACCTGCCAGGTACGCCTGTTCAGCGACAAGCTGGCCGCCTTCACCTTCTGGGGCTGGCAAGCGACTATCGTGATCATGCTGGTCAGCCTGCCGCTGGGCCTGACCACCACCAAGGAATACGCCGAGATCGAATTCACCGGTGCGGTCTGGATGGCCATTGTCTGGGTGGCCTACGGCGTGGTGTTCTTCGCCACCCTGCTGCGCCGCAAGGCCAAGCATATCTACGTCGGCAACTGGTTTTTCGGCGCCTTCATCGTGGTGATTGCCATGCTGCACGTGGTCAATCACCTGTCGATCCCGGTGAGCTGGTTCAAGTCCTACCCGGTCTACTCAGGCGCCACCGACGCCATGGTGCAGTGGTGGTACGGCCACAACGCCGTGGGCTTCTTCCTGACCACGGGCTTTCTGGGGATGATGTATTACTTCGTGCCCAAGCAGGTCGGTCGCCCGGTGTACTCCTATCGCCTGTCGATCGTGCATTTCTGGGCGCTGATCACCCTGTACATCTGGGCTGGCCCGCATCACCTGCACTACACCGCCCTGCCCGACTGGGCGCAATCGCTGGGCATGGCCATGTCGCTGATCCTCCTGGCCCCGAGCTGGGGCGGCATGATCAACGGCATGATGACCCTCTCCGGGGCCTGGCATAAGCTGCGCGACGACCCGATCCTGCGCTTTCTGGTGCTGTCGCTGGCGTTCTACGGCATGTCGACCTTTGAAGGCCCGATGATGGCGATCAAGACCGTCAACGCCCTGTCCCACTACACCGACTGGACCATCGGTCACGTTCACGCCGGGGCCCTGGGCTGGGTGGCGATGATCACCTTCGGCTCGCTGTACCACATGATCCCGAAAGTGTTCGGCCGCGAGCGCATGTACAGCACCGGCCTGATCAACGCGCACTTCTGGCTGGCGACCATCGGCACCGTGCTCTACATCGCCTCGATGTGGGTCAACGGCATCACCCAGGGCCTGATGTGGCGCGCCACCAACGACGACGGCACCCTGACCTACTCGTTCGTCGAGGCATTGGTGGCCAGCCACCCGGGCTTCCTGGTGCGCTTTGTCGGTGGCGTGTGCTTCCTCGCCGGCATGCTGCTGATGGCCTACAACACCTGGCGCACCGTGCGGGTGGCCGATGAACGCCTGGCCTTCAGCAACGCGCGCATCGCTTGAGGAGCATCGATATGAACGAGTGGCTGTATGCGCTGTACTGCCTGACCGGCGTGTTGTTCTTCTACCTGGTGACCAGCGCCTGTTTGCGTGGCCACAGCCGTGAGGTAGACGATCAGGTCAGCTTGATACCCTTTGCCGATGACCCGCTGGTGGCGCAGCGGGTGGCGCAGGCGATCGGCAAACCGGTGCCGGCAGAGAAGCCGGATGCAGCGATGAAGGCCTGATCAGGCCTGAACAGAAACGCGGCGAAAGGTACGCTTTCGCCGCGTTCATCGTTGCTGTTCAAGGCGCCTCGGCAAACGCCGACGGCGCCTCCCAGCCGCCGCCCAATGCGGCAATCAACTGCACACTCGCCACCAGGCGCCCTTGCAGCAGGTTCAGGACGCTGCGCTCGTTGCTCAGTGCCGTGGTCTGTACGTTGACCACGTCCAGGTAGGCAATCAGACCTGCCTTGTACTGGTTGTTGGTCAGGCGCAAGGACTCGCGGGCAGAGTCCAGGGCTTCGCTGCGAATCCGCGCTTCGTCTTCGTAGACCTTGAGCTGCACCAGGTAGTTTTCCACTTCCTTGAAACCATCCAGCACGGCCTGGCGGTACTGGGCCACGGTCTGGTCGTAGACGGCTTCGGTGCGATCGACTTCGGCCGACCGCTGGCCGCCATCGAACAGGGTCATGGCCAGTTGCGGGCCCACCGACCAGAACCGGTTCGGCAGGCTGATCCAGTCGTTGAAGCTGCTACTGCTGTAGCCACCGTTGAGGCTCAGGGTCAGGTCCGGGAAATAGGCGGCCTTGGCCACGCCGATGCTGGCATTGGCCGACATGACCTTGCGCTCGGCCGAGGCGATGTCAGGACGGCGCTCCAGCAATTGCGACGGCAGCGCCAGCGGCACCTGCGGCAGTGCCGGGATGTCCTGGCTGTCGGCCAGGGCAAAGTCCGCCGGCGCCTTGCCCAGCAATACCGCGATGGCATTTTCCAGCTGGGCGCGCTGCCAGACCAGGTCGACCAGATCGGCCTGGGTGGTCTTGAGCTGGGTTTGCGCCTGGGCCACCGCGTCCTTGCCGGAGACGCCGGCACGGTACTGGTTTTCAGTCATGGTCAGCGAGCGCTGGTAGGCCACGACCGTGGCTTCGAGCAGGCGTTTCTGTTCGTCCATGACCCGCAACTGCAGGTAGTTCTGCACCAGCTCCGACTGCAGGCTCAGGCGGATCGCCGCCATGTCGGCAAGGCTCGCCTGGGCGCTGGCTTCATTGGCCGCCAGGCTGTCGCGCAGCTTGCCCCAGAGGTCGGCCTCCCAGCTCACACCGAGGGTGGTGCTGTAGGTGTTGCGAATCCCGCTGCTGTTGTTGCTCAGGCTGGAGCTGGAGCTGCCGGTGCCCTGGCTGGAGCGGGTCTTGCCGGCGTTCAGGTCAAGGCTTGGAAACAGTGCGCCACGGGCACTGCGCACCAGGGCCTGGGCCTGGCGGTACTGGGCTTCGTACTGGGCGACGGTCTGGTTGCTGGCATTGAGCTCGTCAACCAGGCCATTGAGCCGGGCATCGCCATACAGCTCCCACCAGGCCCCACGCGCCAGGGCATCCGACGGATTGGCCTGGGACCAGCCGGCAGCGTGCTTGAACTGCGCCGGCGTGGGGCTTTGCGGTCGGTGGTAGTCCGGGCTCAGGGTGCAGGCGCTGAGCATGGCCAGGCACAGGCTGCAGGTCAACAAGCGTGAACCACGGGCGCCGAGCAGCTGCAGCGTGCGGTTGGAAAGGATCGGACGTCGGGTCATAGCGGGGTTTCCAAAGCAGCGTCGGTGCGCACGCCGCGCCAGTGGTTGAAACGATGGCGCAGGCGGTCCAGATAGAGGTAGACCACAGGGGTGGTGTAAAGCGTAAGGACCTGGCTGAACACCAGCCCGCCGATGATGGTCAGGCCCAGCGGCTGGCGCATCTCGGAGCCCTCGGCATGGCTGAGCAACAGCGGCAAGGCACCAAGGATCGCGGCCAGGGTGGTCATCAGGATCGGCCGCAGGCGCAGCAGGCAGGCCCGGCGGATCGACTCCTCCGGAGTCAGGTGTTCGTGACGCTCCAGCTGCAAGGCCAGGTCGATCATCATGATCGCGTTTTTCTTCACCACGCCGATGAGCAGGAACAGCCCGAGCAGCGAAATCAGGCTGAACTCGCTGCCCACCACGTACAGGGTGAGCAAGGCCCCGACGCCGGCCGAAGGCAGGGTCGAGAGAATGGTCAGGGGGTGGATGTAGCTCTCGTAGAGAATGCCGAGCACCAGGTACACCGCCAGCAAGGCACCGAGAATCATCCACGGTTGCCCTTCCTGGCTCTTGGCGAAGGCATCGCCGGTACCGCCCACCTTGGCAATCACATCCTCGGGCAGGCCGACCTTGGCCACTGCCCGCTCCACCGCGGCCAAGGCCTGGTCCTGGCTGTAGCCTTCGGCAACGTCGAAGTTGATGTTCTCGGAGGCGAACTGGCCTTCATGGCTGACCCGGTCATCGGCCAGGCTGTTCTCGTAGTGGGCAAAGGTCGACAGCGGCACCCGGGCACCCTCTGCGGTGATGACCTGGACCTGCTCCAGGGTGCGCGGGTCCTGGGCATACTTGGGGTTGACCTCCATCACCACCTGGTACTGGTTCAGGCTGTCATAGATGGTCGAGATCTGCCGCTGGCTGTAGGCGTTGTTGAGCACCGAGGTCACCATGCTCATGTCGATGCCCAGGCGCTTGGCCTGTTCGCGGTCGACCACCAGGGTGATCTGTTCGGTGCCGCCACCTTCGCGGGCATCGATGGCGGTCAGCTCAGGCAGCGCCTTGAAGGCTGCGACCACCTTCGGGTACCACTCGCGCAAGGCCGACAGCTCGCTGCTTTGCAGGGTATAGAGGAACTGCGAGGTGCTCTGGTCGCGACCGCCACCAAACTGCAGGTCCTGGTCGGCCATGAGGAACAATCGCCCGCCCGGCACCTTGGGCATTTCCTTGCGCAGCCGCTCGATGATCTTCTGCGCCGAGTCCTTGCGCTCGCTGATCGGCTTGAGGCGCACCAGGATCATGGCGTTATTGGTGCCGCTGTTGCCGCCGATAAAGCCGGCCACACTCTGCACGGCCGGGTCCTTGAGCAAGGCGCGGCGGTAGATTTCCATCTTCGGCTGCATCACCTGGAACGACAGGCCATCGTCGCCGCGCACAAAGCCCATCAACTGCCCGGTGTCCTGCTGCGGCAGGAAGGTCTTGGGCACCACCACATACAGGGCGATGTTGACGGCGATGGTCACCAGCAGGCTGAGCAACGTCAGGCGCCGGTGGCGCAAGACCCAGTCCAGCGTGCGTGCGTAGCCTGCCATCATGCGCTGATTGAGCTGCTCGCTCCAACGCTGCAAGCGGGTCTGCTCGCCTTCGGGGTGAGCCTTCAGCCAGCGGGCGCAGAGCATCGGCGTCAAGGTCAGGGAGACCACCAGCGAGACAATGATCGCCGCCGCCAGCGTGATGGAGAACTCGCGAAACAGCGAACCGACAATGCCGCCCATGAACAGGATCGAGACGAACACCACCACCAGCGAGAGGTTCATCGACAGCAAGGTGAAGCCGACTTCCTTGGCCCCCAGGAAGGCGGCGCGCATCGGCGGCACGCCTTCGTCGATGTGCCGGGAGATGTTCTCCAGCACCACGATGGCGTCATCGACCACCAGGCCGGTGGCGAGGATCAGCGCCATCAGCGACAAATTGTTCAATGAGAAACCGCACAGGTACATGACCGCAAAGGTCCCCACCAGCGACACCGGCACCGCCAGGGTCGGGATCAGCGAGGCGCGCAGGTTGCCCAGGAACAGGAACACCACCAGCACCACCAGGACCACGGCAATGATCAGGGTGTGCTCAGCTTCCTTGAGGGTCGCGGTGATCACTGGTGAGCGATCCATGGCCACGTCCAGCTTGACGCTGGCCGGCATCAGCGATTCAAGGGCCGGCAACTGCTCCTTGATCTTGTTCACGGTCTCGATGATGTTGGCGCCGGTCTGGCGGTTGATCACCAGCAGCACCGCTTGCTGGTCATTGAAGAAGCCGCTGTTGTAGCGGTTCTCCACCGCATCGCTGACCTTGGCCACATGGCTCAGGCGCAGCACCGCGCCGTCCTGGTAGCGAATCACCAGGGGCTCGTAGTCCTTGGCTTTTTCCAGCTGGTCGTTGGCCTGTACCTGCCAATTGCGCTGGCCGTCCTCGATAAAGCCTTTGGGCCGGCGCTGGTTGGCGTTGGCGATGGTCTGGCGCACATCGTCCAGGGCCACGCCGTATTGGTTGAGCAACTGCGGCTCGAGCTCGATGCGCACCGCAGGCAAAGAACTGCCGCCGATTTGTACTTCACCAACCCCGGGCACCTGGGACAGGCTCTGGGACAGGATGGTCGAGGCCAGGTCATAGAGCTGGCCCTTCTGCAGCACGCTGGAAGTCAGCGCCAGCACCATGATGGGTGCCTGGGAAGGGTTGAATTTCTTGTAGGTGGGCATGCTGCGCATACCACTGGGCAGCAGGTTTCGCGAGGCGTTGATCGCCGCCTGCACCTCGCGGGCTGCGGCATCGACATCCCGGCCCTGGTCAAAGCCCAGGATCACCCGGGTCGAACCCTGGCTGGAGCTGCTGGTCAGCGTCGTGACCCCGGAAATCGCGCCCATGGAGCGCTCCAGCGGGGTCGCCACCGTCGAGGCCATGACCTCGGGGCTGGCGCCGGGAAGGTTGGCCTGGACCACGATCACCGGGAACTCGATCTGCGGCAGCGGCGCCACGGGCAACAGGCCGAAGCTGACGCCGCCCAGCAGCATGATCGCCAGGCTCAGCAGCATGGTCGCTACCGGCCGGCGGATGAACGGTGCGGAGAGGTTCATGGCTGGGCCTGCACCGCGGTGTCAGGCTGACGGCGCCAGCGGCGAGCCAGGCGGTCGAAGTACAGGTAAATGACCGGGGTGGTAAAGAGCGTCAGCACCTGGCTCACCAGCAACCCGCCCACCATCACCAAGCCCAGCGGTTGACGCAGCTCGGCGCCGGAGCCGGTGGCGAGCATCAACGGGATAGCGCCGAACAGCGCCGCCAGGGTGGTCATCAGGATGGGCCGGAAGCGCAACAGCGCCGCCTGGTAGATCGCCGTCTGCGGGGCCACGCCCTGGTTGCGCTCGGCCTCGAGGGCGAAGTCGATCATCATGATCGCGTTCTTCTTGACGATACCGATCAACAGAATGATGCCGATGATGGCGATCATGCCCAGGTCGTTGCCGGACAGGATCAACGCCAGCAAGGCGCCCACCGCCGCCGACGGCAGGGTCGAGAGGATGGTCACCGGGTGGATGTAGCTCTCGTAGAGCACGCCAAGCACGATGTACATGGTCACCACCGCCGCCAGGATCAACAGCAAGGTGCTCGACAGCGAGGCCTGGAAGGCTTCGGCGGCGCCCTGAAAGCGGGTCTGCACCCCGACTGGCATGCCGATCTCCTGCTGCACCTGCTCGATCACCTTGACCGCCTCACCCAGGGCCACGCCCTGGCCGAGGTTGAACGACATCATCACCGCCGGGAACTGGCCGATATGGGCGATCGCCAGCTGTGCCTGGCGCTGCTCGATGCGCGCCAGGCTCGACAGCCGTACCTGGCCGCCATCCGTGGCCTTGACGTGGATCTGCTCGAGCACTTGCGGCCCCAGCGTGGACGCCGCTTCGGCCTGCAAGACCACACGGTACTGGCTGGCCTGGGTGTAGATCGTCGAGATCTGCCGCTGGCCGAAGGCGTCGTACAGCGCGTTGGTGATATCGGCGACATTGATGCCCAGGCGGCTGGCGGCATCGCGGTCGATCACCAGGAACACCTGCAGGCCCTTGTCCTGCAGGTCGCTGGCCACGTCGGTGAGCTCCGGGCGCTGCTGCAGGGCATCGACCAGCTTGCCGCTCCACTGCGCCAGCAGCTCGGCATCGGGCGACGACAGGCTGAACTGGTACTGGGTGCGACTGACCCGGTCTTCGATGCTCAGGTCCTGCACCGGCTGCATGAACAGGCGGATGCCGATCAGCTTGTCGACTTCCGGCTGCAGGCGGGCAATCACCTGGGTCGCGGTGAGGTCACGCTCGCCATGGGGCTTGAGGTTGATCAGCAAGCGGCCGCTGTTGAGGGTGGCGTTGTCGCCATCGACACCGATGTAGGACGACAGGCTCTGCACCGCCGGGTCCTGCAGGATGATCGCGCTCAGTGCCTGCTGGCGCTGGCTCATGGCAGCGAACGACACCGACTGCGGCGCCTCGGAAATGCCCTGGATGACGCCGGTGTCCTGCACCGGGAAGAAGCCCTTGGGCACCACCAGGTACAGCAGCACGGTCAGGCCCAGGGTGGCAACCGCCACCAGCAGGGTCAGCGGTTGATGCTTGAGCACCCACTGCAGGCCGCGGCCGTAATGCTGAATCATCCAGTCGATCCAGGCGCCGCTGGCGCGGTAGAACCGGCTTTGCTCTTCAGGCTTGGGCTCGCGCTTGAGCAAGCGCGCGCACATCATCGGCGTCAGGGTCAGCGACACCACCAGGGAAATCAGGATGGCCACCGCCAGGGTGATGGCGAACTCGCGGAACAGCCGGCCGACCACATCGGCCATGAACAGCAGCGGGATCAGCACCGCGATCAGCGAGAAGGTCAACGAAATCAGGGTGAAGCCGATCTGCCGGGCGCCCTTGAGCGCCGCTTGCATCGGCGTCTCGCCCTCTTCGATATGCCGCGAGATGTTCTCCAGCATGACGATGGCGTCGTCCACCACAAAGCCGGTGGCAATGGTCAGGGCCATCAGCGTGAGGTTGTTGATCGAGAACCCGGCCAGGTGCATGACGGCGAAGGTGCCGATCAGCGACAGCGGTACCGCCACCGACGGAATGATGGTGGCGCTGAAACGGCGCAGGAACACGAACGTCACCATCACCACCAGGGCGATGGCGATCAGCAGCTCATGCTGGACGTCCTTGACCGAGGCGCGGATGGTCTGGGTACGGTCGGTGAGCACGGTGACGTCCAGGCCCGCCGGCAGGTTGTCGGTGATCGACGGCAGCATGGCCTTGATCCGGTCGACCACCTCGATAACGTTTGCGCCCGGCTGGCGCTGGATGTTCAGCAACACCGCCTGGTTCTGGTTGGCCCAGGCCGCCAGGCGCTCGTTCTCGGCGCCGTCGACGATCTCGGCAACGTCCTTCAGGCGCAGGGGCGCACCGTTGTTGTAGGCCAGGATCAGGTTGGCGTATTCCTCGGGGGACCGCAGCTGGTCATTGGCGTCGAGCATCGACACCCGGGTCGGGCCGTCGAAGTTGCCCTTGGGCTGGTTGACGTTGGAGGCACCGATCAGGGTGCGTACATCGGCGAGGTTCAGGCCCGCCGACGCCAGGGCATCAGGGTTGACCTTGATCCGCACCGCCTGGCGCTGGCCGCCGGCGATGCTGACCATGCCGACGCCGCCAATTTGCGCGATCTTCTGCGCCACCCGGGTGTCGACCAGGTCATTGAGCTTGGGCAGCGGCATGGTTTGAGAGGAAATGGCCAGGGTCAGCACCGGCGTATCGGCCGGGTTGACCTTGTTGTACACCGGCGGTGCCGGCAGGTCGGTGGGCAGCAGATTGGTGGCGGCGTTGATGGCCGCCTGCACCTGCTGCTCGGCCACGTCCATGTTCATGTCCAGGCTGAAGCGCAGGGTCAGCACCGAGGCGCCGCCGGAGCTGGTGGAAGCCATCTGGGTGAGCCCGGGCATCTGCCCGAACTGGCGCTCCAGGGGCGCGGTGACCGCACTGGTCATCACTTGGGGGCTGGCGCCCGGGTAAAGGGTCATGACCCGGATGGTGGGGTAATCGACCTGGGGCAATGCCGCCACCGGCAGCATCTTGTAGGCGATCAGGCCGGCCAGAACGATGGCCAGCATGCTCAGGGTGGTCGCCACCGGGCGCAGGATGAACAGCCGCGAGAGGTTCATGCGCCGGCCTTGCCCTGGGTGCCCGGGGTAACGGAGGCGTCTTTCTTGTCCTGGCCTTGCAGGTGCTGGCCGGGTGTCACCGGTACTTCGGAGCTGTCATTGACCACTTCGACGTCACTGCCGTCACGCAGACGGTCGGTGCCTTCGAGCACTACCCGCTCGCCCTTGGCCAGGCCTTCAACGATCACGGTGTGCTCGCCATCGCTGGCACCCAGCTTGAGTGGGCGAATGCGCACCTTGTTCTCCCCTTCCAGCACATACACGAACGAGCCGTCGGTGCCGAACTGGATCGCCGCCGAAGGGGCCAGCACCACGTCTTTGAGGGTGTCGGCCAGCAGGCGCACATTGACGAACTGGTTGGGGAACAGGGCTTCGTCCTGGTTCTCGAAATAGGCCTTGAACTTCAGGGTGCCGGTGGTGGTGTCAATCTGGTTGTCGAGGCTGCGCAGCACGCCGACCGCCTGCTGCTGTGTATCACCCCGGTCCCAGGCTTCCACCGGCAGCTTGGCGCCGCTGCGGTAGCGCGCCAGGACCGTGTTGAGTTCAGATTCGGGCAAGGTGAACGCCACGGTGATCGGCTGGGTCTGGGTAATCACCACCAGGGCGGTGGTGTCGTTGGCCGCCACCAGGTTGCCGACATCGAGCTGACGCAAGCCCAGACGGCCGGTGATCGGCGCGCGGATGCGGGTGAAATCCAGGTTCAGCTTGGCATCGCCGACCGCTGCCTGGTTGGTCTTGATCGTGCCCTGGAACTGGCCGACCAGTGCCACTTGGGTGTCGAGCGTCTGCTTGGCGATGCTGTCTTCGGCATACAGGCCTTTGTAGCGTTCCAGGTCGATCTGGGCGTTTTTCAGTTGCGCCTGGTTCTGCGCCAGGGTGCCTTCGGCCTGTTGCAGGGCGATCTGGTAGCTGCGCGGGTCGATCTCGGCGAGCAGGTCGCCGCTCTTGACCTTCTGCCCTTCCTGGAAGTTGACCTTGACCAGCTCACCGCCCACCCGGCTGCGGACATTGACGGTGTTGGTTGCCGTCACCGTGCCCAGGGCCTTGAGGTACACCGGGAAGTCGCCCACAGTCGCCGGCTCCACACGCACCGGCACCGGCCCGCCAAAGGCGCCAAAACCGGGCCGACCGCCCTTGCCCCCCGGCGCACCGGCCGCCTTGTGGGCGGCTGGCGACGGCCACAGCCACCAGCAAAGGCCGGCGACCAGCAGCAGGATCAGCAGGCCGACAAGCCAGCGACGAGAGGAACGGGAACGAGAAAGCATCGGTTGATCGACCATTGTGCGAAGAGGAATTCTTTTGAGGAGGCTGAACGATAAGCACTGCAGCGAGATAAGCAAAGCGCCTTTACCGGCAATTTACTTTGGCTTACGTAGGTAAACCGATGAAGTTTAAATAAAAACGGCCTGGACAAGTCCAGGCCGTAACAACTCTTTACAGCTTCGCGGGGCACGCCCGCTCCTACCGTAGGCGCGGACTTGCCCCGCGATAAGCCTTACTTCAGAACAGCCAGCGCTGCATCGTAGTTCGGCTCGTCAGCAATTTCGCCCACCAGCTCGGCGTGCAGCACCTTGTCGTTCTCGTCCAGCACCACCACGGCACGGGCAGTCAGGCCGGCCAGCGGGCCGTCGGCGATGGCAACGCCGTAGTTCTCGATGAACTCGCGGCCCCGCAGGGTGGACAGGTTCTGGACGTTTTCCAGGCCTTCAGCGCCGCAGAAGCGCGCCTGGGCGAATGGCAGGTCGGCCGAGATGCACAGCACCACGGTGTTATTCAGTTCGCCAGCCTTCTTGTTGAAGGTGCGGACCGAGGTCGCGCAGGTCGGGGTGTCGACGCTTGGGAAGATGTTCAGCACTTTGCGCTTGCCGGCAAGGCTTGCCAGGGTCACGTCAGCCAGGCCAGCACCAACCAGGGAAAACGCTGGAGCCTGGGCGCCGACTTTCGGCAGTTCGCCTTTGACCTGAACCGGGTTGCCTTTGAGAGTCACTTGAGCCATGAGCTGAGTCCTTATGCGGGGGTGAGTAAAGGACCAGAGTTAATCACGAAAGTGCCCAGGCACCTATGGGGGAAGGATAAATTGTTGCATTGCCAGACAATTTTTGTGGACAAACCAGCTATCCGAAAGCAGACAATCCTGCTTCCGGATAGCTGTTTGGTCATCAGCTGAGCAGCGAATACACCAGCGCGGAGATCGCCACCAGGCCGACGGCAACCACAAAGACGTTGGACATCTGCCCGCTGTATTTGCGCATGGCCGGCACTTTGCGGATGGCATACATCGGCATCAGGAACAGGATCGCCGCGATCACCGGGCCACCCAGGGTCTCGATCATGCCCAGGATGCTCGGGTTGAGGGTAGCGACGATCCAGCAGATCACCAGCATGAACGCTGCGGTCATGCGGTCCAGGGCCTTGGCGCCGGGGCGCTTGCCGGTCTTGACGATCAGGCCCTTGAGGCCTTCGCTGGCGCCGATGTAGTGGCCCAGGAACGACTTGGCAATGGCGATGAAGGCAATCAGCGGCGCGGCAAAGGCAATGGTCGGGTTGCTGAAGTGGTTGGCCAGGTACGACAGGATCGACAGGTTCTGCGCCTTGGCTTCGGCCAGTTGGGCGGGCGTCAGGGTCAGGACGCAGCTGAATACGAAGAACATCACCATCGCCACCATCAGCAGGTGGGCGCGGCACAGGATCTGGCCGCTGCGCTCATCGGCGTGCACGCCGTAGCGGCGCTTCTGGTCCACGGCAAAGGCCGAGATGATGGGCGAGTGGTTGAACGAGAACACCATCACCGGAATGGCCAGCCACAGCGTGTGCAGGAATGCCGAACCCGACGGCAGCTCGGTGGCGGTGGTGAGGATACCGCCGCTCCAGTGCGGAATCAGGAACACCGCCAGAAAGGCCAGGGCGACGATAAACGGATAGACCAGCAGGCTCATGACCTTGACGGTGGCCTGCTCGCCGCAGCGAACGATGGCCAGCAGCCCCAGGATCAGCACGAACGACAGCACCGCGCGCGGTGGCGGCTCGATGTGCAACTGGTGCTCCATGAAGCTGCCGACGGTGTTGGTCAGCGCCACGCTGTAGATCAGCAGGATCGGGAAGATGGCGAAGAAGTACAGCAAGGTGATCAGGGCGCCCGCCTTGATGCCGAAGTGCTCTTCGACCACCTCGGTGATGTCGGCACCCTCGCGCCCGGAGAGCACGAAGCGGGTCAGGCCGCGGTGCGCGTAGTAGGTCATGGGGAAGGCTAGCAGCGCCAGGATCAGCAGGGGCCAGAAGCCTCCGAGCCCGGCGTTGATCGGCAGGAACAAGGTCCCGGCGCCGATGGCTGTGCCAAACAGGCCCAGCATCCAGGTGGTGTCCTGGCGGGCCCAGCTGCCGAGGGCAACTGGGGTCGATTCGTAGCGTTGTTCAACGCTTTGGGCCTGCTCGTTCATCCGGGTGCAACTCCACTCGCAAACTGCAACAGGGCTGAGAACAGCGAGACAGAGGCCTCACCGCTGCTCAACCATACAAAGAGGGGCGCGATTGTGCGCCCATTGGTTGCACTTGCAAAGTCTTGACCGAGGAGCGGTTGCACCTTTTACAGCATGTAGGAGCGGGCTTGCCCCGCGACGGGGCCAATCCAGCCAATACACCTCTATCGCCTGGATTGGCCTCGTCGCGGGGCAAGCCCGCTCCTACAGGGGGTTATTGAACGGCGGCGATGGCCTCGGCCACTTGTTGCAGGTTGTCCGGGCGCAGGCCCGACATGCACACCCGGCCGCTGTCGATCAGGTACACACCGAACTCGTCACGCAGGCGACGGACCTGCTCGACGCTCAGGCCGGTGTAGCTGAACATCCCACGCTGGCTCAGGAAGAAGCTGAAGTCCTGGCCCGGCAGCAGCACGGCCAGGGCATCCACCAGGCCCTGGCGCATTTGCAGGATGCGCAGGCGCATCTGCTCCACTTCCACCGCCCATTGGGCATTGAGCTCGGCGTCGCCCAGCACCGCGGCGACCAGCTGGGCACCGAAGTTCGGCGGGCTGGAGTAGTTGCGGCGCACGGTGGCCTTGAGCTGGCCCAGCACGCTCTGGGCGGTATCGGCGTCGTCACAGACCACCGACAGCCCGCCTACCCGCTCGCCATACAGCGAGAAGATCTTCGAGAACGAGTTGCTGACCAGGCACGGCACGCCGGCACGGGCCACTTCGCGAATGGCATAGGCGTCTTCGTCCAGGCCTTCGCCGAAGCCCTGGTAGGCGATGTCCAGGAAGGGAATGAGGGTGCGCGCCTTGACCACCTCGATCACCTGCTGCCATTGCGCCTGGCTCAGGTCGACACCCGTGGGGTTGTGGCAGCACGGGTGCAGCAACACGACGCTGTTGGCCGGCAAGGTGTTGAGGGTCGCCAGCATGCCGTCGAAGTCCAGGCCACGGGTGCCCTGGTCGAAGTAGGGGTAGGTGTTGACGGTAAAACCTGCGCCTTCAAAGATCGCCCGGTGGTTGTCCCAGGTCGGATTGCTCACCCATACCTGGGATTGCGGGAAGTAACGCTTGAGGAAGTCGGCACCGACTTTCAGCGCGCCGGAGCCGCCGACGGTCTGCACGGTGGCCACGCGGCCGCCCTGCACGGCGGGATGGTCAGCGCCGAACAGCAGCGCCTGGATCGCCTGGCGATAGCTGTTCAGGCCTTCCATCGGCAGGTACAGCGAGGCTTCGTGCGGCTGGCCGGCCATGCGTCGCTCGGCTTCGCCCACCGCCGCCAGCTGCGGAACCACGCCGGCGGCGTCGTAATACAGGCCGATACTCAGGTTGACCTTGTTGGCACGAGGGTCGGCCTTGAAGGTCTCCATCAGGGACAGAATCGGATCGCCGGCATAGGCATCGACATGTTTGAACACAGCGTGCAGCTCCTTGGGTCTGGGCAAATCGAAAAAAGACTGTGCCGAGGATACCTGTAGCCGCGCCGAAGCAACATGTCCGTTGGTGCAATTAATCTGTGCATCCCTGCATGGGGTGGGCCCTGCCCGGCCATGGCAGCCAGCCGTGGGTGAAGGCCAGGTACAACAGCGCACAGACATTGGCCGTCGACGTCTTGTCGAGCATGTTGCGTCGATGGGTACGCGCGGTCTGGTCGCTGATACCCAGCGCGCGGGCAATCTGCTTGTCGCTCAGCCCCTGGGCCAGGCAGCCAAGCACGTGCTGTTCACGTGCAGACAACGGCGTCGGCAACCTTGGTTGCCCGGCCTCAAGGTCGGGGCTGAGGCCAGGCACAGGTAGCGCGCCACCAACGCACTGGCCCTGCCGACCTTGAGTTTGGCGTGCACATTCTCGCGGTGTTTGCGCGCCGTAGACAGGGCGATGGACAACCGCCGGGCAACTTCCCGATCAGTCAACCCACGCGCAACCCACGAAAGCACTTCGGTTTCCCGGTCGCTCAATCGCATGTTCTGTCCCTGAACTGTTCGCTGCCGCGCGATGGCTTGCCGGCGCCTGAAAACCAAGCCTAGGACCTGCCAAACCACTGTCAAGGCTGACCCGGACTGCCTTCGTTACATACCGCATTTGCCGAATGTTCCTACTCAATTGGCAGATAGATCATTCAACCGCCGACGTTTTTCAACCCGGTGGTCGGCGGCAGGGAGTGCCGCTGCGAGTCGCTGCTCGGCCTCACTCAACGGAAAAGGAATGCACACCATGTACTGGAACCGCTCGTTTACCGATCTGATCCGCAATGGCCGCGCCGCGTACTGGGGCAACTGGACCCTCGACCAGAAACTCAAGGTCGGCAGTGTCGGCTTTGTCTCACCCGACAATGGCGACTTCACCCTGGTGCAGGAGCAAGCACCCGGGCTGACGATCAGCACGCGCAATGCCCCCAACCAATGGAAGCTGTCGTCGAGCAATGTGAAACGCACCCAGAGCAGCGTCACCCTGGACGGCTCGGCCACCGACCCTGAAACCGGCACCAAGATCACCGCCGGCACGGAAGTGAAGTGGGATTTTGCCTCCACCGGCTCCATCGCCTCCGAGTTCGGCATTGCCTCGGAGTCGTACCTGGCCGACCTCACGGTCCTGACCCAGCCCCAGACCCTGCAGTGGCTCAAGGATCAGGCGGCGCGGGTCAGCATGGCGTCGAGCACCGGTATCGCCCAGGGCTTCGGCGTGGTCACCAGCGTGATCTACGCCACCAGCGGGCTTAACGTCGGCTCCCAGGACGACAGCTCCTCGTTCTCGGTTACCGGCTCCGTCGGGGGCGTGCAGGACCTGCTGGCCAGCGCCGACGCCAAGGGCTCGTATGTGTCGACCAACCAGACCAAAAGCGTCGACCAGCACCTGTGGCCCGACAAGGCCAGCACGCTGGCCAGCCAGCCGATCCCCATCGCCTACACCTTCGCCTCGTTCGATGGCGAGCTGTTGATCCCCAACTGGATCACCCGCCTGGGCGGGCTACAGATCCTGTTCAACAACAAGCCCGGCTGCACCTACATCACCGATATCACCCTCGACTACGACACGCCGACCGGCAAGCAACACCAGTCGTTCAGCCTCAGTGGCGGTCTGTCGAAAACCGTCGGCAACATCCCGCTCAACGCCACCAACATCACCGCCCAGGTGAAGTTCAAGGGCGTGCTGAACAGTGACAGCTACAGCTTCAGTTGGCCGAGCCCGCTGGGCCAGTGGCTGACCGGCAGCCGGGAAATCCAGATGACGGGCGTATGGCCAGGCAAGACCTCGGCCCAGGACCTTCAGCACTGATCAATCAACCTGCAAGGAGGCAGCCCTGCGGGGCTGCCATGAGGACACGGACATGTACAACCTGACCGACGATTTTTTTGTGAAGCACATTCGCCCGCTCGGCAATCATGGCATCCATCCCTTCGTGGACATGCCCCATGTCGAGGACGACCTGAAGGATGTCATCCACCGCGCCGGCATCATCCTGCAGGCGCGCAAGGAAGAAATGGGGCATGAATATCCCAATACGGTGATGTTCATGTACAAGGACACCCTCGAAGACATCGGCAACTACCTGGGCGTTCTCAATGCCAGGAATGCCGAGTTCGATTACTCAGGAAGGATCAACTGGATCGTGACCTGGACAGGTACGACAAAATACGAAGTCATCAAGAACGCCGCAGGCTTTGGTGGCAACACCAACAATGCCAAGGAGTGCTACCACTACCGCAAGGCCCATGTTGACCACAACAGCACGATCGGTGTTTACGACGGGCTCAAACTCTAGTGTTTCACCCCGGGCCGCCGTCAGACGGCCCGGGGTGCTCTCATCCCGCCTACCCCGCCATCGCCTGCAATTGCTCAAGCTCCTGCACCGTCAGGCTCACGCCCTCCTGCTCGGAAGCCTCGCGCTCGCGAAAACGCCGCTCGCCCGGCATGCGGCTCAAGCCCACCGCGTGCATCTGCTCCACCAGCTGCCGGCTGCGCTCGGCAAAGTGGTTGCCTTCGGCCTTGCCCGGGTCGATGACGATGATCAACTGCCCGGTCCAGGGGGTTTTCGCCCCGGGGTGCTGTGACCAGTCGAACTCGAACGAGAAGTTGCCACCGGTCAACGCCGCAGCCAGCAACTCGACCATCATCGACAGTGCCGAGCCCTTGTGCCCGCCGAAGGGCAACAGAGCGCCACCGTCGAGAATCTTGTGGGGGTCGCGGGTCGGCTGGCCCTCGCTGTCTACGCCGATGCCATTGGGCAGCATCTCGCCCTTGCGTGCGGCGATCTGTACATCGCCGTGGGCCATGGCGCTGGTGGCCATGTCGAACACGATAGGGTCGCTCTCGGCGCAGGGCGCGGCAAAGGCAATCGGGTTGGTGCCGAACAGCGGTTGGCGGGCACCGTGGGGCACCACGCAAGTCATGCTGTTGACCACGCTCAAGGCCACCAGCCCTTCTTCAGCGAACGGCTCGACATCAGGCCAGAGCGCAGCGAAGTGATGGGAGTTATGGATGGCCAGCACGGCGATCCCGGCGCTGCGGGCCTTCTTCACCAGCAGCGCGCGGGCGGCCGCCAGGGCTGGCTGGGCGAACCCGCCCCCGGCATCGACGCGCACGAAACCGCTGGCCACGTCTTCCACCACAGGCACCGCCTGGCCATCGACCCAGCCGCTGGCCAGGGTCGACACATAACCGGGAATACGGAATACGCCATGACTGTGAGCGCCGTCGCGCTGGGCGCTGGCGCAGTTGTAGGCAAGGCTGGCGGCCACCGCGTCACTGGTGCCGTTTAGAACAAAGATCCGGTGCAACAAGGCCTGCAGGTCGGCAAAGGCAATCTGCGTGACAGCAGTGTCGGGGCGTGCGGACATCTGAAGCTCCCTTATTGGATTTGGTATGGGCTGCAGCGCTGGGCATGCCGGGAACTCTCGCGCAGTGACAGCAAACTGTCAAATATTGACTTGATGACAGAAAACATTCATTTTCTGTTTCCAAGTGCAACCGCCTTCGAGAATCGCCCGTGAGCCAACCGATCAAGCAACGCCTGGAAAACAGCCTGCATAACGCAGCGGCTTCGGGTCGCAAGATCGCCAGCTACATGCTCGCCAACCTCACCGACCTGCCGTTTGAAACCTCGGCAAGCCTGGCGGCGAAAATCGGCGTCAGTGAGTCCAGTGTCGGGCGGTTCTGCCGTGCCCTGGGCTATGAACACCTCAAGGCCCTCAAACACGATCTCAAGGACGACCTGGGCGATGGACCCTGGCTGGTCGGTGATCGTTTGCAAGAATTCCGCCAACACCATGGCAAGGATGCCGCCGGCATCGCCCGCAGCCTCGAGCAGGAAGTCGGGGCGCTGGTGCGGGTCTACGAGTACAGCCGTACCGACGCCTGGCAAACCGTCAGCCAGCGCCTGGCGCAGCGGCGCAAGGTGTTTGTCGCCGGCTTTCAGACCGAGCGCGGCATCGCCCTGTGCATGACCCACCTGCTGCAGTACCTGCGTGATGGCGTGCAGGTGGTCGATGGCAGCGCCGGGCATTTTGGCGAGGTGCTGCTGAGCGCCCCGGCCGACAGCGCCCTGGTGGTGTTCGAGGCCCGTCGCTACTCACGCCATGCCCTGACCCTGTGCCGCAAGGCACGCGAAGCGGGCATCCCGGTAACACTGGTTACCGACACCTTCTGTGACTGGGCCGATGCCAACGCCGATGAGGTGTTTCGTATCCCCACCGAATTCAATCTGTTCTGGGAGTCCACCGCGACGATGCTGTCGTGGGTACACCTGATGGTCAACGAGGTCTGCAAGAAGCTAGGACCGGATGTTGAAAAACGCTTGGAAGCAACTGCCGCTCTACACAACGAATTCGTTGGCTACACGTCAGCGAGCAAACAATAGCAAGAGTGCAAACAACAGATCGAGGTGTGACATGAAACCCGTTATCCGCTTTGCAGGTGCGTGCGCCCTGCTGCTGGCCGGCATCACTTCGGCCCAGGCCGAGACCCTCAAGATTGCCACTGAAGGCGCCTACCCGCCGTTCAACTATGTCGATTCGGATAACCAGCTGCATGGCTTTGATGTGGACATCACCAAAGCCCTTTGCGAGCAGATGAAAGTCGAATGCACCCTCGTTGCCCAGGACTGGGAAGGCATCATCCCGGCGCTGATGGCCAAGAAGTACGACGCGGTGGTGGCCTCGATGATCGACACCCAGGAGCGGCGCAAGAAGATCGCCTTCACCAACCACTACTACAAGACCCCGCTGTCGGTTGCCGTGCCCAAGGACAGCGAAATCAGCGACGCCCAGACCGACTTCAAGGGCTACACGGTCGGTGCGCAAGCCTCCTCGACCCAGGCCATCTACGCCGAAGACGTCTATGGCAAGGCCGGTGCCGACGTCAAGCTCTACCCCACCCTCGATGAAGCCAACGCCGACCTCGCTGCCGGGCGCCTGGACGGTGTGATCGCCGACAAATTCCCCCTGCACGAATGGCTGGGCAAGGCAGGCAAGGACTGCTGCAAGATCCTCGGCGACGTCAATGGCACCAAGGCCGACGCCTCGATTGCCGTGCGCAAGGAAGACACCGCCCTGCGCGAGCGGCTGAACAAGGCGCTGGACGAAATCGTCGCCAACGGCACCTACCAGAAGATCGCCAGTCGCTACTTCGACTTCGATATCTATCAGTGATGCATCGCCGGGCAAGCCCGCTCCTACCGTAGGAGCGGGCTTGCCCGGCGAAACCCCAACGCCAACACCGCTCACTCTTCCCGCGAGAGGGTTCGCCCATGCTCGAACAACTGTCCCTGTTATCTTTCGCCAGCGGCGGCTGGGGCCAGGCCCTGCTGGCCGGCGCCCTGGTGACCATTTCCCTGGCCCTGGCCTGCCTGCCCATCGGCCTGCCGCTGGGCCTGGGCGTGGCGCTGATGGCGCGCTCGCCCAAGCGTTTCCCACGGGCCGTGGCCACGGTGTTCTCCACGGTGTTCCGTGGCCTGCCTGAACTGCTCACCCTGCTGATCATCTACTACGGCTGCCAGATCGCCGCGCAGAAAATCCTCGCCGCCATGGGCTATGAAGGCGAAGTGATGATCAACACGTTCCTGGCCGCGATGATCGCCTTCAGCCTGGTATTCGCCGCCTTCTCCAGCGAAATCTGGCTGGGCGCTTTCAAGACGGTTGCCAAGGGCCAGTACGAAGCCTCCCAGGCCCTGGGCCTGAGCAAGGCCACCACCTTTCGCAAAGTGGTGTTCCCGCAACTGGTGCGCATCGCCATGCCGGGGTTGTCGAACAACTGGCTGTCGCTGCTCAAGGACACCTCGCTGGTCTCGACCATCTCGCTGGTTGACCTGATGCGCCAGACCAACCTTGCCGTCAGCGTGACCAAGGAACCGATGTTCTTCTACGGCGTCGCCTGCCTGGGCTACCTGCTGTTCTCGGCGCTGTCGGGCCGGGTCTTCGTGTACATCGAGCAGTATTTCAGTCGCCACATGCGGAGTGCCCGGACATGAGTTTCGATCAACTGCTGGCCCTGGTACTGGACCCCGACCTGCTCGAACGCTACGGCCCCCGCTTTATCGATGGCCTGCTGGTGACCGGCAAGCTGGTGGCGATTTCCTTCACCCTGGGCGCCCTGCTGGGCATGCTGCTGGCCCTGGCGCGGCTGTCGAACAACGTGCTGCTGCAGCGCTTCAGCGCCGGCTACATCTACTTCTTCCGTGGCTCGCCGCTGCTGGCGCAGCTGTTCCTGCTGTACTACGGCCTGGGCTCGCTCAAGGGCTTCTGGCAGGACGTGGGCCTGTGGTGGTTCTTCCGCGATGCCTGGTACTGCACGGTGCTTGCCTTCACCCTCAACACCGCCGCCTACCAGGCCGAGATCTTCCGCGGCAGCCTGCTGGCCGTTGCCCCCGGCCAGTACGAAGCGGCCAAGGCCTTGAGCCTCAAGCGCTCGACCACCTTCTTCAAGGTGATCCTGCCGCAATCGCTGATCGTTGCCATCGGCCCGCTGGGCAATGAACTGATCCTGATGATCAAGGCCAGTGCGATCGCTTCGCTGGTGACCATCTACGACCTGATGGGCGTGACCAAGCTTGCCTTCTCGCGCAGCTTCGACTTCCAGATCTACCTCTGGGCCGCCGTGCTCTATCTGCTGATCGTAGAGATCGTGCGCCGCAGCCTCAAACACATAGAAGCCCGACTGGGCCGCCACCTGCGCTGATTGCCTGCTCTGTGAGGACCGTTCCAATGCATTGTCAAACCATCGTTCTGGGCGCCGGGATTGTCGGCGTCAGCACGGCCCTGCACCTGCAGGCCCGCGGGCGCAAGGTCATCCTCATCGACCGCGACGAGCCGGGCAGCGGCACCAGCCATGGCAACGCCGGGCTGATCGAGCGCTCAAGCGTCATTCCCTATGCCTTCCCCCGGGAGCTGTCGAGCCTGCTGCGCTACGGCCTCAATCGTCAGTCCGACGTGCGCTACAGCCTGACCCATGTGCCGAAGATCGCGCCCTGGCTATTCAAGTACTGGCAGAACTCCTCCGCCGCAGGCCTGGCCGTGGCCACCCGGGCCATGCTGCCGCTGGTGGAGCGCTGCGTGGAGGAACACGACGCGCTGATCGACGCTGCAGGGCTTGGCGAACTGGTGAAGGCCAACGGCTGGATCGAGGTGTTTCGCAACGACGCCGCCTTCAGCAAGGCCCAGGCCGATGCCCATGCGCTCAAGCCCTATGGGCTGAGCTACGAGATTCTCGATCGCCAGCAACTGCATGCCCGTGAAGCCGACCTCAGCGGCGATGTGGTCGGCGGCATTCACTGGCTCGACCCCAAGACCGTCACCAGCCCGGGTGCGCTCACCCGTGGCTATGCGGCACTGTTCGTCAAACGCGGCGGCCAGTTCATCCATGGCGATGCGCGCACCCTGCGGCGGATCGACAGCGAATGGCAGGTCGACAGCCGCCAGGGCCCGATCACCGCACCCGAGGTCGTGGTTGCCCTCGGCCCACAGTCGGGCGACCTGTTCAGGCCGCTGGGCTACAGCATTCCGCTGGAGATCAAGCGCGGCTACCACATGCACTACCAGGGCCGCGATGGCGCCCAGCTCAAGCACTCGATCTGCGATGCCCAGGGCGGCTATGTACTGGCGCCGATGGCCCAGGGCATCCGCCTGACCACCGGTATCGAGTTTGCCGCCAGCACTGATGCAGCCAACGAGATCCAACTGCAACGCTGTGAAGCCCTGGCGCGCAAGATCTTCCCACTGGGCAAGCGCGTCGACGCCCAACCCTGGCTGGGCCGACGCCCGTGCCTGCCCGACATGCGCCCGGTCATCGGCCCCGCCGCCTACCACAAGGGCCTGTGGTTCAACTTTGGCCACGCCCACCATGGCCTGACCCTGGGCCCGGTCAGCGGCCGCTTGCTGGCCGAGATGATGACCGGCGAAACCACCTTCACCGACCCTGCGCCCTACAGCGCGGCACGCTTCAATTGATCGCGGGAGAATAACAACATGACCGCTTCACTGAGCCTTGCATCCAGCCACCCTGCCCCGCAAACCGACCCGCGCAAGGTCGTGGTGCGTATCGAGGGGTTGAACAAACACTACGGCGCCTTCCATGTGCTGCGCGACATCAACCTCAATGTGCGCGAGGGTGAACGCATCGTCCTGTGCGGGCCTTCCGGGTCGGGCAAGTCGACCTTGATCCGCTGCATCAACCGCCTGGAAATCGCCGAGCATGGCAGCATCCGCGTCAACGACACCGACCTTGCCCTGACCAGCCGTGAAGCGGGCCAGGTGCGCAGCGAAATCGGCATGGTGTTCCAGCACTTCAACCTGTTCCCGCACATGAGCGTGCTGGACAACTGCACCCTGGCACCGATGACCGTGCGCGGCCTGTCACGCAAGGAGGCCGAGGAGCGTGCGCGGTTCTACTTGAACAAGGTGGGAATCGAGAGCCAGGCCGGCAAATACCCCAGCCAGCTTTCCGGTGGCCAGCAGCAGCGGGTGGCGATTGCCCGGGCGCTGTGCATGAAGCCCAAGATCATGTTGTTCGATGAACCGACCTCGGCGCTGGACCCGGAAATGGTTGCCGAAGTGCTGGATGTGCTGGTGAAACTGGCCGACACCGGCATGACCATGCTGTGCGTGACCCACGAGATGGGCTTTGCCCGGCAAGTGGCTGAACGGGTGCTGTTTCTGGACGGCGGGCAGATCATCGAGGATGCGAGCCCCGAGGCGTTCTTCAATAACCCGCAGACTGCGCGGGCCAAGGGGTTCCTTGCGCAGATTCTGCACTGACTGAAACCATCGCGGGGCAAGTCGCACCGCCGCTCCTACCTGAAGGAGCGGCGGTGCGACGTCTCGACTTGCCCCGCGATGTTCTCACTGCGGATGCATCTTCGACTTGATCAGACCGATGATGAAGGTCAGCACCGCACCGCCGGCACCACCGCCGACGATACTGCTGATCAGCGCCGCCAGGTCCACCCCGCCCCCTGCCGCCGCCGCACCCGGCTCACCGGTGACGGCCGCAATGATCTGCCCCAGCACCACCCCGCCAATACCGCCGACAATCGAATTGAGCCCCGGCCCCATGCTTTGCTTGCTCATGCCGACGGCATTGCCGCCGACCACGCCCGCGATGATCTGAACCACCAGACTGACAATATCCATGATGCGATCCCTGTGTAGCGTTGAGAGATGACGACTCGCGTCCGGCTACTACAAAAGAAATGACCACAGGATCAGAGGCGTCTTGATCCGGTCAACGACATCAGGCTGTTGCCGACGAGCAAAGTATAGGTGGGCCCCTCGGCGCTGTTAATAATAATTAACTGCAAAATCGACGCCGGCAGCGTCCCGCCTGGCCCGCAGCCCTGAAATTGCACACATGCAATGAGAGCCTTCGGCTGCGCAATCTGAAGTCGTTTGACATATTAAACGGCTCTGGCAAGCTGTATGACAGGTTTCGACCGGAAATGCTGGCCTTGAGCGGCGTTCCGGCAGTGCTCGAAGCCTCAGGTAGCGCCCAGGTTTCAATTGCGCGCCTGCACAATAATGACAGGCCGCGCCTGTCCCAAGGTGACATATGCCCAACAGCAACATTGGCAATAAGAATCAAACCCTTCGTAAACCCGTCGTCCTGATGACCATGGGCTCCCAGGAGCGCAAAGGTCACGACTATCAGGTCATGACCCACAAATACATCGTCCCGCTGGTTGAACACGCCGGTTGCGTACCGGTCCTGGTTCCGACCTGCTGCGGTGTCGAAGACCTGGAAACCTACCTGGACATGGCCGATGGCGTGTACCTGACCGGTGCCGGCAGCAACATCGACCCGGCCCTGTACGGCCAGGAGAACGAAACCCCAGGCAAAGGCCAGGACCGCAACCGCGACCTGTTCGACATCCCCCTGGTGAAACTGGCCATTGCCCGTGGCTTGCCGATCTTCGGTATCTGCCGTGGCATGCAGGAAATCAACGTGGCCCTGGGGGGTGACATCTACCAGAAGGTCTACGCCGAAGCGGGCTTCAACGATCACCGGGAAAACCCGGAAGATCCGGTCGATGTGCAATACAGCGCCGTGCACAACGTGCGTATCGAGCAAGGTAGCTGGCTGCAGAAGCTGCTCAAGACCGACGAAATCCGCGTCAACTCGCTGCACGGCCAGGGCCTGAAAAACCTCGGCAAGGGCATCGAGCCTCTGGCCCGCGCCGAAGACGGCTTGGTCGAGGCCATTCACGCGCCTAGCCTGTCGCCGTTCCTGTTCGCCGTTCAGTGGCACCCGGAATGGCAAGCAGCGAAGAACCCGGACTCGGTGAAAATGTTCGAGGCCTTCGGTGAAGCCTGCCGCAAGCAAGTGGCCAAGGTTTCAGGCGTAAAGAAGTTTAGTTCCGCCGCCTGATGCAAACATCGCGGGGCAAGCCCACTCCTGGCACAGGAGCGGGCTTGCCCCGCGTTGCGTTTTCATGACCCCGATCAATAGCAATCCCCGCCCAACACGCGCACCCTGACCGAAGACTGCACGACCCAGCCACGCACACCTGTTCAGGAGAAATGGCCATGTCCCGCATGAAAGCGGCAATCTTCGTCGAAAAAAACCGCATTGTTCTGGATGAAAAACCCATTCCCGAAGTGGGTCCCTCCGATGCGCTGCTGCGCATTACCACCACCACCCTCTGCGGCACCGACGTGCATATCCTGCGCGGCGAGTACCCGGTCGCCAAAGGCCTGACCATCGGTCACGAGCCGGTCGGCATCATTGAAAAACTCGGCTCCCAGGTCCAGGGCTTTAGCGAAGGTCAGCGGGTGATCGCCGGCGCCATCACCCCCAGCGGCCACAGCTATGCCTGCCTGTGTGGTTGTGCTTCCCAGGACGGCCCCGGCACCGCCCACGGCTTTCGTCCGGCCGGCGGCTGGAAATTCGGCAACACCATCGACGGCTGCCAGGCCGAATACGTGCTGGTACCCGATGCCATGGCCAACCTGTCACCGATCCCCGACGGCCTGAGCGACGAGCAAGTGCTGATGTGCCCGGACATCATGTCTACCGGCTTCTGCGGCGCTGAACGCGGGGGCGTGCGTATTGGCGACACCGTCGCAGTGTTCGCCCTGGGGCCGATTGGCTTGTGCGCCGTGGCCGGGGCCAAGTTGATGGGTGCGACCACCATCATCGGCGTCGACACCGTGCCCGCGCGCATGAGCGTTGCCCGCCAGCTGGGCGCCACCCACGTGGTCGATTTCAAGCAAGGCAACGTGGTGGAGCAGATCATGGCCCTGACCCAGGGCCGGGGGGTGGACGTGTCGATCGAAGCCCTGGGCACGCAATCGACCTTCGAGTCGGCGCTGCGCATCCTGCGGCCGGGTGGCACGCTGTCGAGCCTTGGGGTGTATTCGTCCGACCTGAGCATTCCGCTGTCGGCCTTTGCCGCCGGGCTGGGTGACTACAGCATCGTCAGTACCCTGTGCCCCGGCGGCAAGGAGCGCATGCGGCGGCTGATGGAGGTGGTGGGCAGCGGCAGCGTCGACCTCAAGCCGCTGGTGACCCACCGCTTCAAGCTCGACGACATCGAAGCGGCCTATGAGCTGTTCGCGCACCAGCGTGACGGGGTCATGAAAGTCGCGATCACCCCGTAAGCCCCGGCAGGCGTCAGGTGTGCAGCCTCAGCAACCGCTGAGCTGCACCGGGCGCCGCTCGCCTTCAAAGAAAAACGGGCGCAGGCGCACGCCCACCAGGTTGCCGGCATAGGCGGCGACCAGCCACAACCAGCCATGCAGGCTGCCCGAGGCAATGCCGCTGAAGTACGCACCGATGTTGCAGCCATAGGCCAGGCGCGAGCCGTAGCCCAGCAGCAAGCCGCCCACCACCGCCGCGATCAGCGAACGCAGCGGAATGTTCAGGTTCGGTGCAAAGCGCCCGGCAAGCCCGGCGGCGAGCAAGGCCCCCAGCACAATCCCGATGTCCATGACCGTGGTGATGTCCTGCCACAGTGGCGAAGCCAGGGCCTTGGCATTGGCAGGCGCCTGCCAGAACACCCAGCTGCCGACATCCACACCCAGCCCGCTCAAGGTCTTGGCGCCCCACAAGGCGAACGCCGAGGTAATGCCCCAGGGTCGACCGGCCAGCGCCAGGGTGGCGTAGTTCAGCAGCGCCAGCGCCACCGCGCCCCACACCAGCGGCCAGGGCCCCTGCAGGAAACGGCGCAGGCCACGCACATCGCTGTGCACGGGGGCTTCGAGTTGGCCGTGACGGCGCTTCTCCAGCACCCGGGTCAGCATGGCGATGGCGGCAAACACACTCAGGCTCGCCACCAGGGCCGGCATCACGCCCCATGCCTTGACGATCGAGGTGGCAGGCAACGACGGCAGCGCAAACCACCAATCGGCATGGTGAGTCGCGGTCACCGAACCGATGATGAAGAACAGCAGCGTCACCAGCATTCGGGCGTTGCCGCCGCCCACCGTGAACAGCGTGCCGGACGCGCAGCCGCCGCCCATCTGCATGCCGATACCGAAGATGAACGCACCGAACA
The DNA here is from genome assembly GCF_035581345.1 of Pseudomonas sp. JQ170C. Lineage (NCBI taxonomy): Bacteria > Pseudomonadati > Pseudomonadota > Gammaproteobacteria > Pseudomonadales > Pseudomonadaceae > Pseudomonas > Pseudomonas sp. JQ170C. Next base: position 3,538,054 of record NZ_CP141608.1, read on the forward strand.
CCACCGACACCCCGATCGGGGCAACCAGCCCGGTCACCGGCGTGCCGAACAGGGTGCCGGCACTCAAGGCCGGGAAGAACAGCAGCACGGCCACGCTGAGCATGACCATCTGCGCACGCAGGCCAGCCCCGCGGCGCTCGGTGATGAACACCCGCCAGGCCGAGGTAAAGCCGAAGGCGGCGTGGTACAGCGTCAGCCCCAGGGCGGCGCCGACGATCAGCAGCAGGACCTGTTGCAGGCCAGCGGCGCTGTTGAGGAACAGCGCACCGACCAGCAACAGGGCCAGCGCACACAGCGCAACAGTGAAGCGGCGCTGCGGCGCCGCTGAAACGGTAAGACCCATCGTGGTACTCGGATAAAGGCAGAACGGGCCGCGAGTATACGCCTATCAGGCCGGTCGTTCGACGCCAGGGCCCTGCAGGCGCGGCGCCCAGTCTTCGACTTCTGCCTTTTCCAGGCGGCGTTCCAGGGTGCGTCGCCAGGACGGTGCCAGTGGCAGTGTCAGGCACTGGCGCAGGATATCGGCATCCACCTGCTTGTCGAACAACACCGACGACAACCGCGCCACTGACCATTGCGGGTAACGGCGTTCGATCAGCTCAAACACCGACCCTGCGGCCACCACGCCCTCCTCCAGCACCCGGTAATACCAGCCGGTACGGCCGCTGTGCTGCACGCGCAGCGACATGTCCCTGACGCCGAAGCGGTCGTTGAGCTTCCAGCACGGCATGCGCCCCTGGGAAACTTCCAGCACTGCGCTACCCACCCGCAGGCGGTCGCCAAGGCATACCGTGTGCTCGGTCCAGCCGCAGGTGCTGAAGTTTTCACCAAAGGCCCCCGGCGCCTGCAGCAGGGGATGGGCACCCAGCTCCAGGGCCCAGGCGGCGTAGTGCTCGCGGGGGTAATGATGGATGGCCTTGTCCCTGCCGCCGTGTACCCGCAGGTCGCCCTGCTCGTCACCGGCCAGGCCCAGCTCGGTCACGGCAACCTCGCCGGTGCGCGGCTGCTTGTCGATGGCACTGTGCGAGCCCGGCCGGGTATACGGCACGGCCCTGCCGGTGAGGACGGCATCAAGGGTCAGAAGGTTTGCCGTCATGGGCAGTCACTCCGTCAGTTCGGCGAGCTGATGCTCGCGGCAGATCAGATCGCACTCGGCCACGGCCAAGGGCTCCCGGGTCAGTTCACAAAAGCCGCCGGTGCCCGTGGGGCGATGGAAGCGGCAGGTCTTGCACAAGCCGAAACCCGGCACGTTCTCGTTGCGCTGGATGGTGCGCAACAAGTCGGCCAGCAACCCTTCCAGGTCCTGGGCGCGTGCACCCATGCGCTCGGTAGCAGACTCCAGAAAGTCCGGCGGCATGACCGCATCGAGCAAGACCCGGGCCGGTTCGGTCAGGCTCAGGTGGACACTGCGTTTGTCGTTCAGTGCCTGGGTCTTGAGGATCAAGCCCTTGGCCTCCAGGGCCTTGAGCGATTGTGAGACGGTGCCCTTGGTCAGCCCCAGGTACTCGGTCACCGCCAACGGCGTATTGGAGTAGCGGTTGCAGCGCGCCAGATACAGCAAGGCGCTCAGTTGAATGGGCTGAAGCTCGGCCAGCAGCGGGTGCTGGCGAAACCACACACGGGTCAGGCTCGACAACCGTTCCAGCAGGTCGAATAGCACGGCGTTTGGCCTCGATTGATGACGTCGATAGATAGTATCGAATAAAAACTATATTGACAAAGGCCGGGATCGGCTTAGGCTATTTGGTATCGAATCGAAACCTTAATCCCGCAACCGGAGTCATCCCATGAAACGCACCCTCGCCTTCACCCTCACCTTGCTGGCCACCCAGGCCTGGGCCCATGAAAGCCCTGGCATCACCAGTGCCAAGGGCAATGCCGAGGCCGCCTTCGACCTGGTCCAGACCCGCGTCTTCAAGCAAGGCGACAATTTGGTGTTCGAGCAACTTGTAGACGGCAAGGCCGGCAGCCGCCTGCCCACCGCCAAGGGCGGGTTTGCCGGCGCCGAGGTCTACAGCTATGTCTGGCCCACCAGCCTGGACAGCAGCAGCGTGGGCTTCGACGCCAAGGCCGGCATCCTCGCCCTGGCCCTGACCTCCCACCCGGATTTCGACGACACCCCCAAGCTCGATGAAAACCGCGACGGCAAGACCGACAACGACGGTGGCCTGTGGCACTCCCACTGGGTGGTGCTGAGCAAGGATGAAAGCTGCGGCCCGGGCGGGCTCAAAGTGCGCGACATCCCCGAGGGGGCGAAACCGAAGCTGCCGGCCACCTGGCCTGGTGCGCCGATCTACATCGACTCCCCCGGCTACGACCTGAGCCTGGACAAGAACGCTGCACGGATCAGCGTGCCATTGGCGGCGGTGGGCTTTCCGCAAACCTTCAACTATGACGGTGTGACGGCGGCACTGAAGGTCAATGCCGACCTGCACAATCCGCTGCTGTGCGTGAGCAGTGTGTGGGATATCAGCTCCGGGGACCTGTCGTTGCCGGGGACCTGGAAGCTCAAGCAGCAGTGACCGTACCGCGAGGCCAGCCCGCGCCTGCCGGATTTGTGTTGCCCAGGCAGGCGCGGACTTGCCCCGTGTTCAACGCTGTAGCTATGCTCAATTTCATGAACGCCACCCTGCCCACCCGTTCCCCCTGCCCGCCCGGCGCCTGCGATTGCGGCCGTGAAACGCTGCAGGACATGCGCATCCTGCTGCTGACCCGGCAGGAAGAAAAGCGCCTGCTGGAGCGTCTGGAGAATCTGCAGAGCCTGGCCGACCTCGAGCACATGCAGCGCAAGCTGTACGAGAACCTGGGCATCCGTCTGCACATCAGCCCCAGTTTCAACGAAGTGCGGACCATGCGTGGCTTCACCATCCAGATCGACGACCTGCCGGGCCTGTGCCGCAAGACCCGCCAGAATATTCCCGCCGCCATACGCCGGGCCCTGGAGCGCCAGCCGGAGATTGCCTACCGGCTGCTCGATGCCCATGACCTGCTGCGCGATGCCTGACGGCAGCGATTACCAGTTGTAGGTCAGCTCGGTCGTCAAGGTACGGCCTTCGCCGTAATAGCAGTCCACATCGCTGCTGCAGCGGCTGACATACACCTTGTCTTCCAGGTTCTGCAGGTTCACCTGCACCTTCACGCCCTTGATCCGCAGCGGCGATTGCTGCAAGTCATAGGAGAGCATGCCGTCGTACACGGTATAGGACGGGATGCTGAAGTGGTCGTCGGCAAAGTCAGTGCCGTCGCTGCCGCGCACATAGCGCGTGCCCAACCCCATGCCCAGGCCAGCCAGCGGCGTATCACCGATAAAGTGGTAATCCAGCCACAGCGACGCCGTCATCGGTGGCGTGCCGGAAGGGTGTCGGCCTTCACGCCCATCGTTGTCCTTGGTGTAGGTCACGTCGTTGCGCGACAGCGAGGCGATCACCCCCAGGTTGTCGGTCAGGTTGGCCTTGCCCTCCAGCTCCACGCCACGCGAACGCAATTCGCCGACCTGGCTGTTGAAGCCGGGGTTGCTGACGTCGGCGGTCAGGATGTTCTGCTGCTTGATCTCGTACACCGACAGCTGGATGAAGCTGTCCTGCCCCGGTGGCTGATACTTGACCCCGGCCTCGACCTGCTTGCCGGTGGACGGCTCGAACGGTTTGCCGCCGCGGTCGGTGCCGCTCAACGGCAGGAACGACTCGGAGTAACTGACGTAGGGCGTGAAACCGCTGTCGAACGCGTAGCCAAGCCCTGCCCGGCCGGTGAATTTCTCATCCTTGACGTTGCTGAAGTTGCCGGCAATCGGCTCGCGGGTATCGACCTCGACCCAGTCATAACGGCCGCCCAGGGTCAGGAACCAGTTGTCCCACTTGAGTTGGTCCTGCACATACAGGCCGGTCTGGGTCACGGTGTTGTCCCAATCGTACGGTTGGCCAAAATTCAGCGGCTGGCCGTACACCGGCGAATACAGGTCGATGATCGGCGGATTGCGGTCGTACAGGCCCAGGAACTTGGAATTGGAATGGTAGTAGTCGACCCCCACCAGCAGGGTGTGGGCCACATCGAGGGTATTGAACTTTGCCTGGGCCATGTTATCGACGCCAAACACCTTGTTGCGCTGTGCCCAGTCGACGCCGAAGCGGGTCTGGTAGCGCTGGTCGTCAACGCCCGTCTGCGGGTTGGTCACGAAACGGTAGCCATGCAGCGGTGCCCGGTAACGGTCGTCGACATAGGCGTAGCGGGTGTTCTGCTTGAGGGTCCAGACATCGTCCAGCGCATGACTCACTTCATAGCCGAAGGTGTACTGCTCGCGGTCATAGGCATTGATGCCCGGCTCGCCGATGAAGCGACTGCGTTTGATCCGCCCGTTGGGGCTCTCGAACACCGTGCCCACGGCAGGCAGGCCCTGGGCCTCCGGCACGCCATTGTCTTTCTGATAGTGACCGTAGAGCGTCAGGCGCGTCTGGTCGTTGGGGGCCCAGGTCAGGCTGGGCGCCAGCACAAAGCGCTGTGATTCGACGTAGTCGATCTCGCCATTCTTGTCGAAGCCGCTCCCGGTCAGGCGATACAGAAACTCGCCCTGCTCATCCAGCGGCCCGGCAACGTCGAAGGACGCCGCACGACGATCCTGGCTGCCGCCCCCCAGCACCACCTCCCGCAACGGGGTACTGGTCGGGCGCTTGGACACCATATTGACCAGCCCGCCCGGCTGGTTCTGACCATAAAGCACCGACGCGGGCCCCTTCATCACCTCAATACGCTCGAGCAGGTAAGGGTCGATTTGCAGCGCGCCGCCGGTACTGCCACCGCCGTAAGGCAAGTGCAGGCCGTCCAGGTACAAGGGGGTCGGGCTGAAGCCCCGTGAAGTGGGTTCGTCGAAGACACCGACGCGGTCGGAGAAGCCCCCGCCGGTGATGCCGGGGGTATAGCGCAGGGCCTGGGTCACCGACTGCGAGCCCAGGGCCTTGATCTCTTCCTGGGTGACGATGTTGATGGTCTGGGGCGTTTCCAGCACCGAGGTGTCGGTCTTGGTGGCCGTACCGGTGCGCTTGGCCACATAGCCCACCACCGGGCCCCAGGCGTCTTCATCGCCCTGGCCGGTGACCTGGGTGGCGCCCAGCTCCAGGGCATCACCGGCAGCCGCAGGTTCCAGGCTCCAGGTGCCGCCGGCGGTAATGCTCAAGCGCAGGTCACTGCCCTGCAGGGCCTGGCTGGCGGCCTGTTCAGGGGTGAACCGACCACTGACCCGAGCGGCCCGTTTGCCCTGCACCCATGCCGGGTTTACCGACAGCACACGCCCGGACTGACGGGCGATGCGGCTCAGGCTTTCACCCAGCTCGCCGGCGGGAATGTCGAAGGCCTGGGTGGCACTGACGGCGTGCTCGTCCTGCGCCAGGACGTACATCGGCGTGCTGCTGCCCAGCGCGATGGCAAGGGCCAGCAGGCTGGGGCGGATCATGGAATCGGGCATTGGCTATGGGCTCGTTTTAAGGTGTTGTCCATAACGAGGACACGCCAGTCACCGGATCCCCTCACGGCCCGCTGATTTTTTCTCAGATCACATCGATGCGGATCAGCCAGCTACCGAGGCTGTCGACCCGGATGGGCAGGGTTTCGCTCAGCGACAGCAAGGTGCGATCGCTGTCATCCAGCGGGAAGCTGCCATACACGCGGACCTGCGCCGCTTGCGGGCTGATGCGCAGCAGCCCGGTGCGGTACGGGCGCAAGGCCTCGATCAGGTCACCCAGCGGCTCGTCGCGCACATCAACCCGGCCATCGGTCCAGCTGGCGCGGGTGCGCAGCGACGGCGCCAGGGCCTCGCTGCGCAGGCCATCGAAGCGAAATGCCTGGCCTTCGTCGACCCTGATCGGCGCATCATGCCCGGTACTGAGCAGCACACTGTGCTGCTGCACGGCCACCAGGCTTTGGCCATCGTCCTGGCGCATCACGAACCGTGTACCGAGGGCTTGCACCTGGCCCTGGCGCGTAGCGACGATGAACGGCCGACCGGGTTCGGCGGCCACCTCGACCTGCAACTCACCCTCGCGCAGCACCACCAGACGTTGGCGGGCATCGAAGCGCAGGTCCACCGCGCTACGGGCATTGAGGCGCAAGCGCGAGCCATCGGCCAAGGTGTAGGTGCGGCGCTCGCCGGTGCCGGTGTGCAGGTCGGCCAGCACATCGCCCAACGGCATGCGTCGATGGACAAGTCCCGCACTGCCCAGCCCCAACAGCAACATCGCCAGCCCACCGCCCAGCACCTTGCGCCGCGACGGCGGAGCCTGGGTGCGCAGGCTCCGGCTGGCCATGGCCAACTGGCCGGGGGTGCGCTGCTCGGCCTGTTGCAGGTCGGCCAGGGGTTGCTCGAGCACCGCGTTGACCCGTTGCCAGGCCGTCTGGTGGCTCGGGCACCGCTGCAGCCACAGCTCGAAGGCGTGCTGCATGCGGCTGTGCCTTGGCGCATGTTCAAGTTTGAGCAGCCAGCCCACGGCTTCGTGGGTAGCGCGATCGACCGGTACGTTACTCATTCAGGGCTCACACTCAGGCAATGCAAAAAGGCCCGGCGCAGGTCACGCTCCACCGTCGCCAGCGACACCCCCAGGTGCTCGGCAATCGACGGTTGGCTCAACCCTTCCAGGCGATGCAGAATAAAGGCGTGGCGAACCCGCTGCGGCAAGCCGTCGAGCAGGCGGTCGATCTGCGCCAGGGCTTCGCGTACCAGCAGCACATCTTCGGCAGACGGCATGCACTGCAGCGGCAAGCGCCCCAGCTCTTCCAGATACGCCTGCTCCAGCGCACGCCGACGAAACAGGTTGCTCAGCAACCGCCGGGCCACCGTGGCGAGAAAGGCACGGGGCTCTTCAAGGGCTGGCAATGCCGTGCTGCCCATGGCCCGGACAAAGGTATCCTGAGCCAGGTCGGCAGCGTCATGGGGGCAGTTCAGCCGGCGATACAGCCAGGCGCGCAACCAGCGATGATGATCGCTGTACAAATGGGCCACGATAGCCTTCGAGTCGACAGAGCGGGTCACTTCGGTCATCACATGCTAATGGTAATTACTCTCATTATCGTGATGGCACCGTGAATATACAATCCCCCTTCCAGGAACAGATGACAGATGCCTTCCCTGACACCCCGTGAGGTCTACCAGCAATTGCGCGACGCCGCCCTGGGTGTTCGCCCGCTGCAGCCCCTGGCCCCCCACGCCGCCTGCGGCCAGGTACAGGTAGACATCGAGGGCTGGCAGTTGCTGCTGGACTTCGAGGGACATCGCCTGCACCACTGCGCGCACTGCCGCCGCGAGGGCTCACTGGACACCTGGCAGCGCTATGGCACCGACCCGGTCAGCTTGCTGAGCACCTGGGAGCTGGCGCAGATCGAGCGCTTGTTGCTGGGCATAGCGCAACGCTAGTTGCTACGCTGCGTGGCTACCGCCGATTGGACCGGTAGGAGCGGGCTTGCCCCGCGATCAATCGTTCAGACAACACCCGTTTTGCCGGCTGTACCGGCCTCTCGCGGGCCAAGCCCGCTCCTACCTTGAGGTGGCTCCTGCGCCTACAACCCCGCCGAGTGGGCCGGTGGGAGCGGGCTTGCCCCGCGATCAGTCGTTCAGGCAACACCCGTTTTGCTGGCTGTGCCGGCCTCTCGCGGGCCAAGCCCGCTCCTACTTTGAGGTGACTCCTGCGCCTACAACCCCGCCGAGTGGGCCGGTGGGAGCGGGCTTGCCCCGCGATCAGTCGTTCAGGCAACGCCCATTTTGCCGGCTGTACCGGCCTCTCGCGGGGCAAGCCCGCTCCTACCTTGAGGTGCGCCTACAACAGCCAACCGGCGACACCACAACAGATCACCACCAACCACGGCGGTAGCTTCCAGCGCATCAACGCCACCAGTGCCAGCAGCGCCAGGCCCGCGTCCGCCGGGCGGAGAATGGCGCTGGTCCACACCGGCTGATACAGCGCCGCCAGCAACAACCCGACCACCGCCGCGTTGATGCCCAGCATCGCCGCCTGCATGCGCAGGTTCTGCCGCAACCGCTCCCAAAAGGGCACCGCCCCCATCACCAGCAGGAACGACGGCGCAAAGATCGCCACCAGGCACAGCAAACCGCCCGACCAGCCCGATGGCCCCGCTTGCATCGACGCGCCAAGGAACGCAGCGAAGGTGAACAAGGGCCCCGGCATCGCCTGCGTGACGCCGTATCCCGCCAGGAAGGTTTCGTTGCTGACCCAGCCCACGGGCACCACTTCGGCCTGGAGCAACGGCAGCACCACATGGCCACCGCCGAACACCAGCGATCCGCTGCGATAGAAGGCATCGAACATCGCCAGGGCCGGGCCAGGCCAGTGCTGGGCCAGCAACGGCAGGCCCAGCAGCAGAGCAAGAAACAGGATCAGCCAGCACACGCCAGCGCGCTTGCCGACCGTGATCGGCAACGGCTCGTGGGCAACGGCCTTGCCGGGATTGAACAGGAGCAGCCCCGCCCCACCGGCGGCCACCATCACACCGACCTGCCCCCAAGGCGAAGGCACCGCCAGCACCAGGGCGGCGGCCGTCACCATCAGGGCAATCCTCGGTGCATCCGGACACAGGGCGCGCCCCATGCCCCAGACCGCCTGGGCCACGACCGCCACGGCAACCACGTGCAAGCCATGCAGGACACCGGGCGGCAGCGCCGAACCCAAGCTGGCAATCCCCTGAGCGATCGCTATCAGTACCAGCGCCGACGGCAGGGTAAACCCCAGCCAGGCGGCCAGTGCGCCCCGGTAACCCGCTTGCGCCAGCCCCAGGGCGATGCCGACCTGACTGCTCGCAGGGCCTGGCAGAAACTGACAGAGCGTCACCAGGTCGGCGTAGCTGCGCTCGTTGAGCCAGCGTCGACGGGTGACGAACTCGTGGTGAAAAAAACCAAGATGCGCCACCGGGCCGCCGAACGAGGTCAGGCCCAGGCGCAAGAAGATGAGAAAGACCTGCCACGGGCTGCTTGAAGGGGTGCGGGGCATGCGCTGCGCTTCTGATCGGCAGAAATGAGCGACAGTCTAGCGCGGAGCAAGCCCGCTCCCACAGTAACCTTCAGAAGGTTTTGCTGGCACTGGCCACCAGGGTGGCCGAGCACAGGTCGTCGTAGCCATACCAGCTCATGCATTCGCTTTTTTTCAGGTCGGTATCGATGTAGCTCAGGCTCCAGGTGACCCCGACAAACTCGCGGGTCAGCTTGGCCTCCCACTCGTAATAGGCATCGCGATTGTCACCATTGGTGGCCCAGAACGCGGGGTCCTTGACGTCGTTGTAGCCCACCCGCAATTCCACGCCGACCTCGGCAGGCAAGGTGAAGCTGTAGCTGACGTAGCTGTACAGGGTGTCCTGGTCTTCACCGAAGGCATTGGGCGAATCGCTGGAGTAGTTGACGCTCAGCTTGACCCCGTACAGATCGAGGATGGCGTAGACCTCGCTCATGTTGAACTGGCCTTCCTTGGGGTAGCTGTACTTGAGGTAGCCAAGGTCCAGGCTGATGGCATCGGTGGCCTGCCAGTACCAGCCGGCATAGTAGTCCACCTCCTGGCGGGTCTTGTAGTCAAAGCCGTAGTCGACGTTCGAGGTCCAGGCGCCGATGTACAGGCCACTGCCATGGATCAAGGTAGCGCCGGCCTGCAGGGCCGGGTCGCCAAGGGTCTGCGACACGCCACGGGAGCGATAGTCGCTGACGGCGGCCAGGGTCAGTTCCAGGCTGAGGTCGTCGTTCAGGGTCAGGGCCTGACTGGTCAAGGGGGCCAGCATCAGGCTGGCAACGGTGAAGATGGCGCGTGCGTTCATGGGAAACCCTTATTGTTATCGGTGTGCGGGCAGATTCGTGCAGGCGAGACCCGGCCCCTCGCGGGGCAAGGAACCAGGCATCGTGGTCAGGGAGCGCGGTCAGGACGCGGGGGCGTAGACCTGTTTGCCGGCGAAGAAAGTCTTCAGCACTTGGGTGTCGAACAGCTCGTCGTTGCTGACCTTGAACACGTCACGGTCAAGCACGATCAGGTCGGCCTGCTTGCCCGGCGACAGCGAACCGATCTGCTGCTCAAGACGCAGGGTCTTGGCGGCATTGAGGGTGTAGGCCTGGAACATGACCTGACGGTCGACACTCTCCTTGGCATTGAGCACCCCCAACGGCCCCTTGCGGGTGATGGCCTGGGCGATGGCGTTCCAGGGGTTGGGGCTGGACACCGGCCAGTCACTGGCCCCGGCAATCGTTGCACCGGCCTTTTGCAGGGAGTGGGCCGGGTATTGGTAGCCGTAGGCCGAGGCGCTGATGTAGGGCTTGACCAGCTCGACGGTATAGCTCTCGCCAGTGGCCCAGAGCAATTGCATCGACGCGATCACGCCCAATTGCTTGAAGCGTGGAAAGTCCTTGGGATCGACCAGTTGCAGGTGGCTGATGCTATGGGCCTTGGGGCTGCTACTGAGCGTGCGCGCATAGTCGACAGCATTGAGTGATTCACGCACTGCACGGTCGCCCACCGCATGCATGTGCACGATCCAGTCGCGCTGTTCTGCGGCGGCCACCAGTTCACCAAAGTGCTCAGGCTCGATCAGCAACTGGCCGTTCTTGTGGCTGTTCTTGTAGGGGGCGATCACCGCTGCGGTCTGCCCCGGATACTCGAGCACACCGTCGACGAACACCTTGATCCCCGGGAAGCTCAGGTTGGGCACACCGTCGAACTGTTTAATCACCTTGGCCAGCACTTCAAGGTCGGCGGGGCGGCTCTTGGGGTTGGCGATCATCAAGGCGGCAACGTGGGCATTGAGCTCGCCCTTCTCGGCCAGGGCACGGTACAGCGGCAGCACGCCGACACTCTGTTCGGTCGCCTTGAAATCAAACAGCGAGTCGCCGCTACCGGCGTTCGAGGCGGCGTCCATCCAGGCCGTGACCCCATACTGGTTATTGATCCGCACCGCCTCGCGGGCAGCCTTGATCATGACCTCTTCACTGGCCGGGGGAATCTGGCTGCGCACCTGATCCCAGCGCGACTCGGAGAAGTAGCCGTTGGGGGTGAAGTCGGCGTCGTGGCCGACGTAGCTGCGGTCCTGCTCGGACATGCCCTTGACCCGCGCCGCGTCGATGTTCAGGCGCTTGAGCATGGCGTTGTTGGCCCAGCCGGTGTGGCCGTCGATACCGCTCAGCACCAGCGGCTGGTCCACCCAGCGCCCCTGGTTGAACACCTGGCCCAGCTCGCGGCTTTGCTCCCAATAGGCCGAGCTCACCCCGGCAATACTGATCACATCCCCGGCTCGCCCGCGCCCCTCCTTGACCTCGGCCAGAATCCACTGCTCAAGTTCGGGCAGTGGTTTTTCTTCGTCTTGCAGGTTGGCACCCAGGCTGTCGAACGCCGCGACCACCGGGTGGCTGTGGGTGTCGATCATGCCGGGCATCAGCACCTTGCCGGCCAGGTCGATGCGTTGCGTATGGGCATCGGCCAGCGCATTGATCTGGGCGTCGCTGCCCACTTGCAGGATCTTGCCGTCCTTGACGGCCACCGCCTGCATCAGCCCCTGGCCAGGTTCCGCGGTGTACACCTTGCCATTGACCAGCACGAGGTCGGCGGCAGCCAGTGCGTGGAAAGAACAAGCGGCCAGCGTGGTGGCCAACAGGGTGGGAATCAATCGTTGCATTGGAACGCTCTCTTGTTTTTATCGGGGCTGGGCACACCCTATAGCGCGCCGCAAAAGAGCGGACCTCTGCAAATGAGGAGGGTCAGGCGGATTTCTCACCCCCTGCAAGCCCGACACGCAAGGCAGAGCCCAGCTCCACCTTGCTCTTGACCCCCAGTTGGGCGTAGCAGTTGCGCAGATAGGTGCGCACTGTTGCCGGGCTCAGTGACAGGATGCGGGCGATTTCCTTGTAGGAATGACCCGCGGCGAACAGCATCGCGGCCGTGCGCTCGCGGGGCGCCAGCACCACACCGGGCGGCGGCGCTTCCAGCGACAGGATCACATGCTCGGCATTGGGGCTCAGGGTCAGGGCGCAGCGGCCCAGGCGCATCACGCAGGGCACCTTGTGCAACTGCGCGGTCACCGCAGACGGCAGCACCGAGCCGTGCCAGCCCGGCACCTCGCGTTCGATTGCAGCACACAGGCGTGCGCCGATGTGCAACAGGCTGCCATCCAGGCGTGCCACGCCGAAATCACGGGCACCGTTGCCGGTGTCGACCCGGATCATGTCCTGCACCTGGAACCGCCACAGTTGCAGCAAGTGATCGCAGAAAGCGGCAAACAAGCCCTCCTCCTGGGCATCGAACGCCACATCGTCAACGCCCCGGTACAGGCAGACAAAAAAATTCAGGCCGCTTTCGGGCAGCTCGAAGGTAATGCTCATGAGGTGGTAGAGGTCGTAGCGGCGGGCAAACACATTGACCGCTTCGACCGGGTCGGTGAATTCGCTGTCGCGCACCACCTTGCCCACCCGGGTCAATGTGTCCTGGGCAAAGCTGTCGACCCCGGCCACCTGGCGCCACTCGGCGGCGAACGCATCGGGCAGATCGATACGCCCGTGCATCCAGCTTTGCGGCGCTACGCTGGCAGCGCCTGCAGACATCTCCCCCCACCAGGCCGAAGCGAACGGCACCAGTTCACGAAACGCCTGCAAGCCGTCGGCGATAAAGTGCGAGCCGCCCTCCTCGCGCGCCAGGCTGGCCAACTGGAGCACACAACGATTGAACGCCTGGAGCGTTGCCATCGACAGCGGTGTCTGGCTTGTTTCGACTGCCACGCCGGCTATTCCTTATTGTTGAAATCTTCGCATGTAGGAGCGGGCTTGCCCCGCGATAGCGATCAGGCCGTCACATCGCATCGCGGGGCAAGCCCGCTCCTACGCATCGGTCAGTACACCGTGCCGACCGGGTACACAAACGCGTTCACGTCATAAAACGGCGTGCGCTGGTAGAACCACTGCAAACGCGCACCGGGGCTGGCGGCAAAGGTCTTGTCGTCCTTGAGCTTTTTCTCGAACTCGGCCTTGAGTGCCGGGCTCTCGGCCAGCATCTTGCGCGCCATGGGCTCCATCACGTACTCCTCGGGTTCTTCGGCCACCACCAGGGTCGAGTTGAAGAACCCCCAGGACCAGAACGAATCCGGGCTTTGCGGGTACAGCAAATTGACCGCCAACACCCCCAGAGGCTGATCGAGGTCGATCACCACCGAGCCCGCCGGGAAGGTCTGCAGCCGCTCGAACGGCTTGCCCACGCCACTGACCGGCAGGCGCCCTTCATAGCCGGGAATCTGGTTCGGCTGCGCGCGATCGGGCTCGAACCCGCCGGCCACCTTGACCTGGTCCATGCGATAGAGGGTGACCGCGATGGCGGTGGGCTTGTCCAGGGTGGTCATCTGAATGCCATGGGCCTTGAGGCGGGCAATCACCTCGCGCCATTGTGCTGGCACCACGTATTGTTGCGGGCGCTTGACCACCAGGTCCGGCTCGGTGTTGCCGGTGACCGGCACCGTGAGCTTCTTGGGCTGGTTGCTCCAGACAATGGTCTTGGCCCCGGTGATCGGCGACTGCTCGTAGCGGTAGTCGCCCACGGTGAACGGTGTGGTCTGCGCCTTGCCTGGCTTCCAGGTGAGGATCACATCCTGCTGGGTTTCAAGCCGCTCGCGGTCCTGGCGGATGGCTTCTTTGAGCGAGGCCGACTGGTCACCGATCACCTGGATCATGCCCTTGAGCATCACGTAGTTGCCCAGCACCTGGGTCTGGTACGGGTGCAGTGCATGCTGCTCGATCAGGATCGACGGCACATTGCGAATGTCGCCGTACTGGTTGGAAAACCGCGCGAGGTCGGTGCGGTACGGGTAGTAGCCCTGGGTCGGGTCCTGGTTGTCGTTCAGGCTGATGCACTCGTGCACCACATGGCCGTCCGCCTCCAGGGCCTGGTACACCGGCGCACGCATGACCGTGTCCATCCAGGCGCTGCTGGCCGGCGACCAGCCATTGCCATTGTGGCAATAGGAGCTGTCGTAGGGGTACATGGCGCCGTCGGTGGAATGGGTGTCAGCAAAAAAACTCAGGTCATAGGTGTTGAACACCCAGGCAACGTTGCGGATCTCGGCGCTGTCGAGCTTGGTGAAATCGCGGTTGAGGTTGTAGTTCAAGCCGTTGACCCGCCAGCCGGTTTCCTGCGGGCCGTTCTGGTTGATCCGGCCGTAGGCACTGCGGCGCAGGTCGCCGTCGATGTTGACGGTGGGTATGAACAGAATGTTGACCTTCGCCAGCAGACTGGCCAGCGGCTTGTCGCCCGTGGTCATGTCGCGCAGCAGCATGAACATGGCGTCCTTGCCGTTGGCCTCGCCGGGATGGATCTCGGCTTCGACCAGGATCGTCGGCTTGCCGGAATCGTTGAGCCCTGCCGGCGACTTGTCGACTTCAAGCGAGGCGATGGCCATCACCATCGGGTGACCCTCGGCGCTTTTTTCCGGCAACTCGTGAAGCACCACACTGCCACCGGACGCTGCCGCCAGCCTGGTCAGGTAAGCGCGGGTTTCATCGTAGTTGCTGGTCTGGTTGAAACCGCTGGCCTCGGCCTGGGTAATCAGCGGGTTATCCGCCTTGGCGATATAGCGCGTGCTGGTCAGCGCCTGCTCGAACATCGGCGGCAGAATGCGCTGCTTGGCCGCCTCGGGGTAAGCGCTATCGTCGATATAAGAAGGCGCGCCGGGCAATGCTGCCAGTGCCGGCAAGCCTGCGCCCATCAGCATCGCGGCAACGAGGGGCTGCAAAAGCGAGTGTTTCATGATGTTTCCCTATCATGAGAGGCAGACGCCACCTTAAACCACAATGCCAAGCCAGACGAGAGGCATTCCACCATGCTCGAGAACCTGTTCACGTCCCTGCCTGGGGACACCAGCCGGGAACACATCGACACCCTGCTCAGCCGCCCGGGACTGCGCATCGAGCGCATTGTCTCCTACGGCCAGGCCAGCCCGCCGGGCTTCTGGTATGACCAGCCGCAGAACGAATGGGTCGTGGTCCTCAGCGGCTCGGCGGGGCTACGCCTGGAGCACGAGGTCGCGGAACGGACAATGCGCCCGGGCGACTGCATCGAACTGCCGGCCCACTGCCGGCACCGGGTGGAATGGACAGACAGCACACAAGCCACCGTCTGGCTGGCCATACACTGGCCCCTGTAGGAAGCGGGCTTGCCCCGCGATGAGACCGGTACAGCCAGCGCATCCGCCAGATCGCGGGGCAAGCCAACTGAAACAAAGTCGCCTAGATTGCGGCCGCGGTGCGGCCGATCGCAGGCTATCGCCAGCGGCTACAGGGGGCTGGGTTGTAGCCGCTGCCGAGGAACGAGGCTGCGATCGACTGCAAAGCAGTCGCCATCCCGTCAGGTACGGCGCAGCCTGTGAGAACGCCACAGACCAGCAAGAGCGCAGCGAATTGTGCTCTTGATCTTGATCTGGCTTTTGATCTACCCGCCCCGTCAACCAGAAAGGCCGAACGGAGGTGCACGACTCGAGGGCCTTCACCGGGCAAGCCAACCGAAACAATGTCGCCTGAATTGCGGCCGCTGTGCGGCCGATCGCAGGCTGTCGCCAGCGGCTACAGGGGCTGGGTTGTAGCCGCTGTCGAGGAACGAGGCTGCGATCGACTGCAAAGCAGTCGCAATGCCCCGTAGCGACACCGTAGTGAGGGGACTCGAAGCGCAGCGCAGAGCCCCTGGTGGGGCAAGCCCTTTGCTTACTTTGGGGCGTTTGCCAAAGTAAGGCGCCGTAAGGGCGCAAAGGTGATTCAGCGTCACCACAGCCAATGGATAAGACCACCAACACCAACACCTCATCGCGAGGCCGGTGATGGTCCTACCCAATGTGCACGACTCGGGGGCCATCGCGGGGCAAGCCCGCTCCTACAAATAAGGTTGTTCTTCGCCGGGACTGCGGTCGAAATGACGCTTGTATTCGCGGCTGAACTGCGACGTGCTCTGATACCCCACCCGATGCGCCACCTGCGCCACCCCCAGCCCTTCACCAATCAACATCTGCTGGGCCTTGAGCAAGCGCAGCCGCTTCAGATACTGCATCGGCGACAACAACGTACTGCGCTTGAAATGCTCATGAAACGTCGAGGCGCTCATGTTGGCGCAATTGGCCAGCGCCTCGACACTCAAAGGCTCGGCATAGTGTTCGCGCAAGTGGTTCAGTGCCGCGGCAATACGCGCAAAATGCCCTTGCTGCTCGACCAGCGCCCGCAAAACCCCCGCTTGTGGCCCGCGCAAGGCCACGTACAACACCTCCCGCACACGGGCCGCGCCCATCACCTGGCTGTCGAGGGGGTCCTGCAGGCAACGCAGCAAGCGCTCGACGCTGTCGCGCATGGCGTCATCCAGCACCGCCGAGGTCATCGACTCCGGTGTCTGTGCCTTGATCGGGTGGTCGGCCGGCGAGCCCATGCTCTGCACCAACTCCCCCAGCACCAGACGGTCGATTGCCACCGAAACCCCCAGCAGCGGCGCCTGCGCGGTGGCGAAGGTTTCGCACATGAACGGCACCGACAACGCCTGCACCAGATAATGACCCGCACCGTATTCCAGGGTCCGTGGCCCCAGGCGCGCCAGTTTGCTGCCTTGAGCGAGGATCATCAGGCTGGGCTCATAGATCTGTGGACTGCTGGCGACGTAGTGACTGGCCGAGAGCACCTGCACCTGGGGTACGTGGGTGTCGACGAAGCCCGGACGCACGGCGAGGGTGCGGATCAAGGCGCAAAGGTTGGCGTTGGCATCAACGTGGCAAGTCAGCTGCATGGAAAACCAGGACGGAGGAATAGACACTGCCATGATCGCAGCTTGGCGGCCACCTGTGTGCAAGCCCCGCACAACTCCGGAGCTTTAGGCATGACTGGCGGAGGAATGACGGTGGGCAGTACCCCTGCCCCTGCGGACAATGCGCCCACTTATCCGCTTAAACGTTTTACCGAGGTTTCCATGTACACAGCAATCGGTTACGCCGCCCAGTCCCCCACCGCGCCCCTGGCGCCCATGAGCTTCCAGCGCCGCGCCCTGCGCGCCGATGATGTGGACATCGAGATTCTCTACTGTGGCGTGTGCCACTCGGACATCCACCAGGCCCGCAATGAATGGGGCATCGCCGTGTACCCGCTGATGCCCGGCCATGAAATCGTCGGCAGGGTCACGGCGGTAGGCGACAGCGTCAGCCGCTATAAGGTCGGCGACAACGTCGGTGTCGGCTGCATGGTCGATTCCTGCCAGCACTGTGAAGCCTGCCGGGCGGACCTTGAGCAGTACTGCCTCGAAGGCCCGACCATGACCTACGCCACCCCGGACCGTATCGACGGCAGCAACACCATGGGCGGCTACTCCAACAGCATCGTGGTCAGCGAGCGCTTCGTGCTGCGCATCCCGGCAGCCCTGGACCTGGCCGGCGCCGCGCCGATCCTCTGCGCCGGCATCACCACCTACTCGCCGCTCAAGCACTACGGGGTCAAGCCCGGCGATCGTGTGGGCATTCTGGGCATGGGCGGCCTGGGGCACATGGGCATCAAGTTCGCCAAGGCCATGGGGGCGGAAGTCACGCTGTTCACCCGTTCCGCCAGCAAGGCCGAGGAAGCGCGTCGCCAGGGTGCCGACCATGTGATCGTCTCCACCGATCCCGAGCAAATGCAGGCGGCGGCCGAACAGTTCGATTTCCTGCTCGACACCATCCCGGTCCAGCACGACCTGAACCCTTATCTGCAGACCCTGAAGTTCGATGGCGTGCACATCCTGGTGGGCCTGATCGAACCGGTGGACCCTGCCCTGCACGCGGCCAACCTGGTGATGAAGCGCCGTGTCCTGGCCGGCTCGTTGATCGGCGGTATCAAAGAAACCCAGGAGGTGCTGACCTTCTGCGCCGAGCACGATATTCGCTGCGACATCGAGATGCTCGATATCCGCCACATCAATGAAGCCTACGAGCGGATGATTGCCGGCGATGTGAAGTACCGCTTCGTGATTGATATGGCTACGCTCAAGGGTTGAAGATTCACTTCAGGTGCAGGGGCCCGCTCGAGGCCCCTGCCCGCCACCCCGGTTTCTCCATGGAGAGCCAGCCCATGACCAAGCCAAAAGCCGGCACCGTCAAATCCCCCTCACCCAAGCCTGCCGTCAACCGCACCCCCATCGCCGGCCGTTTGTTCGACGCCCGCCCTGATCGCCTGGACTTTCGTGACCTGCCCTACGCCCCGCCCCTGCGCTCGCTGCCGCCGTGCTGGCCGGCGCAGACCGATCTGGCCCTGTACCTCAAGAGCTACGTCGCCCAGGGGCTGGTGCTGGACCAGGGCGCTGAAGGTGCCTGTACCGGCTTCGGCCTGGCCTGCGTGGTCAACTACCTGCTATGGCTCCAGCACCTGGCGCTGGGCAGCAAGGGCAACTTTGAATCGGTCAGCCCGCGCATGCTGTACGAACTGGCCCGTCGCTACGATGAATGGCCGGGCGATGACTACCAGGGTTCAAGTTGTCGCGGCGCGCTCAAGGGCTGGCACAAGCACGGGGTGTGCAGCGCGACGCACTGGCCGTTTTCCACCCAGGGTTTCATTCGCCCGCAGCCCCACTGGGACACCGATGCGGCCGGACGCCCGCTGGGCGTTTACTACCGCATCAATCGCAACGCCGTGGTGGACCTGCAGGCGGCGGTTCTGAACATCGGCGCCGTCTATGTGTCGGCCAGCGTGCATGACGGCTGGGAAGCGCTCATGCACAAGCGCTCCAGCGCCGTGCCGAAGGACCTCGACAGCCTGCCGGTCATCCCGCCCCCGCAATCGCCCGGGGTGCTCGGCGGGCACGCCTTTGCCATTGTCGGCTACGACCGCCGCGGCTTCGTGGTGCAGAACTCCTGGGGCACCCGCTGGGGGCGTTCGGGGTTTGCCATCCTGTCTTACGAGGATTGGGTGATCTACGGCACCGATGCCTGGGCCTGCGCGCTCGGGGTGCCGCAGCAATTGTCGGACCCGACGAAACTCAAGGCCGGCGTCTCGGACTTGCGCAATCAGGTGTCCTCGGCCTTTCGCGTGGGCTCGGGGCGTTCGCTGACCGGGCTTGATCGGTCCGCCAGGGTGCCGGCCAACCCTGTGGACGACCCCTGGCCCTTCGACCATCCCTTCAATGAACCTCGGTATCAGCCGGTCAGCACCTCGCGCGCCTATGAGCTCACCCTGGTGACCGGCAACGACGGTGAGATAGTCCCCACCGACTTCACCCGTGGCCCGCTGGATCGCGCCGGCCTGGTCCAGGAAGTGATGCACGAACGGCCACTGGCCTGGCTGAAGACTCAGGCAGACAAAAAGGTCCTGCGCGTGGTGCTCTACGCACACGGTGGGCTGAACGCTCAGGACGCGTCGATCCAGCGCATTCGGGTGCTGGCCCCCTACTTTCTGGCCAACGGTATCTATCCGCTGTTCATGACCTGGAAGACCGGCCCGGGCGAGACCCTGGCCAACATGGCAGAGGACTGGCTGCGCAAACTGTTCGGTGCTGACGAGCGGGTCAGTGGCGTGGACGACCTGATCGCCGAGGGCAAGGACCGCGCCATCGAAGCGCTCGCCCATGTGCTGGGCACCGGGATCTGGACGCAAATGCGCAGCAATGCCCGCGACAGCAGCCTGCCCGGGCATGGGCTTGATCTGGTCGGCAGGACGCTGCAAAGCCTGGCCGCTGAGCTGCAAACCCAGGGTGCCAGGCTGGAGCTGCATCTGGTGGGCCACTCGGCAGGGTCCATCCTGCTCGGCCATCTACTCGATCTGCTGGGCAGGAGCACGCCCACGCCATTGAAGGTACAAAGCTGCGAGTTGTTTGCCGCAGCCTGCTCCAGCGCATTTGCCCTCGAGCACTACCTCAAGGCGCATGCCAACGGCGTGCTGAGCCTGGAGCAGCTCTGGCTCGACGTCCTCAGAGACGAAGACGAGAAAGCCGATGGCCTGCCGACACCGGACTTTCCCGCCTACGGCAAGTCGCTGCTGTACCTGGTGTCGCGAGCGCTGGAGGATGTGCGCAAACAACCCCTGCTGGGCATGGCCCGGGCACTGGACCCGCACTTCGCCAACGACAAGGATCAATGGGAGGCCAGCGCCCTGCCGGCGATTCAGCAGTGGCTGGCCAACTGGCCAACCAAGCCTGACCGCCTGCGTGTGTGGCCTTCACCCTGGGTGAGAACCACACGCGACGGCCAGCAAATCCCGGCGACCCACGGCTCCTTCGACAACAACATCGAAGTGATCAGCTTTGTGCTCATGCGCATCCTCAAGAAGCAGCTCATCGGGCCGTTGGAGTGGCTGGACTACTGATCTGATCACACACGGGGCCGCACCTGCGGCCCCGCCGTCAGCCCTCGACTGCCTTGAGCATGCCGCGCTCGACAATGAAGTCGATGACCCGCTGCAGGCCCTGCCCGGTCTTGAGGTTGGTGAAGGTCCAGGGCCGCTCGGGGCGCATGCGCCGGGTGTCGTTTTCCATCACCTCAAGGGAGGCGCCGACGTAGGGCGCAAGGTCGATCTTGTTGATCACCAGGAAATCCGACTTGGTGATGCCCGGCCCGCCCTTGCGCGGGATCTTCTCCCCTTCGGCCACATCGATCACATAAACGGTAAGGTCGGCCAGTTCCGGGCTGAAGGTGGCGCTCAGGTTATCGCCACCGCTCTCGACGAAGATCACTTCGAGGTTGCCGAACTTACGCGCCAGCTCCTCCACCGCCGCCAGGTTCATCGAGGCATCCTCGCGAATGGCGGTGTGCGGGCAGCCGCCGGTTTCCACGCCGACGATACGCTCCGGCGCCAGGGCGCCGGCTTCGGTGAGGATGCGCTGGTCTTCCTTGGTGTAGATGTCGTTGGTCACCACGGCGATTTCGTAGTGGTCGCGCATGGCTTTGCACAGGGCTTCGAGCAGTGCGGTCTTGCCGGAACCCACCGGGCCGCCGACACCGACGCGCAGGGGTTGCTGGTAGCTTTGCATGGGGTTTTCCTCAGGATCGGAACAATCGGGTGTATTGGGTTTCGTGACGCGCCGAAGCAATGGCCAGCAGTGGCAGGCCGCCGCCGAGTTGCTCATCGGGTAAATCAAGGGCGCGTTCCAGCACCAAAGGCAGCTCGGCGCACAGGTCTCGCAGCAGGCTTTGGGCCGCTTGCTGGCCGAACGGCACCAGCTTGACCCCGGCCATCACCGCCCCTTCAAGCCAGGTGAAGCCAAGCCCCAGGGCCAGGTCGTGCAACGGAATGTCCCAGTGCGCCCCCAGCCAGGCCATGCCGCCCAGCTGACTCAGGGCCAGGCTCGACCGCCACGCGGGCGCCTGGCACAGCTGCCAGCCATCGAGCAGCCGGGCCAGGGCCATGCCGCGCTGGCGCTCCTCCAGGCGCAGTTCGGCGGTTTCGCGGTTGGCCAGCAGGAACCGGCTCCAGCGCAAGAATGCCTGCGCATCGTCCTCGCGGCAGGCCCGGTACAGGCGGGCCAGCACCGGCCAGTCGAGGCAGCCAAGGGTGTCGTCCAGCTGCTGCCGCTGCCACTGACGAAAGCCCTCGGCGCCCTGCACCCAGCCCGCCTCCACCGCCCACTCCAGCCCCTGCGAATAGGTAAAGCCACCCACCGGCAAGTTGGGGCTGGCCAGCTGCAGCAGGCGCAGCAGCTTCAGCTCGGTACTCATCAGCCGGCCAGTACCAGTGCGGCGCCGGCCAGCAGGCCGCCACCGAAGGCTTTTTGCAGGCCGGCATGGCGGCGCAGCAGGCAGCCAGCGGCAAAGCCTGCCAGCAACAGCAGACCGCTGACGGTCACAAAGCCTGCACTGAACATCCAGAACGCCCCGGGGCTGGCCTCAACGCCGTGGGCCCAGCCATGGAACAAGGCGAACACCGGCATGGCCAGGGCCAGCAACACCTGGCGGCGCGGCAGCAACAACGCGGCGCCAGCCACCAGCAACGAGCCGATGATCATCGGCTCCATGCCGATCACGCCGCCGAACAGATAGCCCAGCAAGGCGCCGCCGAACATCGCGGCCAGGGTCAGCAACGGCAACGCCAGGGTGCGTCCGGTCAGCGCTGCCAGCACGCCCGTGCCCAGCAGCATCAACAGGTGATCAAGGCCGGTGAGCGGGTGCAGCAAGCCGTCCTGCAAGGGATGGGTGTCGTGCCCCGGGTGGGCGAACGCAGGGACCGCGAGCAGCAGCAAGGCCAGTGCCAGGAAAGTTTTCATCGGGGGTATCTCCTTATAAGAAATCAGTGGTGAGCGACGCGCACGAAGGGGTGGTCGGTATGCCCATGGCTGTGCGGCGCACTCTGGTACGCACCGGCCTCAGGCTCGAACGGCGCCTGCTCCACCAGCACCTCCAGGCCCAGGCCGCGGACCATTTCGTCCAGCACATGGTCGTGCTGGTAGCGCACGAATCCGGCTTCGATCTGCAGCGGCACGTGGCGATTGCCCAAGTGGTAGCTGGCCCGCGCCAGCAGCAAGGGGTCGGCGCAGCGCACGGTGGATACCTGCTCGGCGGCGGCCAGCACGCGGATCACCTCCCCTCCCAGCTCCGCCGCCAACAGCTCGCCGCCACGCAGCAGTTGCCCACGCTCGAGCATCAGCCCGGCTTCACGGCCATCATCGAGGGTGACGCGCACGCGGCTCTTGATGCGGGTATCCAGGCTCAAGGTGACGGTGCCACTGACGTGCTCGGCGTCGGTGACCCGACGGGTCAAAAGAATCATGCTCGCTCCTTCAAAACAGAAAATAACGTTGCGCCATCGGCAGCACCGTGGCCGGCTCGCACACCAGCAGCTCGCCGTTGGCACGCACCTCGTAGGTTTGCGAATCCACCTCGATCATCGGCAGCAGGCCGTTGTGGACCATGTCGCCCTTGCGCACCGTGCGACAGCCGCGGGCGATACCGATCAGGCTGCGCAGGCCCAACTCATGGTGAACGCCGCGCGCCACCGCCGACTGCGACAGGAAGGTCATGCGCGTGGCATTGCGCGCCGCACCCAGGGCACCGAACATCGGTCGGTAGTGCACCGGCTGCGGGGTCGGAATCGAGCCGTTGATGTCGCCCATGGGCGCCATCGCGATCATCCCGCCCTTGATCACCAGTGCAGGCTTGACCCCGAAAAACGCCGGGGCCCAGAGCACCAGGTCGGCCAGCTTGCCGGCCTCCACCGAGCCCACTTCGTGGGCAATGCCGTGGGTCAGTGCCGGGTTGATGGTGTACTTGGCAATGAAGCGCTTGACCCGGAAGTTGTCGCTGTAGTGGCTGTCGGGTGCCAGCGGCCCGCGGCGACGCTTCATCTGGTCGGCGACCTGCCAGGTGCGCAGCACGACCTCCCCGACCCGGCCCATGGCCTGGGAGTCGGACGAGGTCATGGAGAAGGCACCGATGTCGTGGAGGATGTCTTCTGCGGCGATGGTCTCGCGGCGGATGCGCGACTCGGCAAAGGCCACGTCCTCGGCGATGCTCGGGTCCAGGTGGTGGCAGACCATGAGCATGTCCAGGTGCTCGTCCACGGTGTTGATGGTGTACGGCAAGGTCGGGTTGGTGGACGACGGCAGCACATTGGCAAAGGCGGCGGCACGGATGATGTCCGGCGCATGACCGCCGCCGGCCCCTTCGGTGTGGAAGGTGTGGATGGTGCGGTCGCCGATGGCCGCCAGGGTGTCCTCGACACAGCCGGACTCATTGAGGGTGTCGGTGTGGATGGCCACCTGCACGTCCAGCTCCTCGGCCACCGTCAGGCAGCAGTCGATGGCCGCCGGGGTCGAGCCCCAGTCCTCGTGCAGCTTCAGGCCCACGGCACCGGCGCGGACCTGCTCGCGCAGCGCCTCGGGTTGCGAGGCGTTGCCCTTGCCCAGCAGGCCGATGTTGATCGGCAGCTCGTCGGCGGCCTGGAGCATGCGTGCCAGGTACCAGGGCCCGGAGGTGCAGGTGGTGGCGTTGGTGCCGGTAGCCGGCCCGGTGCCGCCGCCGATGAAGGTGGTGATGCCGGAGGTCAGCGCCTCTTCCACTTGCTGCGGGCAAATGAAGTGGATGTGCGAGTCGATGCCGCCAGCGGTGACGATCTTGCCTTCGGCGGCGATCACCTCGGTACCGGGGCCGATGGGCAGGGTCACGCCGGGCTGCACATCGGGGTTGCCGGCCTTGCCGACGCCGACGATGCGCCCGTTCTTGATGCCGATGTCCGCCTTGACGATGCCCCAGTGGTCGATGATCAGTGCGTTGGTGAGCACCAGGTCCATGGCCACGGCCGCGAGCATCTGGCCCTGGCCCATGCCGTCGCGGATGACCTTGCCGCCGCCGAACTTGACCTCTTCGCCGTAGATCGTGAAGTCCTTCTCAACCTCCACCCACAGCTCGGTGTCGGCCAGGCGTACGCGGTCGCCCACGGTGGGGCCGAACATGTCGGCGTAGGCGCGTCGGGAAATACGGCTCATCCACGCCCCTCCAGCCTGCCCATCACCTTGCCTTGAAAGCCATGGACCTCACGCTTGCCGGCGTACGGCACCAGGGTCACGGTCCGCGCCTGACCGGGCTCGAAGCGCACGGCGGTGCCGGCAGCGATGTCCAGGCGCAGGCCCAGGGTGGCCTCGCGCTCGAACACCAGGCAGTCGTTGACCTCGTAGAAGTGGTAGTGCGAGCCGACCTGCACCGGCCGGTCGCCGTGATTGGCCACGGTGACGGTGGTCCGCGCGTAGCCCACATTGAGCTCGATGTCGCCATCGGCGACCTGTGTTTCTCCGGGGATCATGCTGCGCTCCTAGACAATCGGGTCATGCACGGTCACAAGCTTGGTGCCGTCGGGAAAGGTGGCTTCGACCTGGACGTCGGGGATCATTTCACTCACGCCTTCCATGACCTGGTCGCGGCTGAGCACTTCGCGGCCCAGGTTCATCAGCTCGGCGACCGTGCGCCCGTCACGGGCACCCTCCATCACCGTGGCACTGATCAGCGCCACCGCCTCCGGGTAATTGAGCTTCAGGCCGCGGGCCAACCGGCGCTCGGCAAGCAAGGCGGCGGTGAACAGCAGCAGTTTGTCTTTCTCTCGCGGGGTCAGCTCCATGGCGTTCTCTCAAGTGGCCCAGATACGCGGCGGGCATGGCGCCAGGCCGACCACTTCGGGTCGCAAGGCATGCCAGATCCGCTGCAGGGTGAGTTGCAGGCGTTGGTTGTCGTGGTCCAGCAGGCGTACCACCAGCAATTGCCCGAGCAAGGTCGCCCCCGCGGGAACGTCGAGGTC
Source organism: Pseudomonas sp. JQ170C (assembly GCF_035581345.1). Lineage (NCBI taxonomy): Bacteria > Pseudomonadati > Pseudomonadota > Gammaproteobacteria > Pseudomonadales > Pseudomonadaceae > Pseudomonas > Pseudomonas sp. JQ170C. The sequence goes on from NZ_CP141608.1 coordinate 3,563,258, forward strand.
CTCGATCAGGCGGCGAGTCTGTTCGAGCACCGCGTCGTTGGCCGGGTAGGCACAGAAAGTGGCTTGCAGTGGATAGCCGCCCAGCTTTTGCAGCTGGCCACCTTCGATGCGCAGACGTTCATGCAGGCCGGGGTCGTCGGGCACGTCGATCTGCAGGCGGCTGTCCAAGGCGCCGTGGCTGAAAGGCTCGTTCATTACCGGTCGGCCCAGGCACAGGGTTTCCCAGGCCAGCAGTCGCGCACCGGGTTCGAGGCTGAAGCGGTTTTCAAGGCGCACGCGCGCACCGGGGAAGCAGATGCTGCCCTGAGGCAGCCACTCCAGCACGCTGTCGGCGGCCAGGTGAAAGTGCTGGTCGAGGGTCGAGGTCTGGCCGTTGCTGCGGTAGAACTTGGTGGCCCCGGGCATGGTCAGCAGCGCATGGCTACCGGGGTCGAGGTGCACGTCGAGCACCAAGGTGTCGCCACCGACCACCCCGCCGGGCGGATGCAGCACATAAACGTGGCACGGGGCGCCTTCGGGGTAGAACGGGCGCTGCACCAAAAGAGGACCAAAATGTCGCCGCGCACCAATACAGGTCTTTTGCCCACGGCGTACGAAGCGCAGCATCAGTTCGGCGCTCCAGCCGGTGCTGTGGGCAGTGAGGTCCAGTGGCTGGGCAAGCGTCATGCATCTGATCCCTGTAAATACGGAGTCCGACATGCTTGATGGATCGGTCGGGCCTCGGGTTTTACGAGAGGTTTGACCAATTGATCAGCATTCGATGCAGGGAACAAAGCACATAGCGGGCCAGATGGGGGGGAAGTTGCTTCGGGAGCACTGCCTTGCTCAGCAGCGCGACCGCTGCGCGGTCGATCGCAGGCTGTCGCCAGCGGCTACACGGGGCAGCCATCATCGCGGGGCAAGCCCGCTCCTACCGGTAGGAGCGGGCTTGCCCCGCGATGGGATGGGTCAGGCAGATCGCGCCTGCGGCATCTCCCCGCGCGCCAGCCGCGCATTGATGTCATCGATCACCGCCGGCAATTCGGCGATGGTGTCGATCAGGTAATGCGGGCGCGAGGCTTCGAACATCCGGCCGATACGGGCACGTTCCTGTTCCAGGGTTTCCAGCGGCAAGGCTTTGTAGGCTTCGTACGACAACCCCAGGGCATTGCCCGAACAGGTCAGGGCCACGGTCCACATGCCCGCCTTGCGGCCTTCAAGGATGCCCGGCCAGGTATCGTCCACTTTCACACAGGCCGCCACGTCGTCGATGCCCAGGGCGATGACGTTGGCCAGGGCCTGGGCCGGCCACGGACGGCCGTTGGGGGTTTCGTCGGTGGCCACCACGTGGTCGGCGACGTAGCCATTGCGCGCGGCCAGTTCCACCACTTTGTCCATCACCACTTTCGGGTAGCCCGAGCACGAGCCGATCTTCAGGCCTTGCTCACGCAGGCTGGCGATGGCCTGCAAAGCCCCCGGGATCAACGCCGAATGCTCGGCGATTTTTTCGATCTGCAGCGGCATGAAGCGGTTGTAGAGGGCGGTGACGTCGTCATCGCTGGGGGTGCGGCCGAACACCCGGCGATAGCGCTCGGCAATCTGCGGCAGGTCGCACAGGGTGCGGATGTGGTCCCACTTGCCCATGCCCATGGGGCCGCGGGCTTCTTCCAGGGAGACGTCCACGCCAAACTCGGCAAAGGCTTCGACGAAGATCTGGGTCGGCGCGAACGAGCCAAAGTCGACCACGGTGCCCGCCCAGTCCAGGACGACCGCTTGCAGGCGTTGAGGGTTCTGATAGTGCATGGTGATTCTCCGGTTTTTCAAGGATGAGAGCGGCCGCGCCTTGCACGCAAGGCGTTGTCGATGGGCCAGGTGTAAACGGGCCTAGCTGTCCGGGGGCGCGGCGGCGTCGAACAGTTCGGCGATGATCGGGCGATTGCGTCGTATCGCCAGGCAACACAGGTAGTAGCTGATGTGAAACGGCGCCTCGATAAAGGACACGGCCTTGGTGCCAGGACGGTCGGCGTACTCCACGGCAGCGACAAAGCCGATGCCGATGCCCTGCACCACCGCGTGCACAATGGCCTCGCGGCTGTTGAGTTCCATGGCGCAGTCCAGGGTCACGCCATAACGCTGGCAGCCTTCTTCCACCAATTGCCGGGTCCGCGAAGCCGCTTCACGCAGTACCAGCCGCTGGCCACTGATTTCATGCACGCTGACCTGCGCCTGGTGCGCCCAGGGGTGGTCGTCGCGCACCACCGCCAGGATCGGCACTGTCCGATACAGGTGGGTGCTCAGGCGCTGGTCGAAGGCCGACAGCGCCAGGATCGCCACGTCGATATCAAAGGCGTAGAGCCGCTCCAGGGTTTGCGCCTCGGTGGTGAACGAGGTGTTCAGGTCGATGTCCGGGTACTGCTGCATCAGGCTGTAGGTCAGGCTCATGGCAATCGGTGGCGATACCGCACCAATGCGCAACATGCCTTGCTTGCGCTGGCTGAAGCGCTGCAGCAGTTGCACCGCTTCATCCTCCTGGCCGAACAGGCCCTGGGTGATGTCATACAGCTTGTGCCCCGCCGCGCTCAGTTCGATGTAGCGACCACGGCGGTGGAACAGTTCGACGGAAAACTTTTTCTCCAGGGTGCTCACCTGCTCACTGACGGTAGGCTGGCCGACACTCAGGTACTCGGCGGCCAAGGTGAAGCTGCCGGTCTTGGCCACCGCGTGAAATGAACGTAACCATTTGTGGTACTGGTACATGAGCAGCTTCCGTTCCTGGAGTCGGTTCTAGGTTAGATGATCAGCGCCGCACGAACAGCGCCACCACGGCACTGCACAGGCAACTGGCGGTGACGACGATGAAGATCAGCGAGGTGTTGCCCGTGGTGTCGAGCATCCGGCCGATCAGCGGCTCGGCGAGGCCGGCAAACAGGTAGGACGAGAAGTTCATCACCCCCGTGGCAGTGCCCGCACGCTTGGCGCCGACCAGGTCCGGGCACAGTGCCCAGAAGCTCGACGCCGGGCCATAGACGAAGAAGCCGCAGAGGAACAAGGCCACCAGGCCCACGGTGCTGTGGGCCGGCAGGCTCCACATCCACAGGCTGGTCAGGGCACCGAGGAACATATAGAGCATGATCGCCAGGTAGCGCTTGGAGCCGAACAGTTTGTCCGAGACCCAGCCATTGCTCAGCGCCCCCACCGCCATGCCCACCGGGAGGGCCACGGTGATCCATTTGGGGTCGATGAAGCTCTGCCCCGACTTCCAGTCGGCACCGAGAAAGTGCACCGGCACCCAGACGATCAGGCCGTAGCGCGCCGCGTTCTGAAAGCCCAGGGACACCGCAGCGATCAGCAGGCGGACGTTCTTGAGCACGGCCTTGTAGCGCTGCGCCGAGCTCTCTTCGCTTTCGTGACCGACCTCATGGTTCTTGTCTTCGGCGTTGGCCACCCCGGTGTCGTCCAGCGGCTTGAAGCCCATGTCCTGCGGACGTTCACGGGCCACCAGGTAGAAGACGACGCCACCGGCCAGCATCAGCAGCACCGGCAGGCGGAAGATCCAGCGCCACTCCAGGTGCAGCACTTCGAGCACCACCACCGAGGTGACATACGACAGCACCGAGGCGCAGCCGGCGGCGAATACATAGAAGCCATACACCCGGCCACGCTCGCCGGCGCTCCACCAGTTCGACAGCAAGCGGCTGCCCGGCGCCCAGCCCAGGGCCTGGAAGTAGCCGTTCACGCCCCAGGGCAGGATCAGGCTCATGAAGCCACCGGCAAAACTGGTGACCCAGTTCGCCGCGCACGAGAGCACCGCGCCCAGGCTCATGATCCGCCGGCCGCCGAACTTGTCTGCCAGGTTGCCGTTGATGGCCTGGCCGATGGCATAGGCCCAGAGCATGGCGGTGGAGGCCCAGCCGAGGGTTTCCTTGCTCAGGCCGAACTCGGCCTGGATGCCCGGAATGGCGAACCCGAAGGTTTGCCTGCCGGTGTAGAAAAACAGGTAGCAGAACATTGCCGCCAGCAGCATTCGCCATTGCGCGGTGCGAAACGGTGACGCAGGGACAGCCAGACCGGACAGACTTTCGGCACGATTCATGGTGATTTCCTTTTTTGTTCGCTAGCGCGAGCCACAGCCCGCGTTACGGCACTCTTGGTTGGTGCAACAGGAAACAGAGCGACCCTACAGGGTGCTCACTACGTTGGGAAACGAATTTCAGGCGGCGCTGGCGCCGATGAAGTTCTTGCCCCGGGCGCCCTGCAGGGCGTGAGCGATCATCGCCTGGGCCTCGTCGGCATCGACGCCATAGTCGGCAAAGTCGGTCTTGACCCCGAGGCTGTGCAGGAAGGTGCGCAAGCGCGAGCGGGCCTGGTCCAGGTCCGGGCCGAACACCCGCTGCAGGGTGCGGTCGCGGCCACCGTCGCGGCCCCAGGCAAGGCCCAGCACCAGCGGCAGCGAAAAGGAGCAGGCAATGCCGTGGGGCACGCCGTGGCGCAGGGTCATTTCGTAGGAGATCGAATGCGCCAGCGCCGTCTTGGTGTTGGAGAACGCCATGCCGGCCTTGAGCGCGGCCAGCGCCATGCGCGCCCGCAGGTCACGGTTGCCGAGGTCGCGCTGCAGCCGGGGCAGGCAGTCGAGGATGTCTTCGATGGCCGACACCGCGAAGGTATCGGAGAGCGGGTTGGCGTTGACGTTCCAGATCGCTTCCAGCGCATGGGACAGGGCATCCAGCCCGGTGGATACCGTCACCCCGGCCGGCACGGTGAGCATCAGGTCGGGATCGACGATTGCTGCCTTGGGCCAGGTGCAGTCCAGGTGCAGGGAATACTTCTTCTGCGCGGCGCTGTCCCAGATGGTCGCCCACGGCGTCACTTCGCTGCCGGTCCCGGCCGTGGTGGGTGCAGCGATCAAGGCCTTGCAGCGCGCCGGTGTGAACGGCTGACCGAGGGCCAGCAGGTGCAGCAGTTCATCGAACTGCCCCGATTCGGTACCCACGATCAGCGCCTTGGCGGTGTCGATGGCGCTGCCGCCGCCCAGGGCAATGACAGTCTGGCAATCGCCGGCCTCGGCCCAGAAACGCTCGTAGGTGGTGCGCAGTTGCGCCACGTCCGGATTGGGTTGTACGTCCTCGACCACATGGCACAGGCGCTCGCCCAGCAGGGCCTGCACCTGGTCGATCAAGCCCAGGGCGCGCGCCTCGGGAAAGGTCACCAGGGCGACCTGCTGACCTGCGGTCAGGTCGCTGATACGGCTGAGGCTGCCGCTGCCGAAGCAAGTGGCCACCGGATTATGGAAGTAGGCAGGCATGGCGGTTCCCTTTGTTGTTGTTTTGGCTGGGGACATAGTCATGGCCGCGTCGCCTTGGCTCAAATCGAATGATTCAAGGCTTGCATCGGCTGAACCGATAACAGAAATGGCAGTAACCCTTTGCACAACGACGACTCCCGACAAAACAGTAAATCGCAGGCGAAGCCGGGCCGTGTCGGGCCCTGGCTCGCCAGTCAACATGGATAGAAACGTGGGGGTGACTCAGTGGCGGCTGTCGCCCTGGATACGACGGCGCAAACGGCTGGAGACCAGGTCGGCGGCCACCACCATGAGGGTGATGACGATGATGCAGGTGGCGGTTTCCTGGTACTTGAACAGTTTCAGGCTGCTGACCAGTTCAAACCCCAGCCCCCCTGCCCCGACCATGCCCAGTACCGTTGCCGAGCGCAGGTTGACCTCGAAGCGGTACAGCACCACCGCGATCCAGGCGGTGATCACCTGGGGGATCACGCCAAACACGATCACCTGCAACGGCCGCGCGCCCGTGGCTTGCAAGGCTTCTATCGGCCCCTGGTCGATCTCCTCGATGCTGTCGGCAAAGAACTTGCCGAGCATGCCCACCCCGTGCAGCGCCAGGGCCAGCACGCCGGGAAATGGCCCAAGGCCCACCGCCGAGACAAACACCAGCGCCAGGATCAGCTCGTTGATGCTGCGGATCACGTTCAGGGTTTGCCGGGTGCCGGCATACAGCCAGCCATTGCCTTGCAGGTTGCGCGCCGCCAGGAACGCCAGCGGGATGGCGAAGACGATCCCCAGCAACGTACCCCACAGGGCGATCTGCAGGGTCTCGACGGCCGGTTGCCACAACCTTGGCAGGATGCTCAGGTCAGGCGGCATCGAGCGGGCCAGAAAGTCGCCGATCTGCGGCAAGCCGTTGCTCAGCTCGCGCCAGCTCAACTGGGTGCCCTGGGCGCTCCAGTGCAGCAGGGTCACGGCCAGCAGCACCCAGGCGCCGGTGACGATCCAGCCACGCGGGGTGTCGGGGGTGTTGACCAACCACTGGTAAGGGGTGGGTTGTCGGTTCATCAGGCGACTCCTCCGCCAATCTGCATACAGGGCACCGCCACCGGGTTCTGGCTGGCATCGGACTGGCGCTCGGCCTGCGGGTAGATGCGTTGCAGGCAGGCCTCGTCCAGGACCTCGCGCTGGCTGTCGAACACCAGCCGGCCATGGGCCAGGCCGACGATGCGGTCACCGAACTCCCGGGCCAGGTCCACCTGGTGCAGGTTGCAGACCACGGTGATGCCCAGCTCGCGGGTGGCATCGCGCAGGTACTGCATCACCCGCCGGGCGGTCTTGGGGTCAAGGCTGGCCACCGGCTCATCGGCCAGGATCACCTTGGGCCGCTGGGCCAGGGCGCGGGCGATGCCGACCCGCTGCATCTGCCCACCCGACAGCGAGTCGGTGCGGGCCGTGGCCTTGTGCGGCAGATCGACCTGCTCCAGGCAGTTCATCGCCAGGGCCACGTCGCGGCGACTGAACAGCTGCAGCAGCGAAGCCAGGGTCGACACCGAGCCCAGGCGCCCGGTAAGCACGTTCTTGAGCACCGACAGGCGCGGGACCACATTGTGGTGCTGGAAGATCATCGCCACCTGGCGACGCAGCTCGCGTTGCTGGCCGGCGCCCATGGCGTCGATGCCGGCAATCTGCAATTCACCGCTGTCGGCCTGCACCAGGCGGTTCATGCAGCGCAGCAGCGTCGACTTGCCGGCCCCGGACTGGCCCAGCACCACCACGAATTCGCCGGCGCCGATATCCAGGTCGATGCCCTTGAGCACCGGGTTGTCGGCGTAGTCCTTGACCAGGCTGCGCACGCGGATCATTTCATGCTCCGCAAGTCGAGATCGAGGACCTTGGCGGTGTCGCGCACCACGTCATAGGCGGCATCGGTGGTCGGCTGAAAACCATTGAGCTGGCCCTGGTCGCCCCACGGCACGTCCTTGATGTTGGCCATGGCGGCAGCGATTTTCTGCTTGAGCGCCGGGTCCAGGTTCTGCCGCCAGACCATCGGTGACTCGGGAATGTCGGAAGACGACCAGACGATCTGCAATTCATCCGGCTTGATATGCCCCTGGGCCATGGCGGAGGCATAGATGCGGTCAGCCACCGCCGCGGCATCAACCTTGCGGTTGGCCACGGCAAGGATGCTGGCGTCGTGGGAGCCGGAGAAAATCACCCGGGAAAACACCTTGTCCGGCCTATAGCCGGCCGCTTCCAGGCCCGCCTTGGGGAACAGATGACCAGACGCCGAGCTTGGATCGACAAAGGCGAAGGTATGGCCCTTGAGGTCGCTCAGCTGATGGATGCCGCTGTCCTTGCGCGCCACGATCTGGCTGCGGTAGGCACTCTTGCCAGCCTTCTTGGTCACCGCCACGGCGAAGGCATCGACGCCGGCCACCTGGTGCGCAAGCACATAGGAGAACGGGCCCAGGTACGCCACGTCGAGCTTGCCTGAACGCAGTGCCTCGATCACACCGTTGTAGTCAGTGGCCACGAACGGCTTGACCGGCATGCCGAGCTGGCGCTCAAGATCCGCCAGTACCTGCTTGCTGCTTTCGATCATGGCCTGGGAGTCTTCGGAGGGAATCAGGCCGATGCTCAACGACGACTGCGCCCACGCCGGGTTGCAGGCCAGCACGGGCAACAGGGCAAAGCCGGTCAAACGGAGCAGTTTGGCGAACGGGTTCATGGGGAGTGTCCTGCGGTTGTTGTTTAAGGTCACTCCACACTAGGGGTGTCACGTGACAGTCACAGCTTCAATTCACTATGCGTTTTCCCGCAAAACCATTGATGGAAGCTATGGATGTCCACCACCAAGTTGCGCACCTTTCTCGCCGTCGCCCGCCAGGGCAGCTTCAGCGCGGGCGCCCGTGCCCTGGGCTTGAGCCAGCCGACCGTCACCACCCAGATCCAGGCCCTGGAGCGTGACTACAACGTCGAGCTGTTCCATCGTCGGGGGCGGCGCATCGAGCTGACCGTGGTCGGGCGCCAGTTGCTGCCCATCGCCCAGCAACTGGGCATGCTGGAGCTCGAAGCGTTCAACCTGCTGCGCGACTCCGGCAAGCTCAACCGTGGCCAGCTGAAGATCGGCGCGGTGGGCCCCTTTCATGTCATCGAGATGGTCGATGCCTATCGCCACCAGTACCCGCAGATCGACTTGTCGATCAAGGTCGGCAACTCGGCCACGGTGCTGGCCGAGCTGGAACACTACGTGACCGATGTGGGGGTGCTGGCGGGCCTGCATCAAGACCCGGCCTTCTGCGCGCAGCTGTATGCCCGTCACCCCGTGGTGCTGTTTGCCAATGTCGACCATCCGCTGGCGCGCTTTGATGAACTCCCCCTGCAGGCGCTGCAAGGCCAGCCGCTGCTGCACCGCGAAAGCGGCTCCACTACCCGGCTGGCCCTGGAAAAAGCCTTGATCGAACAGGACGTCACGCCGCGGGTGGTCATGGAGATCGGCAGCCGGGAAGCCCTGCGTGAGGCCGTGATCCGCGGGATCGGCGTGGGGGCGGTGTCGGAGGCGGAGTTCATTGCCGATGCGCGGATCAGGACCATCCGCTTGCAGGGCGATCCGGTGCACACCGAAACCTACCTTTACTGCCTGGCCGAGCGGCGCAACAGCCAGGTGATTTCGTCATTTCTTGACCTGGTGAGCACACGCCAGGTCGGTGCCTGACATTGCTGCACAGCATGCCGCACTGCACTGCATTTTCAGGTTATTGTTGATCCATCAGTGGGTAATTATCCTCTGGGCACTCCCCCAACCCGAGGAACTGATCATGGTTATGCGCGTACACCTTGAGCACAGCGGCGACCCGCAGGTGCTGCAACTTCAATCGGCCCCCGTCCAGGCCCCCGGCCCCGGCGAGGTATGGCTGGAACAAGCGGCCATCGGCGTCAATCCATTGGATGTGAACCAGCGCAAAGGCGATGTGCCCCTCTCCCTGCCGTCGGGACTGGGGCTGGAAGGTGCCGGCACGGTGGCGGCCATTGGCCCGGGCGTGAGCAACGTTCAGGTGGGCGACCGTGTGGCCTATGCCACGGGCCCCTTGGGTGCCTATGCCAGCGCCCGGTTGTTCCCGGCCGAGCGCCTGGTCAAGCTGCCCGACACTCTGACCTGCGAAGCAGCGGCTGCGGTGCTGTTCAAAGGCATTACCGCCCAGTACCTGCTCAAGAGCACCTACCCGGTCGGCCCGGGAACGCGGGTGTTGATCTATGGCGCAGCAGGGGCGTTGGGTCAATTGATGGTGCCGTGGGCCAAACACCTGGGAGCATATGTGATTGGCGTCGTCTCCAGGACGCAAAGCGTGGCCAGGGCCACGGCGGCCGGTTGCGACGCGGTGCTGGTGTTCGATGCCCAGACCCTGGCCGCCCAGGTGCTGGAGGTGACCCAGGGGCACAAGGTCGATGTGGTGTACGACTCGGTTGGCCGGGTGTCGCTGCAGGCCTCGCTCGACAGCCTGCGGCCACGGGGTTTGCTGGTGTCGTTCGGGGCAACCTCCGGTGCCCCCGAGCCGCTGGCCATGAGCACCCTCAACGCCAAGGGTTCGCTGTTTGTCACCCGCCCGTCCCTGGCCGCCCACACCGCCACCACGGACGAATACCAGCAACGTGCGCAGGACGTGCTGGCGGCCGTGACGGCAGGTATCATCCAGCCGCACATCTGGCGACGCTACCCGCTCACCGATGTGGCCAGCGCCCATGACGACCTGCAACAAGGCCGCTCCGAGGGCGCGCTCATTCTTTTGCCCTGATGCGTGAGGCACAGCACCGACATGGACCCGTTCGACAGTCGCCAGGCCGATGAGCTGGCCACCCTGCTGGCACTCTTCACCCATGGCTCGTTCGCGGCTGCGGGGCGGCAGTTGCAGCGTCATCCGTCGGTGCTGTCCAAGCGCCTCAATGCCATGGAGCAGCGCCTGGGCATCCGCCTGGTCGAGCGCACCACCCGTCAGTTGCGCTTTACCGACGAAGGCGTGCGCCTGGTCGAGCGTTTTCAACAGGCGCTGAGCCTGATCGGCGAAGCCGAGCGTGAGGCCGCCCAGGGCGCGGTGCAGATCAGGGGGCGTTTGCGCCTGGCGCTGCCCTCGACCATGGGGCGGATGTGGCTCAGTCCGCTGCTGGCCGAGTTCGCCCTGGCGCATCCGCAGGTGACACTGGAAACCGAGTACTCGGAGCGCTTTGTCGACCTGGTGGCAGAGGGTTTCGATGCGGCGATCCGCATTGGCGAACTGAGCGACAGCCGTCTGGTAGCGCGCAAGCTCTGCGAACATCAACGCATCCTCTGCGCCGCCCCGGCCTACCTTGTACGCCATGGGCAGCCCGCGTCACCGGCCGCGCTGGCCGAGCACAATTGCCTGGGCTTCACCGGCTTGCGTTCGTATCCGCAGTGGCAATTGTTTTGCGACGGTGAGTGCCAGAGCGTGAAGATCCAGGGTTCGATCCGCAGCAACGACAATGAAGCCCTGTTGGCCGCGGCCCGGGCCGGCGTTGGCATCATTGCCGGCGGCGACTGGATGATGAAGAAAGACCTGGACGCCGGCACCCTGCAGCGGGTGCTGCCGCAGTGGCAGCTGGACAGCGATGCCGGGATCTACTTCGTTCGCCCCGGCGCCCGCTTCAACAGCGCAGCGACCACCGCGATCAAGCAGTGGATCGAACAGCAGTTCGCCAATGGCGCGCCCTGGCGCTGACTCAGTCGCCTTCGTAGGCGCGTTCGAGCGCAGCGATGTCCATCTTCTTCATTTTCAGCATGGCCGCCATGACCCGCCCGGCCTTGTCCGGGTCCTGGTCTTCAAGCAGCTCGAACAAGCGTACGGGCACCACCTGCCAGCTCAGGCCATAACGGTCCTTGAGCCAGCCACAGACCTGCGCCTGCGGGTCGCCATCCTCGCCCAGGGTGTTCCAGTAATGGTCGATTTCAGCCTGGCTCTGGCAGTTGATCTGCAATGAAATGGCTTCGTTGAACGTGAAGTGCGGCCCGCCATTGAGGGCGCTGAATTGCTGGCCGTCGAGATCGAAGGAAATGGCCATGACAGAACCCGCCGGGCGCCCGTGGATTTCGCTGCCGACTTCGCTGTAGTAGCTGGTGCTGAGAATTCTGGACGCGCCGCCGAAGGTCTGGATGTAGAACCGTACGGCCTGCTCGGCCTGGTGGTCGAACCACAGGCAGGGGGTGATGGTCTGGATGCGTTGCATGTGTAGCCTCCTGTTTGAATGCAATCGCGGGGCAAGCCCGCTCCTACCGGTAGGAGCGGGCGTGCCCCGCGAAGGACCACCCAGGCAACAGAAGGCCCTTAGTAGTAAGCGTTCTCTTTCTGACTGTGGTCAGTCACGTCACGCACACCCTTGAGCTCGGGAATACGCTCGAGCAAGGTCCGCTCGATGCCTTCCTTCAAGGTGACGTCGGCCTGGCCGCAGCCCTGGCAACCACCGCCGAACTGCAACACGGCGATGCCGTCCTCGACCACTTCGATCAGGCTGACCTGACCGCCGTGGCTGGCCAGCCCCGGGTTGATCTCGGTTTGCAGGTAATAGTTGATGCGCTCGTTGATCGGGCTGTCTTCGTTGACCATCGGCACCTTGGCGTTCGGCGCCTTGATGGTCAGCTGGCCACCCATGCGATCGGTGGCGTAGTCGACCACGGCGTCCTCAAGGAACGGCACGCTGACGGCGTCCAGGTAGGCGGTAAAGCTGGCAAGACCCACGGCGGTGTCTTCCGGCTTTTCTTCGCCCGGCTTGCAGTAGGCAATGCAAGTCTCGGCGTAGGTGGTGCCTGGTTGGGTGATAAAGATGCGAATGCCAATACCCGGAGTGTTCTGCTTGGACAGCAGATCGGCCAGGTAATCGTGCGCGGCGTCGGTAATAGTTATGGCGCTCATGGAAGTTCCTCACAGACTTGCCGGCAGTTTACGCCAACCTTGGCGCCGAACAAAGTCCTAGTAATTTTGTCGGGAAAGCGTTACAGGCGCCGGCGCCCCCACAGGCGGTGCAAACCAGTCGCTCAGGTGGCGGTAAAGGCGCTTTTCCAGCAACAGGTAACTGCCCCAGGACAGCAGTGCAATCAAGGGCACGCACAGGGCAAACACCGCATAAGGGCTCATCCCCAGGCGCTGGCTGGCGAACCAGCCGCCATACAGCACCAGCACATGCACCAGGTACACCGAATAGGAGCTGTCGCCCAGCGCCTTGAGCAAGCGGTTGCCCTTGAAGTACGGCTCCAGCGACACGCAGGCCAGCACGATCAGGGCGCTGGGCAGGCCCCAGTGCAACAGGCGCCGGGATGCGTCCAGGTAGTGAATCGCCACACCCGCCAGCAGCAGGATCGCCAGGGGCAACCACAAGCCCTGGGCGACCCAGCCACGCCGGTACAGCACGCCGATGCCGATGCCCAGCAAAAACTCGTAGACGATGTTGTTGCGGTAGAAGTGATTGAGCAGCCCGGCCCGGGTCAACACTTCGCTGACCAGCAGCAAGGCCGCCGCTACCAACAGCACCCGGTGCTGCTGGCGCACCAGGAATACCAGGGAGAACAGCAGGTAGAAGAACATTTCATAGTTCAGGGTCCAGCCGACGTTGAGCGTCGGGTACTGACCATAACCGCCGGGGTTCTCGGCCGGGATGAACAGCAGCGACAACACGAAATGCTCAAGGTCGATGGCCTGGTGCGGCATCCACTGGCGCGCGGTGAGCAGCAACAGCCCCATCAACGCGGTGTAGAACCAGTAGGCCGGCACGATGCGCAGCGCCCGGTTGAGCAGAAAGCGCTGGGGCGCAATGGCCTTGTCGCGGGTCGAGAGGTAAATGACCATGCCGCTGATGACAAAGAAGATATCCACCCCCACGGCACCGCGGTCGGTGAGGAACTGGCCGACGGGGCCACTGGCGTGGAAGTCGAAGAAGATCTGCATGAAGTGGTGACACACCACCACCCAGGCGGCGAACGCCCTCAAGGCTTGAAGCGAATACAGCATCCGGACACCTGCTTGTGAATCCTACCCAAGCCCCGGCCGGAACCGGGGCTGCTTGCAGGGTGGGACCGCAGGATGCCGGGAAAGGTCAACCGACCTTCCCGGCGGTGAGGCTCAGAGGTTCTCGTAGCGGTTCATGTCGAGCACACCCGCTTCCACCGGATCGGTCTCCTGGATGTAGGTGCTCAGGTCATGGAAGTACTGCCAGAACTGCGGGTGGCTGCGGCGCACGCCCCAACGCATGACGATGCGCTCGAACTTGGCCGTGTCGTCGCGCGCCAGTTCCATGTCCTCGACAAACTCCGGCACGTCGCTGGCCGGGACGTTGAAGATGAAGTTGGGGTAGCTGCTGAGCACACCCGGGTACAGGGTCAGGGTGTCCAGGCCCGGCTGGTAGCGATAGGCCTCACCGAGCATGAACGCCACGTTGCTGTGGGCGCGGTTGCGCATCAGGCTGTAGACCTGGCGCTGGCCGCCCTGCCCTTCGATGCGCAGCATCGTCGCCTCGGGCAACTGGCCAATCACCTTCAGCCCCGCGGCCGGACGCGACACCAGGCGGCTGAGGACCTGCTCGACGCCACGGAACTCCTCGCTCATTTCAGGGCGCGAGCAATAGGCGCTGATGCAGCGGTTGATCGGGTCGGGGGCGGCGTTGAGGCTGCCGGTGCGCTGGATCAGCTTGAGGCCGAAGTCGCGCTTGGGATCATTGGCGGCCAGCTTCAAGGCTGTCGGGGTATCGGTGTCGATGTCCTCGTAGTCCAGCCACATCTTCACCTTGCCGCTGTTCTGGTACCAGTCGCTGAGGATCGCGCCACGCTGATCGGCCGGCATCAGGCGCAGGAAGTTGACCTCGGCCCCATTGCGGATCAGGTCGAAGTACAAGCGCGTCTGCGCCTGGTGCGAGACGTTGCCGTAGACGTCGAAGTTGACCGCCAGCTGGTAATAGGTGCGCTCGAACAGCGGGTAGTCGAACAGCCACAGGGTCTTGGGCACATCGCCAATCAGGCCCTTGGTCACCGAGGCGCTGTCGAAGTGACGGAAGATGGTCAGCAACGCGTTATCGTTGCCGGCCCACAGGGTCGACCAGCTCGGCGGCGGCATGTCGGCGTAGGTGTCGCGGCGCAGGCTTTCGTACTCGTTGCGCTTGTCGCGGTAGGCGTGCCAGAGGCTGATGATGCTGCCGACATCGTCGATCTGACCGGGCATGGCCAGCAGCGGCGTGGCCTGGCCCCGGTACTCGGCATCGGTCACGTAGCGGTCGTGGATCGGCTCCTGGAACAGCGCCCAGAATTGGTCGCGGATCACGTCGGTAGCGATCTGGCCACGGCACACCGGGCCACGGATGAAAGTGCGCACGAAGTACTCGGCGTTATCGAGCATGAACTGGTAGCGGGCCACGGCGGGAATCGCTTCAAAGGTCTCGAAGGGATTGGCGCGGTGGCGCGGGCCGTAGCCCGGCAGTGCATTGGCGTGCCAGTCGCCGCTGTAGAACAGCTGCTTGACGCGCTTGAGCTTCTGCGGGCCCATCGGGTAGGTGATGTGGGTTTTATGCACGATCACGCCCTGTACCGGCATCAGGCGGTAATAGAAGTCGGTACCGGGGGGATCGTTGGGGCGACGCGTGGCGATCAGGTCGATCGGCTGGCCGCTCGGTGTGCGTGAACGCACCCACTGGAAGAAGTGCCCGCCCTCGCCGCCCACGAAGTGGATGTGGGCCAGGAACAAGTGCTCATACAGCCAGCGGCCGACCAGGGCCTCGGTGGAACCGGGGCGGTTGAGCAGCGCTTCCCAGTCGGCGATCTGCGCAGCCTCGGTGGCGCTTGGCTGAATCGGCGCGTGCTCGACCGGGGCGCCTGCGGCAAGCCAGCGTTGCAGCGTCTGGTACTCGGCATCGGTGAGGCCGGTGACCGCCAGCGGCATGCCCTCCTTGGGATGGGCACCGGCGTAGGCGTCGAACTCGCCCGGCTGCGGGCACATGTTGTTGCGGTTAAGGCCCAGGACGATCTCTTCGGGCAGCTTGGCATTGGGCGTCAGCGGTGTCTTGTGGCCCAGTTCGAGCATCCGCGCCATCAGCGCGGCCTGGCTGCCCTGGTTGTCGAGCACCGAATAGAACCCCTTGCGCTGCCAGGCTTCAGTGCTCTGGGCGTCGTAGAAAAGCCGCGTCGGGGCCACGGCCTTGCTGCGGTCGCCCTGGTACACCGGTACCTTCGAGGCGCCTCGCGAGGCGCCCTCGGCACTGCCCAGGTTGAGCTGGCAGGCTGCGTCGTTGCAGGCGTGGCAGGCCACGCATTTCTCGGTGAAGATCGGTTGGATGTCCCGGGTATATGAAATAGCCGGGCTCGATTGAGGGGCTTGCCCTAGCGCTGCGCCACTGAGTAACAGAGCGAAAGCGCCGGCAAGTAAGCGATGCACCATGTGCCGAATGTCCTGGGTATTGAAAGCTTCACGATTCTACCGGTGCTGGTGGCGTGCCAACATGAATGAAATTCATGTAAACCTTCGACACGTCTAAAAACCGCGCAGCTTTGTTATTATTCCGCAACTTTTGTTTTCGCCCGACCAGGTAGTCCTATGTCTGACCGCAGCGCTCGTTTCCAAGCACTTCAGCAAGCACTCAAAGAGCGCATTCTGATTCTCGATGGCGGCATGGGTACTATGATCCAAAGCTACCGCCTCGAGGAACACGACTATCGTGGCACGCGCTTCGCCGATTGGCCAAGCGATGTCAAAGGCAACAATGACCTGTTGCTGCTCTCGCGCCCGGATGTCATCGCCGCCATTGAAAAGGCCTACCTTGACGCGGGCGCCGATATTCTCGAAACCAACACCTTCAACGCCACGCAGATTTCCCAGGCCGACTACGGCATGGAGTCGCTGGTGTATGAGCTGAACGTCGAAGGCGCGCGCATCGCCCGCCAGGTCGCCGATGCCAAGACCCTCGAAACCCCGGACAAACCCCGTTTCGTTGCCGGTGTCCTGGGCCCGACCAGCCGTACCTGCTCCATTTCCCCGGACGTCAACGACCCAGGCTTTCGCAACGTCACCTTCGATTTGTTGGTAGAAAACTACATCGAGGCCACCCGCGGCCTGATCGAGGGCGGCGCCGACCTGATCCTGATCGAGACCATCTTCGACACCCTCAACGCCAAGGCGGCGATCTTCGCCGTGCAGCAGGTGTTCGAGGAAGACGGCCTGGAATTGCCGATCATGATTTCCGGCACCATCACCGATGCCTCGGGCCGGACCCTGTCCGGCCAGACCACCGAAGCGTTCTGGAACTCGGTGCGCCATGCCAACCCGATCTCGGTGGGCCTGAACTGTGCGCTGGGTGCCAAGGACCTGCGTCCCTACCTGGAAGAGCTGTCGACCAAGGCCGGCACGCATGTCTCCGCCCACCCCAACGCCGGCCTGCCGAACGCCTTCGGCGAGTACGACGAAACCCCGGCCGAGATGGCCGCAGTGGTCGAAGAGTTCGCCGCCAGCGGTTTTCTCAACATCATCGGCGGTTGCTGCGGTACCACCCCGGGGCATATCCAGGCCATCGCCGAAGCGGTCGGCAAGTACCCGCCGCGCGCAATCCCGGACATTCCCAAAGCATGCCGGCTGTCGGGCCTGGAGCCCTTCACCATTGATCGCAGCTCCCTGTTCGTCAACGTCGGCGAGCGCACCAACATCACCGGTTCCGCCAAGTTCGCCCGGCTGATTCGCGAAGAGAACTACACCGAAGCCCTGGAAGTGGCCCTGCAGCAGGTCGAGGCCGGCGCCCAGGTGATCGACATCAACATGGACGAAGGGATGCTCGATTCCCAGGCGGCCATGGTCAAGTTCCTCAACCTGATCGCCGGTGAGCCCGACATCTCCCGCGTGCCGATCATGATCGACTCCTCCAAGTGGGAAGTGATCGAGGCGGGCCTCAAGTGCATCCAGGGCAAGGGCATCGTCAACTCGATCTCGATGAAAGAAGGCGTCGAGGCCTTCAAGCATCACGCCAAACTGTGCAAGCGCTATGGCGCCGCCGTGGTGGTGATGGCCTTCGACGAAGTCGGCCAGGCCGACACTGCCGCACGCAAGCGCGAGATCTGCCAGCGCAGCTACGACATCCTGGTCAATGAAGTGGGCTTCCCGCCCGAAGACATCATCTTCGACCCGAACATCTTTGCCGTGGCCACCGGCATCGAAGAGCACAACAACTACGCCGTGGACTTCATCGAAGCCTGCGCCTACATCCGCGACCACCTGCCCTACGCACTGAGCTCCGGCGGGGTGTCCAACGTCTCGTTCTCGTTCCGCGGCAACAACCCGGTGCGCGAGGCGATCCACTCGGTGTTCCTCTACCACGCGATCCAGAATGGCCTGACCATGGGTATCGTCAACGCCGGCCAGCTGGAGATCTACGACGAGATTCCCCAGGTCCTGCGCGAGAAGGTCGAGGACGTGGTGCTCAACCGCACCCCGGAAGGCACCGACGCCCTGCTGGCGATCGCCGACGACTACAAGGGCGGCGGCGCGGTCAAGGAAGTCGAGAACGAAGAATGGCGCTCGCTGCCGGTCGGCAAGCGCCTGGAACACGCGCTGGTCAAAGGCATCACCGCCTTTATCGTCGAAGACACCGAGGAATGCCGCCAGCAATGCGCGCGGCCGATCGAGGTGATCGAGGGCCCGCTGATGAGCGGCATGAACGTGGTGGGTGACCTGTTTGGCGCCGGCAAGATGTTCCTGCCCCAGGTGGTGAAGTCTGCCCGCGTGATGAAGCAGGCCGTTGCCCACCTCATTCCGTTCATCGAAGCCGAAAAAGGCGACAAGCCCGAAGCCAAGGGCAAGATCCTCATGGCCACGGTCAAGGGCGACGTGCACGACATCGGCAAGAACATCGTCGGCGTGGTGCTGGGCTGTAACGGCTACGACATCGTCGACCTGGGCGTGATGGTGCCGGCCGAGAAGATCCTGCAAACCGCCCGCGAGCAGAAGTGCGACATTATCGGCCTGTCCGGCCTGATCACCCCGTCGCTGGACGAGATGGTCCATGTTGCCCGCGAGATGCAGCGCCAGGATTTCCACTTGCCGCTGATGATCGGTGGCGCCACCACCTCCAAGGCGCACACTGCAGTGAAGATCGAGCCCAAGTACAGCAACGACGCGGTGGTCTACGTGACCGACGCCTCCCGCGCAGTGGGTGTTGCCACGCAGTTGCTGTCCAAGGAACTCAAGCCCGGCTTTGTCGAGAAGACCCGCCTGGACTACATCGACGTGCGCGAGCGCACTGCCAACCGCAGTGCCCGCACCGAACGCCTGAGCTACGCACAATCCATTGCCGCCAAGCCGAAGTACGACTGGGCCGGTTACCAACCGGCGGTGCCGAGCTTCACTGGCGTCAAGGTACTGGAGAACATCGACCTCAAGGTGCTGGCCGAGTACATCGACTGGACGCCGTTCTTCATCTCCTGGGACCTGGCGGGCAAGTACCCACGCATCCTCACCGACGAAGTGGTCGGTGAAGCAGCCACCGCCTTGTTCAAGGACGCCCAGGAAATGCTCGCCAAGTTGATCGACGAGAAGCTGATCAGCGCCCGTGCGGTGTTCGGCTTCTGGCCCGCCAACCAGGTCAACCATGACGACATCGAAGTCTATGGCACCGACGGCCAGCCGCTGGCCCGGCTTCATCACCTGCGCCAGCAGACCATCAAGCCGGACAGCAAGCCCAACTTCTCCCTGGCCGACTTTGTCGCGCCCAAGGACACCGGCATCACCGACTACGTGGGTGGCTTTATCACCACCGCCGGCATCGGCGCCGAAGAAGTGGCCAAGGCCTACCAGGACAAGGGCGACGACTACAACTCGATCATGGTCAAGGCCCTGGCCGACCGCCTGGCCGAGGCCTGCGCCGAGTGGCTGCACGAGCAGGTCCGTAAAGACTACTGGGGCTACGCCAAGGATGAGCACCTGGACAACGAGGCGCTGATCAAGGAGCAGTACTCGGGCATCCGCCCTGCCCCGGGCTACCCGGCCTGCCCGGACCACACCGAGAAGGAAACCCTGTTCCGCCTGCTCGATGGCACCGCCATTGGCGAAACCGGCCCCAGCGGCGTGTTCCTGACCGAACACTTCGCCATGTTCCCGGCGGCGGCGGTCAGCGGCTGGTACTTCGCCCACCCACAGGCGCAGTACTTTGCCGTGGGCAAGGTCGACAAGGACCAGGTTGAAAGCTACACCGCGCGCAAGGGTCAGGATCTGAGTGTGAGTGAGCGCTGGTTGGCGCCTAACCTGGGCTACGAGAACTGAAAGCGCGGGGCAAGCCCGCTCCCACTGTGGGAGCGGGCTTGCCCCGCGATTAGGTCTAGACTGAGAAAAATCCTACACCAAGGACTTACTCATGGACGACCCAGCCCAAGGCAAGCCCCCAACCTTCTGGCAGATGCTGCAGAGCATCCTGGCAGCGGCGTTTGGCGTTCAAACCGGCAAGAACCGCGCTCGCGACTTCAACCACGGCAAGGCCAGCCACTTCATTGCGCTGGGCACCGTGTTCACTTTGATCTTCATTCTGGTATTGGTGGGGTTGGTGCAACTGGCCATGCACCTTACTGCTCGCTGAAATGCAATCCGCCCGCAGATGTCCATTCTGCGGGCGGTTCATGTTTACCCATCGCGTGATGTCACTGGTGGCTGACCCAGTACACGGCGGTCACGACTACCAGGATGATCAGACAGAGTATCGCCCAGGCATCGACACTGCTGTCACTCTTACCCGCTTTGGTCGAGTTTCCCATTGCATCGCCTCTTGTAGTGGTTATGGGAATGCATGTCACCCGTTGCAGTTAAGTCCAGCAATGCCCTTTGCTCAAGCAGGGACTTTTCAATAATCGACCGGCGCCACCAGAAAGGGATAGCGATAGCTCGCTGAATGCCCCTCGGCGCTGAAGCGGTGAAAGTCCAGGCCGTAGTCGGCCTTGTCCTGCAGGCTCAACCAGCGACGCGCCCGTTGCGGGTCGATCAGTTGCAGTACGGGGATCTGGTGATCGCGATAACCATCACGGTCGATGGGCAGGTTGTGCGCATCATCGTGCAGCAGGACCATGGCCCAGCCCCCCAGTGAGAAGTGTCCGCCCATCAGCACGCTCAAACGTCCGTCAATGCGCGCCTGCAAGGCCTGCGGGGAGCTGTTGACGGCGCTGAACAGCACATCCTTGCCCGGCGTACGACCGGCTTCGGCAAACGCCTGCATCGCACCAAAGGCCATCTCGTCATTGGCCGACCAGACCAGTTCAATCTTCGGGTAGCGCTTGAGCAGTTGCTGGGCCTGTTCGTAGGCCCGCTCCTTGCCCCATCCCCCATAGACCACCTGCCGCAGGCGCACCTCGGGGTGCTCGGCCAGGGCCCGGCGCATGCCCTTTTCGCGCAGCTGCGCGGCAGGCGTGGTCTTGATGCCGGAAAAAGCCAGCAGCTCGATCGGCCGCGTCATGCCGGGCCGGGCACGCAGCGCGATCAATTCCTTGAGCATCTGATAGCCGGCTTGCTCGTCGTTGCCGACCAGCGTGCCGAGCACCGGGGGATACTTGTCCGGATGATCCTGGATCATTGCCGCCTGGTCCGGGGTCAGGCCGTTGTTGACCAGGAACAACTTGACCCCGCTGTCGCGCGACAGGCGGATGATTTCCGGCGCGATATACTGTTCATTGACCAGCACCAGGTAGTCGGGCCGCTGCGGGCTTTCGAGCACCTGACGCGCCTGGGTCAGCGCCAGTTCAGGCTGGCGTTCGCTGTACTGAATACTCAACGCCATCCCCAGGTCGCTGGCAGCGGCCTGCATGAAGCGCGAATAACTGACCCAGAAGGTTTCATCGGAATAGCCCGGATTGAGGAACACCACCGACGCGCCCTGGGCACTGGCTACCAACGGCAGACTCAGGCACAGACTTCGGCACAGGGCCTTGATCATGCGGATTCGCTCCAGCCACTCAAACCGTCAATTATAAACACCAGCAGGGCCTAAACAGCCAAATGCCAGTCAGTCTCACTTAGTCCAAATGGTTCTTTTCATATGCAAAAACATCACTTTTGCGCATAAACGCAAACTGCTATCTTTCGTCCGCTCCGCTTGGGAGTGCGCGGCCGTGCGCGCGATTAGCTGCAAGCAGCTTGAGAACAGGACCCCTATGTACGTATACGACGAGTACGATCAGCGGATCATCGAGGACCGCGTCAAGCAGTTCCGTGATCAGACCCGCCGCTACCTGGCCGGTGAGCTGAGCGAAGAAGAGTTCCGCCCCCTGCGCCTGCAAAATGGCCTCTATATTCAACGTTTTGCCCCGATGTTGCGGGTCGCGGTGCCCTATGGCCAGCTGACTTCGCGTCAAACGCGGATGCTGGCGAAGATCGCGCGCGATTACGACAAGGGCTACGCCCACATCAGTACCCGGCAGAACGTGCAGTACAACTGGCCTGCGCTGGAAGACATCCCCGAGATCCTGGCTGAGCTGGCGACCGTGCAGATGCACGCCATCCAGACGAGCGGCAACTGCCTGCGCAACGTCACCACCGACCAGTTCGCCGGTGTCGCTGCCGATGAAGTGATCGACCCGCGCCCATGGTGCGAGATCGTCCGCCAGTGGACCACTTTCCACCCCGAATTCGCCTACCTGCCGCGCAAGTTCAAGATCGCCATCAACGGCTCGACCAGCGACCGCGCAGCCATCGAAGTCCACGACATCGGCCTGGAGCCGGTGTACAACGCCGCCGGCGAGCTGGGCTTCCGCGTACTGGTCGGTGGCGGCCTGGGCCGTACCCCGGTGGTCGGCGCCTTCATCAATGAGTTCCTGCCCTGGCAAGACCTGCTCAGCTACCTGGACGCGATCCTGCGGGTATACAACCGCTACGGCCGTCGCGACAACAAGTACAAGGCGCGGATCAAGATCCTGGTCAAGGCGCTCACCCCTGAAGTCTTCGCCGAGAAGGTCGAGGCCGAAATGGCCCACCTGCGCGGCGGCAGCACCACCCTGACCGAAGCCGAAGTGCAGCGCGTAGCCAAGCACTTCGTCGACCCGGACTACAAGGTGCTGGACAACCTCGACTTCAGCGACCTTGAACAGCAGCACCCAGGCTTCGCCCGCTGGCGCACCCGCAACGTGCTGGCGCACAAGAAGCCTGGCTACGTGGCCGTTACCCTGTCGCTCAAGCCGACCGGCGTTGCCCCGGGCGACCTGACCGACAAGCAGCTCGATGCCGTGGCCGACCTCGCCGAGCGTTACAGCTTCGGCCAGCTGCGTACCTCCCACGAGCAGAACATCATTCTGGCCGACGTCGAGCAGAGCCAGTTGCACACCCTGTGGCTGGAGCTGCGCGAGAACGGCTTTGCCACGCCGAACATCGGCCTGTTGACCGACATCATCTGCTGCCCGGGTGGCGACTTCTGCTCCCTGGCCAACGCCAAGTCGATCCCGATTGCCGAATCCATCCAGCGCCGTTTCGACGACCTGGACTACCTGTTCGACATCGGTGAACTGGACCTGAACATCTCCGGCTGCATGAACGCCTGTGGCCACCACCACGTCGGCCACATCGGCATCCTCGGGGTGGACAAGAAAGGTGAGGAGTTCTACCAGGTCTCCCTCGGTGGCAGCGCCAGCCGCGACGCCAGCCTGGGCAAGATCCTCGGCCCTTCCTTCGCCCAGGACGACATGCCGGATGTGATCGAGAAGCTGATCGACGTCTACGTTGAGAAACGTACCGAAGACGAGCGCTTCATCGACACCTACCAACGTATTGGCATCGACCCTTTCAAGGAACGCGTCTATGCAGCGAATCATTAAGAACAACGAAATCGTCGACGAAACCTGGCACCTGCTGCCCAAGGATGCCAATTTCGACGAACTGACCAACTGCGACGACTACATCGTTCCGTTGCAGTTCTGGCGCGACCACGCCCATGTCCTCAAAGCCCGCGATGGCGGCCTGGGTGTGTGGCTGGACGCCGATGAAGAAGCCGAGGAAATCGGCGACGACGTCGCTCACTTCCAGGTGATCGCCCTGAACTTCCCGGCCTTCACCGACGGGCGCAACTACTCCAACGCGCGCCTGTTGCGTGACCGCTACAAGTTCACTGGCGAGCTGCGTGCCATTGGCGATGTGCTGCGTGACCAGCTGTTCTACCTCAAGCGCTGCGGCTTCGATGCCTTCGCCCTGCGCGCCGACAAAGACCCGGTCGAAGCCCTGGAAAGCCTGAAAGACTTTTCGGTGACCTACCAGGCCGCTACCGACGAGCCGCAACCGCTGTTCCGTCGTCGTTAACGAAAACGGCTCCCGTGCCTTGCCAGGCACGGGAGCCGTTTTGATTCCAGGCCTCTACAAATGAGTGACCTGGCCTGGCAGGCTGCTCCAGATCGTTGCAGTCAGCGCCGCTACCACACGCTGTTCTTCGGCAGCCCGACGTTGTTGAATCGTTTCAATGCGCTCACGGCAAGCCTGATCACTCATGCTTTGCTTGTCAGCATCGAACGCTTCGAGCCGGAAAAAAACGGCCTGCTGGTTTCATCGAAACGTGCGCCATAGCGCGTCTTGAGAAAATCCACCCAGAAATCCCGACTGACAATGGATGCCCGCAACAGCTGGGATGTTTCATTTCCCAGCACTTGTGCAGCGGCAGCGTCCAGCTGTGCCTGACTGACATTGGCCTTGTTCACGAACACCATATAGTGCGGCTGGCCCGCAAGTTCGAGGCGCTCGGCCAACCCAACCCGAAACGCCATGCGCACCTCGACCTCGTCAACCCACTGTCCGGCCTCACGGCGTCGACGATCGTCCCGCTTTCACGTGCGGCGTTTACCAAGACCATGACTTGGGCGCCAGGGCGCTGCCCGTTTCAAACGAAGCGTCTGCGGCGAAGTTCTGCAGGGCGGCCGGCATCAGGCTCTGGCGGCGCGGGACGTTCGAGCGGGTGGAGGGCGGTTGCCAGCACCCGGGCCGAGGCGCGTCGGCGGGCCTGATAGTCGAGCAGGACCTGGCGTTCGCCTGGCTGGGCATTCATGAACCAATCGGCAGGGCCGGTCGAGCGGTATTGCTCGGCGAGCTGATGGTCGCGCAAGCGAGGAAGGGACCGTTGAGGCCGGGGATGGATATCGAATGGGCGGTTGGCATCGCGGTTCTCCTTGGGCGAATGAGGCCGAAAGGAGAACCGCTTTGCTGGCGCCAAAGGCGCTATTTATTGCTTAACGCCAGCGGCCGAGCTTGCTCCACAAGCCAAGCAGGGTATTTTCGATCGACCCGCTTGCCGCCAGCCCGACCCGCTCCTGTAGGCTTTTACGCTGGGCGTAGTGCAGGTGGTACAGGTTCGCTTCACGTGCCCGCTCGCCCAGGTACTCGTCGCTGGTCTTGAGCTCGTCGACCAACTGCTTGTTCAGCGCCGCGACCCCCAGCCAGACTTCACCGGTGGCCACTTCATCGATATGCAGCTGCGGGCGATAGCGCGAGACGAAGTCCTTGAACAACTGATGGGTCACATCCAGGTCTTCCTGGAACTTCTCCCGGCCCTTCTCGGTGTTCTCGCCGAACACGGTCACCGTGCGCTTGTACTCGCCGGCGGTGAACACCTCGAAGTCGACGTCGTGCTTCTTCAACAGGCGATTGACGTTGGGCAACTGGGCCACCACACCGATCGAGCCGAGAATGGCGAAAGGCGCGCTGACGATCTTCTCGCCGATGCACGCCATCATGTAGCCGCCGCTGGCAGCGACCTTGTCGATGCAGATGGTCAGAGGTATGCCCGCCTGGCGGATACGCGCCAGTTGCGAGGCCGCCAGGCCATAGCTGTGAACCATGCCACCGCCACTTTCCAGGCGCAGCACCACTTCATCGCGCGGGCTGGCCAGAGTGAGCAGCGCGGTAATCTCATGGCGCAGGCTTTCAGTGGCCGAGGCCTTGATATCGCCATCGAAATCCAGAACGAAAACCCGCGATTTTTCCTCGGGTTTCTTCTTGAGTTGTTTCTCCGTCTTGGCCTGCTGCTTGCGCAGCGCCTTGAGCTGGGACTTGTCCAGCAGGCTGGATTCCAGCCGCTCGCGCAAGTCCTTGTAGAACTCGTTGAGCTTGCTGACCTGCAACTGCCCGCCCCCCTTGCGCCGGCCCTTGCCGCGCAACCCGGCAATCGCCGACAGGACAATCAGAATCGCGATCACCAGGGTCGCGGTCTTGGCGAGAAAGCTTGCGTACTCTGCAAGAAACTCCACAGTAACTCCTTAACATGCCTGCGCCCCTGTGGCGCGAACCGATAGTCAAGCATACCGACGCGGCGGCCTTGCTGCCAATGTAGGAAATTTCCGGAAATGCAGTTCAAACGCTCTTTTCAAACGCTTGTATGTTTTTCCGTTGACAGCCTGTCGGCAGCGCCCTAACCTCGGCTCATTCTTCTTGCAGGCAGACGACGTGGGCAGCATCTACCTGATTCGACATGGCCAGGCTTCCTTTGGTGCAGACGACTATGACGTCCTCTCGCCCGTGGGCATCCGCCAGAGTGAAGCACTCGGCGAACACCTGGCCCAGTTGGGGTTGCGCCTCGACCGCTGCCTGGCGGGCGACCTGCGTCGCCAGCAGGACACCGCACGCCTGGCCCTGGCGGCCATGCACACGGCAGGCTGCGAGGTACCGCTGCTGGAAACCGATGCGGCGTTCAATGAGTTCGACGCCGACGATGTGATCCGCAGCCTGCTCCCGGGCCTGCTGCCCGAAGAGCCCGAGGCCTTGCATATCCTGCGCAACGGCACGCAGAACCGTCGCGAGTTCCAGCGCCTGTTCGCCCTGCTTATCCAGCGCTGGCATGGCGGTGAGCATGAAAGTGATTGCCTGGAGTCCTGGCAGGGTTTTGTCGAGCGGGTCGATGGCGGCCTTTCGCGCGTACTGCAGCAAGCGGACAGCAATGACAACATTGCCATTTTTACTTCAGGCGGCACCATTGCCGCCTTGCTTCACCGGGTAACCCGTATCACTGCCAGCCAGGCGTTCGAGCTCAACTGGCAGATCATCAACACCTCGCTCAGCCAGCTGAAGTTTCGTGGCCGCGAGGTGGCCCTGGCTTCCTTCAACAGCCAGGCCCATGTGCAGCTGTTGAAGGTGCCGGAACTCATCACCTACCGATGAACACCGGCTCGTTGTGACCTCGCCGGTCACGCCAATCACTTAATAAGGAACACACCATGAGCGATGTAGCAAAAGCCGTCGAAGCGATGAAAGCCAAGTTCAACCCAGCTGCCGCTGCCGGCCTGGACCTGATCTTCGGTTTCAACATCACCGACGAAGACAAGCACTACGCCCTGATCGTCAAGGATGGCACCTGCGAAATCCAGGAAGGCGAAAACGCCGACGCCAACTGCACCCTGGTGCTGGACAGCGAAACCCTCAAGGGTATCGTCAGCGGCGACACCGACGGCATGCAGGCCTTCATGGGCGGCAAGCTGCGCGTTGAAGGCGACATGATGCTGTCGATGAAACTCAGCGAGCTGTTCCCGGCCTGAGCCCTGCGCTGATGCCGAACAAAACCGAAGTCCTTGTGGCTTCGGTTTTTTTTCGCCCGGCGGTTCTGGCCGTGGCATCAGGAACGTTGATCGACCTGCAACACGCTGGCCTATAAGGCGCTGAAAGGCTTGTTCGGGTCCGACGCGAGAATTAGATTAGCCAATAATCTCTGGCTTCGATCATAAGGTAAAAGCATGACGCTCACTGATCAGTCCACCCAGGTCCGCCCCGGCGAAGAGCTCGATGCCGCCGTGATCGACCCGTACCTCAAG
Source organism: Pseudomonas sp. JQ170C (assembly GCF_035581345.1). Lineage (NCBI taxonomy): Bacteria > Pseudomonadati > Pseudomonadota > Gammaproteobacteria > Pseudomonadales > Pseudomonadaceae > Pseudomonas > Pseudomonas sp. JQ170C. Next base: position 3,590,299 of record NZ_CP141608.1, read on the forward strand.
GCGCACATCGCCGGTTTGAGTGGCTCGCCCAGCATCAGCCAGTTTCCCGGTGGCGCCTCGAACCTGACCTACCTGGTGCAGTACCCCGAGCGCGAATTTGTCCTGCGCCGCCCGCCCTTCGGCCACAAGGCCAAGTCGGCCCATGACATGGGCCGCGAGTTCCGCATCCTCAACCAGCTCAACAGCGGTTTCCCCTACTGCCCCAAGGCGTATGTGCACTGCACCGATGAGTCGCTGATCGGCGGCGAGTTCTACGTGATGGACCGGGTCAAGGGCATCATCCTGCGCTCGGACCTGCCGCCTGAGCTGGGGCTCGATGCCGAACGCACCGAGGCGCTGTGCAAGAGCTTCATCGACCGCATGGTCGAACTGCACCAGGTGGACTACCACGCCTGCGGCCTGGGTGACCTGGGCAAGCCCGAAGGCTATGTGCAACGCCAGATCGAAGGCTGGGCCAGCCGCTATGAAAAGGCCCTGACCCCGGATGCACCGCGCTGGGAAAAGGTCATCGCCTGGCTGCACGAGAAGATGCCGGCCGACCACCCCAAGCCTGCCATCGTTCACAACGACTACCGCTTCGACAACGTCATCCTCGATGCCGAAAACCCCATGCGCATCATCGGCGTGCTCGACTGGGAAATGACCACCATTGGCGATCCGCTCATGGACCTGGGCAACACCTTGGCCTACTGGATCGAAGCCAGCGACCCGGCGCCGATGCAACTGATGCGCCGCCAGCCCAGCAATGCGCCGGGCATGCTCACCCGCCAGCAGTTCGTCGACTACTACGCCCAACGCGCCGGCATCCAGATCGACAACTACGACTTCTACTACACCTATGGCCTGTTCCGCCTGGCCGGCATCGTCCAGCAGATCTACTACCGGTTCTTCCATGGCCAGACCCAGGACAAGCGCTTCGCCCAGTTCATCCATATGAACAAGCTGCTGGAGCACATGAGCCTGCAGGTCATCGCCACGTCCAGCCTCTGACAATTACAACAAGGAAAAGACCATGTCCAAGACCCAACTGTTCGACCTCGACGGCAAGATCGCCTTCGTTTCCGGCGCCAGCCGCGGTATCGGCGAAGCCATTGCCCACCTGCTGGCCCAGCAAGGCGCCCATGTGATCGTCTCCAGCCGCAAGCTCGACGGCTGCCAGCAAGTGGCCGACGCGATCATCGCCGCCGGTGGCAAGGCCACGGCCGTTGCCTGCCATATTGGTGAAATGGAGCAGATCAGCCAGGTCTTCGCCGGTATCCGCGAACAGTTCGGTCGCCTGGACATCCTGGTCAACAACGCGGCGACCAATCCGCAATTCTGCAACGTGCTGGACACTGATCTGGGCGCCTTCCAGAAGACCATCGATGTGAACATCCGCGGCTACTTCTTCATGTCGGTCGAAGCCGGCAAGCTGATGCGCGAGCACGGAGGCGGCAGCATCATCAACGTGGCGTCGATCAATGGTGTGTCACCGGGGGTCTTCCAGGGGATCTACTCGGTGACCAAGGCTGCGGTGATCAACATGACCAAGGTCTTCGCCAAGGAATGCGCGCCGTTCGGCATTCGTTGCAATGCCCTGCTGCCGGGCCTGACCGACACCAAGTTCGCCTCGGCGCTGGTCAAGAACGATGCGATCCTCAACACCGCGCTGCAGCAGATTCCGCTCAAGCGCGTGGCCGATCCCAAGGAAATGGCCGGTGCCGTGCTGTACCTGGCCAGCGATGCCTCAAGCTACACCACGGGCGTGGCGCTGAACGTGGATGGCGGGTTCCTGTCCTGATAAACGCAGCGCGGGGCGAGCCCGCTCCCACCGGTTTTGCGTGTACCGGTGGGAGCGGGCTCGCCCCGCGAAGAGGCCCTGACAGACGGCCTCGATCTCCTTTACCATATCGGCCGTCAGGCGCAGCTCCTTCTGCGCCCAGCCGATTAAGCTCATGCCATGCCCTTTGAACTCAGCGTAGACCTCACCACCCTCGCCATTCTCGCCGCTGTCGCCTTTGTTGCCGGATTCATCGATGCCATTGCCGGAGGCGGTGGCCTGCTGACCACCCCCGCCCTGCTGACCGCCGGGATGCCACCGCACCTGGTGCTGGGCACCAACAAGCTCAGCTCGACCTTTGGTTCGGCGACCGCCGGATTCACCTACTACCGACGCAAACTGTTCCACCCAGCCCAGTGGCGACACGCCCTGGCCGGCACCTTTGTCGGCGCCCTGATCGGTGCCGTGGTCGCCCACTACTTGCCGGCCGAATGGCTGAACAAGATGCTGCCGGTGATCGTCTTCCTGTGTGGTGTCTACCTGCTGTTCGGTGGCACGCCCAAGGCGCCGCTGGATGCCGATGTACCGGTGAAGAAAAAATGGCAACTGCCCCAGGGCCTGACCCTGGGTTTCTATGATGGGGTAGCCGGCCCGGGCACCGGTGCGTTCTGGACCGTCAGCACCCTGCTGCTCTACCCCATTGATCTGGTCAAGGCCAGCGGTGTGGCGCGCAGCATGAACTTCGTCAGTAATGCCGCGGCACTGTCGGTGTTCATCTTTTCCGGTCAGGTCGACTGGCTGGTGGGGCTGTCGATGGGCTCGGCGCTGATGGTCGGCGCGTTCTTCGGCGCGCGTACCGCCATCAGCGGCGGCAGCAAGTTCATCCGCCCGGTGTTCATCACCGTGGTGCTGGCGCTGACCGTGCGCCTAGCGTGGCAGCACTGGTTCGGCCAGGCCTAAGCGACGCGCCACGTACAGGTCGATCAGGTACCGGGCGATCGAGCGCCCCGCCGGCAACGGCGGCAGCGCATCGACCCGGAACCACTGGGCGTCTTCGATCTCGTCCGGCTGCATGACGATCTCCCCGCCCGCGTACTCGGCATGAAAGCCCAGCATCATCGAATGCGGGAACGGCCAGCACTGGCTGCCGACGTACTGGATGTTCTGCACCTCGATCGCCACTTCCTCGCGCACTTCGCGCACCAGGCAGTCCTCGGCTGATTCGCCAGGCTCGGCAAAGCCCGCCAGGGTGCTGTAGACGCCGGTGACAAAGCGCGGTGAACGGGCCAGGAGGATTTCATCGCCACGGGTGATCAGCACGATCATGCTCGGCGAAATGCGCGGGTAGCTGCGCAGGTCGCAGGGCTCGCAGAACATCGCCCGCTCCCAGTGGATCTGCTGCATGGGCTGACCGCAGCTGCCGCAAAAGCGGTGCTCGCGCGCCCAGGTGCCGATCTGGGCGGCATAGCCAAGAATCTTGTAGGTATCGAAGTCGCCTTCAAGCATGAACTGGCGCAACCCGCGCCAGCTGCAACCGGCCACCGCCTGCGGGGCCCGGAGTTCGAGCAGGTACACCGGCTGACCATCAAAATGGCCGATGCCGTGCTCGAACAATACGTCCAGCGCTTGCCGCTTGAGCCAGTCGCGCGGGAACAGCGCGCCGTTGTCGTCAACCAGAAAGCCCTCGCGGCTACGGGCTACCGCCCAGCCGCCAGCGAGGTTTGTGTCCAGTACCGCGGTGGTCCAACGCACTGCCATGTTCCGGTTCCTTGCGCGGGCCCGCCGCTGGGGTCAGTCGGCGAACTCGGGTTTCTGTTTGCTCATGTGGGCAGCCACGGCCACCCGCAGATCCGTGGATTGCAACATGGCGGCGTTCCAGGTGGCAATGTAGTCCAGGCCATCGTCGATACGGTGATCGCGCATATAGCTGATCATTTCCTTGGTGCCGGCCACGGCAATCGGGGATTTTCCCGCAATTTCGGCAGCAATGGCAAAGACTCCGTCGAGCAAGGCGTCATGGTCATCGTAGACCCGATTCACCAGGCCGATGCGCTGGGCCTCGTCGGCCTCGACATTACGCCCGGTGTAGGCCAGCTCGCGCATGATGCCATCGCCGATGATCCGCGGCAGGCGCTGCAAGGTGCCCACGTCGGCAGCCATGCCCATGTCGATTTCCTTGATCGAGAACTGCGCGTCGCGGCTGCAGTAGCGCATGTCGCACGCCGAGATCAGGTCGATGGCGCCGCCGATGCAGTAACCGTGAATGGCCGCCAGGACCGGTTTGCGGCAGCTGTCCACCGCATTGAACGAGGCCTGCATGCGCAAAATGATCCGGCGCAGCGTGCGGGCGTTGCGGCCCACGTCCTTGCCCAGCTCGTTGGCCAGATTGGCCAGCATCATCAGGTCGATACCGGCCGAGAAGTGTTTGCCCGCGCCGCTGATCACCACGGCACGCACCGCATCGGTCTCGTCGATCCACTTGAAGATCTCGACGATTTCGCTCCAGAACGCCGCGTTCATCGCGTTGTACTTTTCCGGGCGGTTGATCTGCACATGGGCGATATGGTTGTTCAGTTCGACCTTGAATGCCTGGTAGTCGGTCACAGCGCTCTCCTTGAGGGGGCAGGATAATCGCAGGACTATATCAAGGCCTCGGGGCCGAGCGAGGCCGCACTTGCGCCAAAACCGGGACTTTTACCTTGATCTGGCGGGCTGTATCCGGCACCTTGCGCCCCTGTTGAATTATTAGGATACATTTCCATGTCCCGCTCCCTGGCCGGCGCCCTGGCCCACAACTTCCTCGGGCAGTCGCCCCGCTGGTACAAGGCGACCCTCTGCCTGTTCCTGCTGCTCAATCCCGTGCTGCTGTTCACCCTCGGTCCGGTGGTCACCGGCTGGGTGCTGGTGGTCCAGTTCATCTTCACCCTGGGGATGGCCCTCAAGTGCTATCCATTGATGCCGGGTGGCCTGCTGATGATCGAAGCGCTGGCGCTGGGGATGACCACACCGCAGGCGCTGTATGACGAACTGCAGCACAACTTCCCGGTGATCCTGCTGCTGATGTTCATGGTCGCCGGCATCTACTTCATGAAGGACCTGCTGCTGTTCGTGTTCTCGCGCATTCTGCTGGGCGTGCGGTCCAAGGCGATGCTGGCCCTGCTGTTCTGCTTTCTCTCGGCCTTCCTGTCGGCCTTTCTCGATGCCTTGACCGTAACGGCGGTGATCATCAGCGCGGCGGTCGGCTTTTACTCGGTCTATCACCGGGTGGCCTCGGGGGGCAACCCGCGCGAAGAGTCTGACCTGGACAGCGACCACGACATCGCCCAGCTGCAGCGCGATGACCTGCAGCAGTTTCGCGCCTTCCTGCGCAGCCTGTTGATGCACGGCGCCGTGGGTACCGCCCTGGGCGGCGTCTGCACCCTGGTGGGCGAGCCGCAGAACCTGTTGATCGGCCATGAGATGGGCTGGCACTTCGGCGACTTCTTCCTCAAGGTCGCCCCGGTGTCCCTGCCGGTGCTGGCGGCGGGCCTGGTGACCTGTGTGCTGCTGGAAAAACTGCGCTGGTTCGGCTACGGCACCCTGCTGCCAGACAACGTGCGCGATGTGCTGGCCGCCTACGCCGCCGAAGACGACGCCCAGCGTACCGCGCAACAGCGGGTGGCGCTGCTGGTCCAAGGCCTGGCCGCATTGATCCTGATCGTCAGCCTGGGCCTGCACATTGCCGAGGTCGGCCTGATCGGCCTGCTGGTGATCGTGCTGATTACCGCCTTCACCGGCATTACCGACGAGCATCGCCTGGGCCGCGCGTTCCAGGACGCCATGCCGTTCACCTCGTTGCTGGTGGTGTTCTTTGCCGTGGTCGCGGTGATTCACGAGCAGCAGTTGTTCACGCCGCTGATCCAGTGGGTGCTGGCACTGCCGACCGAGCAACAGCCGGGCATGCTGTTCATTGCCAACGGCTTGCTGTCGGCGATCAGCGACAACGTGTTCGTGGCGACCATCTACATCACCGAGGTCAAGCAGGCGTTCCTCGACGGCCACATGAGCCGCGAGCACTTCGAGACCCTGGCGGTGGCGATCAATACCGGTACCAACCTGCCCAGCGTGGCCACGCCCAATGGCCAGGCCGCGTTCCTGTTCCTGCTGACCTCGGCCATTGCACCGCTGATTCGCCTGTCGTACGGGCGGATGGTGTGGATGGCGTTGCCCTATACCGTGGTGATGGGTGGCTTGGGCTGGTGGGCTGTGACCTATTGGTTGTAAGCCCTGCCTTGTAGCCGCTGGCGTTGGCCTGTGATCGGCCGTGCGGAGGTCGGTATTCAGGCGACGCCTTGTTGGCTGGATGTGCCGGCCTCTCGCAGGGCAAGCCCGCGCCTACGGGGCGATGGTTTTATCCGCTTTTTGCCCGGTCACGCGCCGGGCACTGCGCCCGGTGCAGGTTCAACGCCGTATTGATAATGCCGATATGGCTGAAGGCCTGGGGAAAGTTGCCGAGCATGCGCCCGCTCAAGGGGTCGTACTGCTCGGCCAGCAGGCCGACGTCGTTGCACAGCCCGCTCAAACGCTCGTACAGGTCGTGTGCATCCTGGTCGCGGCCCAGCAGCACATACACATCGGCCAGCCAGAACGAGCAGACCAGGAACGTCCCCTCCCCCGGCGTCAAGCCATCGCAGCCGCTGTCGGTGTCGTAGCGCAACAGCAGGCCATTGCGCAGTAACCGGCGCTCGATCTGTTCAAGGGTGGCCAGAAAGCGCGGATCGTCGGCCGACAGGAAACCCGTCAGGGCAATCTGCAACAGGCTGGCATCCATTTCGGTCGAACCGTAGGCCTGCACAAAACAGCCCAGTTCCGGGCTCACGCCCTGCTCACAGACTTCACGGTGAATCTTCGCCGCGACCTGCCGATAGTGCCTGGCCCTGGCTTGTCCTTCCTCGGTGGTGTCGCTCAGGCTCGCCGCGCGGTCGAAGGCCACCCAGGCCATGACCTTGGAATGGGTGAAGTGCTGGCAGCCGCCGCGTACCTCCCAGATCCCTTCGTCGGGCTCGCGCCAGACCTTTTCCAGGTACGCCAGAATCACCCGCGAGATCGCCGCACTGCGCGGATGCCGTGGCAGGCCGCCGCGTACCGCCTGGCACAGGGCATCGGCCATCTCGCCATAAATGTCCAACTGGTGCTGCAGGGCGGCGGCGTTGCCGATCCGTACCGGCTGCGAGCCTTCGTAGCCGCCGAGCCAGGGCAGCGCGTACTCCTGCAACCGTCGCTCACCCGCCAGGCCGTACATGATCTGCATCTGCTCCGGGTTGCCGGCCACCGAGCGCAACAGCCATTCACGCCAGGCCTGGGCTTCCTCGAAGTAGCCAAGGTTCATGAACGCCAGCAAGGTCATGGTTGCATCGCGCAGCCAGCAATAGCGGTAGTCCCAATTGCGTTCACCGCCCAGGCGTTCGGGCAACGAGGTGGTGACTGCCGCCACGATGCCGCCGGTGGGGGCATAGGTCATGGCCTTGAGGGTGATCAGCGAGCGCTTTACCAAGGCCGTCCAGGGGCCGACATCGGGACAGCGCCCAGCGAAAGCCCGCCACTGTGCCGCCGTTTCTTCCAGGGCTTTTTCGATGCAGAACGAGGGCGGCAAGGGCAAGTGGGAGGCTTGGTAGGTGAGGCTGTAGGCCAATTGCTGGCCCGGCTGAACGCTGAAGTGGCTGCCCACATGCTGGTCGTGGGAATGGGTGGCGACTTCACTGCGCAGTACCAGGCGATCCGGCCCGGCCACGGCGGTCAGGACCAGAGGCTCGCTCTTTTCAACCCAGGGCACGCTGTTCCCGTAGTCAAAGCGCATCACCAGGTCCATCTCGAAGGGCACTTGACCTTCGAGCCCTTCGACCACCCGCACCACGGTGTTGTGATCGGCCAGTGGCATGCAGTCGGTGACCCGGGCTCGACCGCTGGCGGTGACGAAGGTGGTCTGCAGAATCAGCGTGTCCTGCAGGTACTCCCGGCTGACCTGCGTCACCGCCTCGCTGGGCGCCAGGCGCCAGCGCCCGTTTTCCTCATCGCCGAGCAAGGCTGCGAACACCGCCGGCGAATCGAACCTGGGCAGGCACAACCAGTCCAGTGCGCCGTCACGCCCCACCAGGGCGGCGCTACGGCAGTTTCCGATCAGTGCGTAGTCTTCGATCAAGCCGGGCATCGGCCCTCCTCTTGCGTGTGTCAGCCAATGCTGTGCCAGACCCTCCGATCCCGGGCCAGTAACTCGTCCGCCGCTGCCGGGCCGTCTTCACCGGCGGCGTAGGGTTGGACCTCGCCGCCCTCCGCCCAGGCGTCGAGAAATGGCTGCACGGCACGCCAGCCGTTCTCGATATTGTCGGCGCGCTGGAACAGGGTCTGGTCGCCTGTCAGGCAGTCGTAGATCAGGGTCTCGTAGCCGGTGGACGGCTGCATCTTGAAAAAGTCCTTGTAGGCAAACCCAAGTTCGACGTTCTCCATCGCCAGGGCCGGGCCTGGCCGCTTGGCTTGCAGGTCGAACCACATGCCTTCGTTGGGCTGGATCTGGATCTTCAAATAGTTGGGCTTGAGCTTCTCGACTTCGGTGTCACGAAACTGTGCATAGGGCGCAGGCTTGAAGCAGATGGCGATCTCGGTATCGCGCACGCTCATGCGCTTGCCGGTGCGCAGGTAGAACGGCACTCCCACCCAGCGCCAGTTGTCGATCATCACCTTCAGCGCCACGTAGGTCTCGGTCTGGCTGTGCGGATCGACCCGCGGCTCCTCCCGGTAGCCGGGCAACTTCTTGCGCCCCAGTTTACCGGCGGTGTACTGCCCGCGTACCGAGTTCTTCAAGGCCATGTTCTTCGACCAGGGGCGTATGGCACCGATGACCTTGGCCTTCTCGCTGCGCACCGCGTCGGCGCCAAAGGCCGCGGGGGGCTCCATCGCAACCATCGCCAACAGCTGGAACAGGTGATTGGGCACCATGTCGCGCAACGCGCCTGTGTGGTCATAGAATGCCCCGCGGCTCTCGACCCCGACGGTTTCGGCGGCGGTGATCTGCACATGGTCGATGTAGTGGTTGTTCCAGAAGGCCTCGAACAGGCCGTTGGAGAATCGACTGACCAGAATGTTCTGCACTGTCTCCTTGCCCAGGTAATGGTCGATTCGGTAGATCTGTTTCTCGTGCATCACCTTGAGCAGGCAGGCGTTGAGCGCCTCGGCGCTGGCCAGGTCCGAACCGAACGGTTTTTCCACCACCACCCGGCGAAAGCCCTCGGTTTCATCCAGCAGGCCAGCCGCCCCCAGGCGCTGCACCACTTCGCCGAAAAAGCGCGGTGAGGTGGCCAGGTAGAACACCGCGTTACTGCTCGGGTTCTTTTCGATTCGCTGGGCGATGGCCTGGTAGGTAGCCTCGTCGAGGAAGTCGCCGGTCAGGTAGCCAATGCGTTTGGCCAGCCGGCTCCAGCGCTTGTCGTCCAGGCACTTTTCAGCGCCTTCACGGCCCTTGTCGCGCTCGCGCATGAACGCCTCCAGGCGTTCGGCGAATTGCGCATCGGTGGCGCTGTTATGGTCCACCCCGACAATGCGCAGGTTTTTGTCCAGCAGGCCATCACGGCTGAGATTGTAGAGCGCCGGCATCAACAGGCGCTTGACCAGGTCGCCATTGGCGCCAAACAGGAACAGGGTGCAAGGTGGTGCCGCTTCGATTTGTGGTGTCGTCATTCGGGTTTCTTCTCGACATGGCCACCGAAACCGAAACGCATTGCCGAGAGCATCCGGTCAGCGTAGGTGCCCTGCTGCTGACGCGAACGGAAGCGGGCAAACAGCGCGCTCGACAGCACCGGCACCGGCACCGCCTGCTCCACGGCGGCATCAATGGTCCAGCGCCCTTCGCCGCTGTCGGCCACCGAACCGCTGTAGCCACCCAATTGCGGGTCGGCCACCAGGGCATCGGCGGTGAGGTCCAGCAACCACGACGTCACCACGCTGCCACGACGCCACACTTCGGCAATCTCGGCCACGTCCAGGTCAAAACGCTGTTCGACCGGCAAGGCATCGCTGCCCTTGCTCTTGAGGATGTCGAAGCCCTCGGCGTAGGCCTGCATCAGGCCGTACTCGATACCGTTATGGATCATCTTCACATAGTGCCCGGCACCTGCCGGGCCGGCGTGGATGTAGCCCTGTTCGGCGCGCCCGGCCGGCCCCTGGCGGCCTCGTGTGCGGGGGATGTTGCCGACACCGGGGGCCAGTGTGGCAAACAGCGTATCGAGGCGATCGAAGACCGCCTTCTCGCCGCCGATCATCATGCAGTAGCCACGCTCCAGGCCCCAGACACCGCCCGAGGTGCCCACGTCCATGTAATGCAGTTGCCGCTTGCCCAGGTCGCAGGCGCGACGGATGTCGTCCTTATAGAAGGTGTTGCCGCCGTCGATGATCACATCGTCGGCATCCAGCAGATCGGCCAGTTGCGCAATGGTCTGCTCGGTGGCGTCGCCGGCCGGCAGCATCACCCATACCGCTCGTGGCTTGTGCAGCTTGCCCACCAGGGCGCCCAGGTCGTGCGCGCCGACAGCACCCTCGGCGGCCAGGGTTTCGACGGCCTTGCGGTCGCGGTCATGGACCACCGTCTGGTGGCCGCCGCGCATCAAACGCCTTGCAATATTGCCGCCCATGCGGCCCAGCCCCACGATTCCCAGTTGCATGTGCCGATGCTCCCCTTGAATGAAAACTGCCGGTTCAGGCCTTCAAGGTTAGTCCAGCACGGGCAGACTTGGTTCAGCGACGAACGGCAAGACAGCAAGAAACAAATAAGTTCCCATGCACTTAAAAAGAATTCAGAATCCCGGCCGACCGAGCCACTACGCTTGTAACAAACAACCAGCCATTTGCGAGGTGTGCAATGGGAACCCTTCTGGCGAAAATGCCGCCCCAAACGCTCTACGTCACCATTACCCGGGAAGAGCTGCGGCGCCTGCGAGAAGAGCGCGATCTGTTGCAACAGCAAGTTGCCACGCTGAGTCAACAGTTAGAACAAGCCAAGTCCGACAGTAAAAACTCTCTCACCTGATCCTCACGGGTAGGTTATCCAACACCTACCCTTCCACTTTTCGCCCCCTGCCCTACAGCGCCTTGGTCCAGAACTGCATGGCGCCATAGGCCGGATCGAAGCGGGCGTGTTCAAAGCCGAATGTGCGGTAGCTGCCCTGTGCGGCGGGATTGCCTTCGAGCACCTCCAGGGTCAGCTTGCAGCAACCGCGCTGGCGGGCGATTTCTTCGACCTTGGCCAGCATGCGCTGGCTCAATCCCTTGCCGCGATGCGCCGGCACCACCGACACATCATGAATGTTCACCAGCGGCCGGCAGGCAAAGGTCGAAAACCCCTCGAAGCAATTCACCAGCCCCGCCGGCTGGCCATCGACGAAGGCCAGTACGCTGAAGGCATGGGGCCGCCGCGCCAGTTCCTCCGGCAGTTGCGCCAGCAACTGCGGATCGAGCGGTTGCCCACCGCCCATAGGGTCCCGGGCATACTGGTCCAGCACCAGGCCGATGGCTTCTGCGTGCATCGGGTTGCTGTAGCTGGCCTGTAGAACCAGAATCCGTTCGCCGTCCATGGTCATCCCTGTCCCTTAAAAAGTGTTGCCCCGGTCAAGCGCCGGGGTAAGTCGGCCGATTGTACGGTATGCCACAAGCTGAAAGTAAAGTGACCAGCGGGTCACATTTCCCCGCGTATCTCTCCTACACTCAGTTGCGGCCACGAGATTGTTCGGAAAACACGACTGAAAAAAGTCGAACTTTCTGAAATCGCAACAGGTCAGCAATTTAGTAGGCCATCGTTTCTGGTCATCCAGGCGCGGCCCACCCACCCCAAACTGTCACCACGCCGCCGGCACGGATCGCCGACTTGCGTAGCGCTTGCGCGCATGACGTCGGGGCATGGTTCGCAATGCAACTCCACACACAGAGAGACGCCTTTAGCAGACACACAACAACGGGTGACCACACCCGCAACATAGGGACGGAGAGAAGTATGATCAGTGCCGCTGTCGAGCCTAACGTAGAGCATTTCACCCCGGACAACCGTGAGCCACTGGCCACGCATTTCAATACGACAGCCAAGGCACCCGACGCCGACCCCCGGCACACTGCGCATAAACGTAAAGTCTTGTTCGTAACCTCCGAGATCGCCGACCTGGTCAAGACTGGCGGCCTGGGCGACGTTTCCGCAGCCCTGCCCCGTGCGATGCGCCACCTGCACGATGTGCGGGTGCTGATTCCCGGTTACCCGCAGGTGCTGGAAAGTGAGTACCCGATTCACCTGGTGGGCGAGCTGGGTGGGCATGCGGCATTGCCACCTTGCAAGATCGGACGCATGGACCTGGCCGACGGGCTGGTGATTTACGTGCTGATCTGCCCGGAGCTGTACCAGCGCGAAGGCACACCCTATGGTGCCAACAACGGCCGTGACTGGCCTGATAACCACATCCGTTTCGCCCGCCTGGGCCTGGCCGCCGCTGAAATCGCCGCAGGCGAAGGCATGGTGCACTGGAAGCCGGACCTGGTGCATGCCCATGACTGGCCCGCCGGCCTTGCCCCCGCTTACATGCACTGGCGCGGCCTGCAAACCCCGACCCTGTTCACCATTCACAACCTGGCCTACCAGGGCGTGGTCAGCCGTGCCTGCTGCCCGGAGCTCGCCATCCCCAACCATGCCCTGCAGCAGGAAGGCATGGAGTTCTACGGCAAGCTGTCGTTCCTCAAGGCGGGCCTGGCCTACTCCAGCCACATCACCACGGTCAGTGCCACCTACGCCCGGGAAATCACCACCCCGGACTTCGGTTGCGGCCTGGACGGCTTCCTGGACAGCAAGGCCCAGCAGGGCCTGCTCAGCGGCATCCCCAACGGCATCGATGAAAGCTGGGATTCGGCCAGCGACCCGCACCTGGCCCACCCGTTCAGCCTCAACGACTGGGATGGCAAGGCCGCCAACAGCCGCCAGGTACGTGAACTGTTCGAGCTCGAACCGTCCACCGGCCCGCTGTTCGCCGTGGTGTCGCGACTGGTCTACCAGAAAGGCCTGGACCTCACCCTGGGCGTGGCCGACTACATCGTCAGCCAGGGCGGCCAGATAGCGATCATTGGCCGCGGCGAGCCGGAAGAAGAACACGCCATGCGCGAACTGGCGCTGCGCTACCCCGGCCAGATCGGCGTACGCATCGGCTTCAACGAAACCGATGCCCGGCGCATGTTTGCCGGCAGCGATTTCCTCCTGATGCCGTCGCGCTACGAGCCCTGCGGCCTGAGCCAGATGTACGCCCAGCGCTTCGGCTCGTTGCCGGTGGCGCGCAATACCGGCGGGCTGGCCGACACCATCGACAACGGCGTCACCGGCTTTCTGTTCGACGAGTCCACGGTTGAAAGCTACCGCCAGGCACTGAGCCGGGCCTTCTATGTGTATGGCAAGAAGGACTTGCTCAACGCCATGCGCTGCCTGGCCATGACCCAGCCCTTCAACTGGTGCCAGGCGGTGGAACCCTATGCGCGGCTGTATGAGGAGCTGGTCGAGCGGGCGCAGGTGATGGCGCGTTAAGGACGAGGTGGCAGGTATGCCCTTGAGGTCAGAGCCGATCGCGACCCACGGGGCCGTGATGCTTGATAGTGAAACCGCGCGCTTTGCGCTGTGGGCACCGGATGCCCACAGCGTAGAGGTGTGCCTGGAGCCGGATATGCGCCACGCCCTTGTGCGCGGCGCCGACGGTTGGTTCAGCGCACGCCTGCCGGCCATCGCCGGCAGGCGTTACCGCTACTGTATCGACGGCGACCTGCAAGTGGCCGATCCGGCCTCACGCTTTCAGCCGGAAGGCGTGCACGGCCCCAGCCAGCTGGTCGACCTTGCCGGCTACCCCTGGCAGCACCCCCACTGGAAGGGCCGCCCCTGGCAGGAGGCGGTGATCTACGAAGTGCATGTGGGCCTCATGGGTGGCTACACCCAACTGATCCAGCAGCTGCCGCGCCTGGCCAGCCTGGGCGTGACCGCAATCGAACTGATGCCCCTGGGCCAGTTTCCCGGCGAGCGCAACTGGGGCTATGACGGCGTGCTGCCCTTCGCGCCGCAGCACAGCTACGGCACGCCCGAGCAACTGTGCCAACTGATCGACCAGGCCCATGGCCACGGCCTGATGGTGCTGGTGGATGTGATCTACAACCACTTCGGCCCCGACGGCAATTACCTGAACCGCTACGCCGCTGGCTTCTTTCGCCAGGACCGGCACACCCCCTGGGGTGCTGCCATCGACTTTCGCCGCCCGCAGGTGTGCGATTTCTTCATCGAGAATGCCCTGATGTGGCTGCACGACTATCGCGTCGATGGCCTGCGCCTGGACGCCGTGCATGCCATCGGGCATCCCGAATACCTGCGCGAGTTGAGCCAGCGGGTGCGCCAGACGCTGCCAGCCGACCGGCAGGTGTGGCTGGTGCTGGAAAACGAGCACAACCAGGCGCACCTGCTGGAGCAAGCGTACGACGGGCAATGGAATGATGACGGCCACAACGCCCTGCATGTGCTGCTCACCGGGGAGCAGGAAGGCTATTACGCCGACTACCGCGAGGCGACCATTCAGAAGCTGGCCCGCTGCCTGAGCCAGGGGTTCGTGTTCCAGGGCGAAGCGGACCGCACGGGTCGCGTGCGCGGCGAGCCCAGCGCGCACCTGTCGCCCTGCGCCTTTGTGCTGTTTCTGCAGAACCACGACCAGGTCGGCAACCGTGCCCTCGGCGAGCGCCTGACGCGGCTGTGCCCGCCCCAGGCCCTGCGCGCCGCCACCACCCTGCTGTTGCTGTCGCCCATGATCCCGCTGCTGTTCATGGGCGAGGAATGGGGCAGCCAGACGCCGTTCCTGTTTTTCACCGACCACCACGATGACCTGGCCGATGCCGTGCGCGAGGGGCGGCGGGCCGAGTTCGCCGGTTTCAGCGCCTACGCCGACCCGCTGCAGCGGGCCGCCATCCCCGACCCCAACGCCCTGGCCACCTACAGTGCCTCGCGCCTGCGGGTGCCGGATGACCCGCAAGAGGCCTGGCAAGCCTTTTACCGGCAGCTGTTGCACCTGCGCCAGCGGCACATCGTCGCCCAGTTGCCTGGCTGCCGCGCCGAGGGTGCCGAGGTGATCGGCGCCAAGGCGTTGAGCGTGCGCTGGCAACTGGCCGACGGTCGCACCCTGCGCATCGACCTCAACCTCGGCCCGACTTCAGTGGCCTGCACACTGCCCCCGGCCTCGACACACGTGTATGCCTGCACAAGCGTAACGCTCCCCAGCGATCATCTGCCTCCCTACTCCACCCTGGTCAGCCTGCTGCCCAGCCCCATGCCGGAGCCTGTCCATGACTGACGCACACCTGCAGCAACTGGCCGAGCTGGCCGGGCTTTCGGTGGACTGGATCGACGCCAACGGGCGCCCCCAACAGGTCAGTGATGGCGCCTTGCGCCAGGTGCTGGCAGGGCTGGGTCACCCTGCCGACGACCCGCAGGCCATCGCCGCCAGCATCGCCGCCCTGAAGACAGCCCACGACGCCCGGCACCTGCCGCCACTGTTCACCGTCGATGAACAGCAGGCACTGGACCTGTCTGCCTACTTCGCCGCTGCCAGCCCCGTCCGGGTGCAGCTTGAGGACGGCAGCGAACACCACCTGCAACTGGACCCGAACGCCTGCCTGGCGCCGGGGTTGCCGGTCGGCTACCACCAGGTGGACATCAATGAGCGGCGCTTTACCCTCGCCGTGGCCCCCTCCCGCTGCTTCAGCCTTGGCGATGCGCTGCACACGCCAACCCCGCGCTGCTGGGGCATCAGCGCGCAACTCTACAGCCTGCGCCGTCACGGTGATGGCGGCTACGGCGATTGCCAGGCCCTGGAGCAACTGGCCCGCAGCGCCGCCGAACGCGGCGCCGATGCCCTGGCCATCAGCCCGCTGCACGCCATGTTCGCCAGCGACACACAACGCTACAGCCCTTACTCGCCCTCCAGCCGCCTGTTCCTCAACAGCCTGTACGCCAACCCTGCCGTGATACTGGGTGAACGCGTGGTGCGGGTGGCCATCGAGACCCTGGGGCTCGAGCAGCCCCTTGAGCAGCTCGAGCAGCAGCCGTTGATCGACTGGCCCCAGGCCGGGGACGTGCGCTACCGACTGCTGCAGTTGCTGTTTGACGACTTCATCGACGGCGACCATCCACTGCGCGTCGATTTCGAGAGCTACTGCACCCAGGCAGGCGATGCCCTGGAGCAACACTGCCGCTTTGAAGCACTGCTGGGCGAGGCCCGTGCCCGCGGCCTGGGCCAGGACTGGCGGCAATGGCCCGACAGCTGGCACGACCCGCGCAGCGCTGAAGTCGCCGCGTTCGCCCGGCAGCACCGCGAGCAGATCCAGTTTCACGCCTTCTGCCAATGGCTGATCGAGCGCAGCCTGCAACGCGCCCAGGATGCAGCCCGCAGCAACGGCATGGCCATCGGCCTGATCGCCGATCTGGCGGTCGGTGCCGACGGCGCCGGCAGCCAGGCCTGGAGCCGCCAGGACGAGCTGCTGGCCGGGCTCAATGTCGGTGCGCCGCCCGACATCCTCAACCGCTCGGGACAAAACTGGGGCATCTGCGCCTTTTCCCCCGAAGGCCTGCGGCGCAATGGCTACCGCGCCTTTATCGAGATGCTGCGGGCCAACTTCGCCCATGCCGGGGGGCTGCGCATCGACCACATCATGGGCCTGCAGCGCCTCTGGCTGGTGCCGCTGGGCGCCCATGCCCGTGACGGCGCCTACCTCAATTATCCGCTGGACGATCTGCTGCGCCTGCTGTGCCTGGAGTCGGTGCGCCACCGCGCCATTGTCCTGGGCGAGGACTTGGGCACCGTCCCCGCCGGGCTTCGGGAAAAACTCGGGCAGCGCGCCATCCTCGGCATGCGCGTGCTGCAATTCGAGCAAGACCCGCCCGGCCACTTCAAACCCATTCTCGACTGGCCCGACAACGCCCTGGCCACTCCCAGCACCCACGACCTGCCACCGCTGGCCGGCTGGCTGCAGGCCCGCGACATCGACTGGAACCAGCGCCTGGGCCTGATCGACGCCATCACCGAACGGCACTGGCGCGAAACCCGTCAACAGGAGCGGCTGGGCCTGCAGCGTACCCTGGAGCACAACTATGGCGCCCTGGCCGACAACGATGCACTGATCGACGCCTGCGTGCGCTTTCTCGGCCACACCCGTGCCCCGCTGGTGTTGCTGCCGCTGGAAGACCTGCTGGGCATCGACGAGCAACCCAACCTGCCCGGCACGGTCGACGGCCACCCCAACTGGCGCCGTCGCTTCGCCCTGCCGGCCACCGCGGTGCTCGACGACAGCGATGCCGCCCGGCGCCTGGAACTGCTCGCCCAGGCCCGCGAGCAAGCCTGGGAGCGCGACCGATGAAACCCTTGAGCGCCACCCTGCGCCTGCAGTTTCATGCCGGCTTCAGCCTCGACGATGCGGTGCCCCTGGTGCCCTACTTTGCCCGCCTGGGCATCAGTCACCTGTATGCCTCCCCGCTGCTCAGTGCCCGGCCGGGATCGATGCACGGCTACGACGTGGTCGACCCGACCCGGATCAACCCCGAGCTTGGCGGTGAAGCGGCACTGATTCGCCTGGTGGCTGCGCTGCGCCAGCACGGCATGGGACTGATCCTGGATATCGTCTCCAATCACATGGCCGTGGGTAGCGACAACCCCTGGTGGCAAGACCTCCTGACCTGGGGACGCCGCAGCCGCTATGCGACGTTCTTCGATATCCAGTGGCATTCCAGCGATCCCTTGCTGGAAGGCCAGTTGCTGTTGCCATTCCTCGCCAGCGACTACGGCGCGGTGCTGCAGGCCGGGGATTTGCGCCTGCAGTTCGAGGCGCGGGACGGCAGCTTTCACGTCCAGCACCACGAGCACCGCTTCCCGATCAGCCCCACCGACTACGGGCAGATCCTGTGCCTGAGCGACAGCACCGACGTACAGGCCCTGGGCATGCGCTTTGTTGCCCTGCACAGCGCCAGCCACGCCGCCGACAAGGCGCCGACCCTGCAACAGGAACTGGTGGCGCTGGCCAATGAGGTTCCCATCGATCACCTGCTGCTGGCCTTCGATGGCCGCAGCGCCGCAGGCTTCGAGCGCCTGCACGGCTTGCTGGAAAGCCAGGCGTATCGCCTGGCCAGCTGGCGCACCGCGGCCGATGACATCAACTGGCGGCGCTTTTTCGACATCAACGAACTGGGTGGTTTGCGGGTCGAGCGCAGCGAGGTGTTCGAGGCCACCCACCACACGCTCTTCGAGCTGATCCGCCGCGGCCTGGTCGACGGCCTGCGCATCGACCACATCGACGGCCTGGCCGACCCCCGGGGCTATTGCCGAAAACTGCGCCGGCGGGTGGACCGCTTGCTGGCCGAGCGCCCCTTGAGTGCCGCGCTGGACCACTTCCCCATTTATGTCGAAAAAATCCTCGCCGCCGATGAGCAGTTGCACAGCGACTGGGGGGTGGATGGCACCACCGGCTACGAGTTCATGAACCAGGTCAGCCTGCTGCAGCATGACCCGGCCGGCGAAGCCATCTTGAGCGAAGCCTGGAGCGCCCTGAGCGAACGCCCGGGCTTTGCCGAAGAAGTACGCCTGGCGCGCCAGCAGGTGCTCAACGGCAGCCTGGCGGGCGACTTCGAGTCAGTGGCCCAGGCGTTACTCCACGTGGCGCGTGACGACCTGATGAGCCGCGACCTGACCCTGGGCGCAATCCGCCGGGCCTTGCAGGCACTGGTCGAGCACTACCCGGTGTACCGCACTTACCTCAACGCCGCGGGCCGCCCCCCTGAAGACGAAGCCTTCTTCCAGCAGGCCCTACAGGGCGCCCGGCAAGCCCTGGGCGAAGGCGACTGGCCGGTGCTCGACGCCCTGCAGCGCTGGCTGGGCGGGCAACCCTGGCGCAGCCTGCCTCCCGGCCCTGCGCGCAAACATGTGCGCCATGCCTGCATTCGCTTCCAGCAACTCACCTCGCCTACCGCTGCCAAAGCCGTGGAAGACACGGCCTTCTATCGTTCGGCCCTGCTGCTCTCACGCAACGACGTGGGCTTTGATGCCGAGCGTTTCAGTGCCCCGGTGGAGGCCTTTCACCACGCCTGCCAGCAACGCCAGCAGCGCTTTCCAGGCAATCTGCTGAGCACCGCCACCCACGACCACAAACGCGGCGAAGACAGCCGCGCGCGCCTGGCGGTATTGAGTGAGCGCAGTGAGTGGCTGGTCGGCCGGATCGAGCACTGGCGCGAGCTGGCCACGCCCCTGCGTACCGAACTGGCGGACGGCATCGCCCCCGGCCCTGGCGATGAGTGGCTGCTGTACCAGACCCTGCTCGGCAGCTGGCCCTTGAGCCTGGCGCCTGACGACACACTGGCGTTGCACGCCTACGGGCAACGCCTGCAGCAATGGCAACGCAAAGCCCTGCGCGAAGCCAAGTTGCGCAGCAGCTGGAACGCGCCGAACGATGCCTACGAGCAGGCCTGCCTGCGCTTTATCGAGGCCCTGTTGCTGGAGCCGCAAAACCAGCAACTGCGTCACTCCCTGGCCCATGCCGCCCATACCCTTGCCTGCGCCGGCGCCCTCAACAGCCTGGGCCAGTGCCTGCTGCGCATGACCGTGCCGGGGGTGCCGGACCTGTACCAGGGCAATGAATTCTGGGACTTGAGCCTGGTGGACCCGGACAACCGCCGCGCCGTGGATTTTGCCGAACGCCGCCAGGCCCTGGATGAAAGCACCAGCACGGCGCAGCTGCTTCAGGATTGGCGCAGCGGCCGGGTCAAGCAGGCCCTGATCAGCCAGGTGCTGGAACGTAGCCTGGACTACCCCGAGCTGTTTGCCGAGGGCCGTTACCTGCCGCTCGAGGTGCGCGGCAGACACGCCGAGCGGGTCCTCGCCTTTGCCCGCGTCGGTGACTCGGCGCGGGCCATCGTGATTGTGCCGCGCCTGGCCTGCGCCTTGCTTGGGGATACCCCGATTCCCTTGATCCCGGCACAGAACTGGGACGACACACACCTGCTGTTGCCACCTGCCTTGTCACCTGCCAACTACACGGGACTTTTTGCCAGCAACGCAGTCACAACCTCTAAGGAGCTGTTACTCAGCGCTGTACTCAGGGAGTTCCCGGTCAACGTTTTGATTGATCATGCCTAAGCCATCAGGAGCGTCGAGATGAGTGTCGAAGAAAAACGAATCCGCGAGTTCGCCTACCAGATCTGGGAGTCGGAAGGAAAGCCCGAGGGCCACGAGTCCCGTCACTGGGAAATGGCACGCAAGCTGGCCGAGGCCGAGGCCCTGGCGCCCAAGGCCACTCCGCGCAAGGCCAAGGCCAAGCCGGGGACGCCGCTTGAGGTGACGCCGGCC
The DNA here is from genome assembly GCF_035581345.1 of Pseudomonas sp. JQ170C. NCBI lineage: Bacteria > Pseudomonadati > Pseudomonadota > Gammaproteobacteria > Pseudomonadales > Pseudomonadaceae > Pseudomonas > Pseudomonas sp. JQ170C. The sequence continues at coordinate 3,610,465 of NZ_CP141608.1, forward strand.
AAGCCTGCAGCCGCCAAAAAGCCGCGCAGTACCAGCAAAAAACCGCCTGTTGCTTGAAAGCGTTCGCGGGGCAAGCCCGCTCCCACGGTAGGAGCGGGCTTGCCCCGCGATGCCCCCGACATCGACAAGGAGCCCCATGACCAAGCCCAAGCCCACTGTCGCCCCGGTTATCGAACCCTCGCGCATCCGCGAAGGCCTGCCCTTTCCGCTGGGCGCCACCTGGGACGGCCTGGGGGTCAACTTCGCCCTGTTCTCCGCCCACGCCACCCGGGTCGAACTGTGCCTGTTCGACGCCAGCGGCGAGGTTGAGCTCGAACGCATCGAGCTGCCCGAGTACACCGACGAAATCTTCCACGGCTACCTGCCCGATGCCCACCCCGGGCAGATTTATGGCTACCGCGTTCACGGCCCCTACGAGCCGCAGAACGGCCACCGTTTCAATCCCAATAAGCTGCTGATCGACCCCTACGCCAAGCAATTGATCGGCAGCCTGAAGTGGTCCGAAGCCCTGTTTGGCTACACCATCGGTCACCCCGATGGCGACCTGAGCTTCGATGAGAGCGACAGCGCGCCCTTCGTGCCCAAGTGCAAGGTCATCGACCCGGCCTATACCTGGGGGCGCGACCAACGCGTGGGCATCCCCTGGGAACGCACCATCCTCTATGAAGCCCATGTGCGTGGCATCAGCATGCGTCACCCGGCGGTACCCGCCGACAACCGCGGCACCTTTGCCGGATTGATGTGCGACGAGTTGCTCGGTCATATCAAGCAGCTGGGGGTGTCATCCATCGAACTGCTGCCGATCCACGCCTTCGTCAATGACCAGCACCTGCTGCAAAAGGGCCTGAACAATTACTGGGGCTACAACAGCATCGCGTTCTTCGCCCCGCACCCGCGTTACCTGGCCAACGGCAAGATCGCCGAGTTCAAGGAGATGGTCGCGCACCTGCACGACGCCGGCCTCGAGGTGATTCTGGATGTGGTCTACAACCACACCGCCGAAGGCAACGAGCTGGGCCCGACCCTGTCGATGCGCGGCATCGACAATGCCTCCTACTACCGGCTGATGCCGGACGACAAGCGCTTCTACATCAACGATTCAGGCACCGGCAACACCCTGGACCTGAGCCACCCCTGCGTGCTGCAACTGGTCACCGATTCCCTGCGCTACTGGGCCGGCGAGATGCACGTGGACGGCTTTCGTTTCGACCTGGCCACCATCCTTGGGCGCTATCACGAAGGCTTCGATGAACGTCACAGCTTCCTCGTGGCCTGTCGCCAGGACCCGCTGCTCAGCCAGGTCAAGCTGATCGCCGAGCCCTGGGACTGTGGCCCCGGCGGCTACCAGGTGGGCAACTTCGCCCCCGGCTGGGCCGAATGGAACGACCGCTTTCGCGACACGGTACGGGCCTTCTGGAAGGGCGACGAAGGTCAGTTGGCCGACTTTGCCGCGCGCATGACCGCCTCTGGCGAGCTGTTCAACCGCCGCGGGCGCCGGCCCTATGCCTCGGTGAATTTCATCACCGCCCACGACGGTTTCACCCTGCGCGACCTGGTCTCGTACAACGACAAGCACAACGAGGACAACGACGAGAACAACCAGGACGGCAGCAACAACAACCTGTCCTGGAACCACGGCGTCGAGGGGCCCACCGACGACCCTGAGATCAACGCCTTGCGCCTGCGCCAGATGCGCAACTTCTTCGCCACCCTGCTGCTGGCCCAGGGCACGCCGATGATCGTCGCCGGTGATGAGTTCAGCCGCACCCAGCATGGCAACAACAATGCCTACTGCCAGGACAGCGAGATCGGTTGGGTCAACTGGGACCTGGACGATGAAGGCGCGGCCCTGCTCAAATTCGTCAAGCGCCTGACCAAGCTGCGCCTGGCCTACCCGGTACTGCGCCGCTCGCGGTTTCTGGTCGGCGACTACAATGAGGCGATCGGGGTCAAGGACGTCACTTGGCTGGCCCCGGATGGCAGCGAGATGAGTGTCGAACAATGGCAGGACAGTCAGGGAAGAACCCTCGGCATGCTGATGGATGGTCGTGCCCAGGTCAGTGGCATTGCGCGAGCGGGAGCCGACGCCACCTTGCTGTTGATCGTCAATGCCTACCACGATTCCGTCACCTTTACCCTGCCCCAGGTGCCCGAGGGCGAAGACTGGAACTGCCTGCTCGACACCGACCGGCCACAACTGCGCAAGGGCGAACGGCATGAGCTCGACACCGCGCTGGAGGTGGCCGGACGCTCACTGGTGCTGCTGGAGTTGCAACGCGAAGACGACACATGAAGGACGGGAACTGAATCCGACCGGGGCCAGTCCCATGCAGTAGGCTTGCCGACAAGGAGCGATCGTGAATCTTGAACCGCACCCCTCCATCCTTGCAGGTACCCGCCAGGCACCCCCGGTGCAGCGCTTGCGGGTCCTGACCGTCAACACCCACAAGGGCTTTACCGCTTTCAACCGCCGCTTCATCCTGCCTGAGCTGCGCGAGGCCGTGCGCAGTACCCAGGCCGACATCGTGTTCCTGCAGGAAGTGCTCGGCAGCCACGACCGCCATGCCGCCCGCTACGCCGGCTGGCCGCAAACCTCGCAGTACGAATTCCTCGCCGACAGCATGTGGAGCGATTTCGCCTATGGGCGCAACGCCGTCTACCCCGACGGTCACCACGGCAACGCCCTGCTGTCCAAGTACCCGATCATCGAGCATCGCAACCTCGACGTCTCGATCACCGGCCCCGAGCGCCGAGGCCTGCTGCATTGCGTGCTGGATGTACCCGGGCAACACCAGGTGCATGCCGTGTGCGTCCACCTGTCACTGCTGGAAAGCCACCGGCAAAAGCAGCTGCAACTGCTGCGCCGACTGCTCGACTCGCTGCCGGCCGATGCACCGGTGATCATTGCCGGTGACTTCAACGACTGGAAGCTGCGGGGCAACCGCACCCTGGGCTTGCACCGCGGTTTGCACGAGGCGTTCGAGCGTCATCATGGCCTGCTCGCCCGCACCTACCCCGCCCGCCTGCCGTTGCTGCGCCTGGACCGTATCTACCTGCGCAATGCCAACAGCCATGCCCCGCAGATTCTGGGCAACAAGCCCTGGAGTCACCTCTCCGATCACCTGCCCCTGGCAGTGGAAGTGCACCTTTAGCAATGATTCGGCATAGCCACCACGGCTGAAAGAGCCGTGGCGACTATGAAACGTGAATAATTGTTAATTTTCAGCCAATTGGGGCATCCAATAGCTTGACAACGGTTCCATAACGTCTTCTTGACGCCCGCCCGGTCCTCTCCTTAGCTACAAGTAATGTCACATCCTTGTTCCGAGCCTCTAGCTCGCGCCTTTCAGCGCGTGACAGGAACTGTTTTTCTGCTGGTTTGGGTCGCCCTCTGGTTTTGTTTTACAGCCCGGGACATCAGGCCAGAACCTTGGCTGTAATACAGAGGAGATCCGCCATGAAAAAAACTCCGACTCCTACGGGCTTTGAGTATGTTTTCTACGCGGTTTCCACGTCGCTGCTTCTTGCAACCCCGTTGGAAACCCATGCGTTGGGCCTGGAGGATAACGACCCGTTCACCAGCTTCATGCAGCGCCAAACCCAGGTACCAGGACAAAACCTGCCGACCCCGACCCTGGCGCTGGTCCCCGTCAGCGCCAGTGGCCTGGCCCTGCACACCTTGAATGCGTTTTCCGACCGCATGGCCGAGCGCAATGCCCCGGCTGCCACGGACGCCATTGCCAGCCAATGGGCTCAGTTCTTTCCGGCCCCGATGAAAAACGGGGCCGCAGAACCGTCGCGCCTCGACGCGCGCACCCCGACCCTGCAGATCAGCCCGGACCTGTTCGTGCGTGAAACCAGCAGCGGCAATACTCACCGTGCCGGTTTCTTCGTTGGCCACAGCAACCTGCAAAGCGGTTTCGATGGCATGCACAAGCCTCAGGTAGGCGACAAGAAAACCGCCGTGAACCTGGACGGTGAAAGCCTGGGTGTGTACTGGAGCATGACCCACGACCAGGGCTGGCACCTGGACGCCGTGGCCATGGGTACCCGCTTCGACATCAACGGGCGCAGCGAAACCGGCCAGCGCCTCGATGGCAATGGCCATGCGCTGACCTTGTCGGTTGAAGGCGGCTACCCCATCCAACTGGGTGACAACTGGACCATCGAACCCCAGGCCCAGTTGATCAACCAACAGTACTTTCCGGGCAGCCAGACGCCGGCGACCACCCAGCAAGCCTTCGATGAGCAACCGAACTGGACAGGCCGGGTCGGGGCCAAGTTGTCGGCCCGCTACAACCTGCGTGGCATGCCGATCGAACCCTTCCTGCGTACCAACGTCTGGTACGACTTCTCCAATGCCGACACCGTCAGCCTGGACCAGGTCGACAAGATCAGCAGCGGCCGCAATTCGGCCACCGTGGAAGTGGGGTTGGGTCTGGTGGCACGGGTGACGCCCAAGGTCGCGCTGTTCGTCAGCGCCGACTACAGCAGCGATGTGGATGACAACGACTTGAATGGCCTGATCGGCAACCTGGGTGTGCGGGTCAGGTGGTAGTAGGAGCGGGCTTGACCCGCGATAGCGATGTGGCTGGAAAGGTCGCTATCGCGGGGCAAGCCCGCTCCTACCGGGTCAGGCGGGGCGCAGGATGAGTACGCCCAGCGGTGGCAGGTTCAGGGCCAGCGATTGCGGCTGGCCGTGGCTGGGAATGGCCTCGCTGGTCACCGCGCCCAGGTTGCCGTGGTTGGTGCCGGCATAGCCTTCGGCATCGCTGTTGAGCACTTCGGCCCAGCGCTCGCCAAAGGGCACACCGATGCGATAGCGCTCCCGCGGCACCGGGGTGAAATTCGCCACCACCAGCAATGGCTCACCGCTCGCACTCCAGCGCAGCCAGGCATAGACGCTGTTGTGGGCATCGTCGCCAATCAGCCATTGGAACCCCTGGGGCAGGCAATCCTGTTCGTGCAGCGCGCGCTCTTCGCGGTACAGGCGGTTGAGATCGCCGACCAGGCGCTGCACCCCCAGGTGCTCGGGGTACTTGAGCAGGTACCAGTCCAGTTCGCTGTCGTGGTTCCACTCGCGCCACTGGCCAAACTCGCAGCCCATGAACAGTAGCTTCTTGCCCGGGTGGGTCCACATGAAGGTCAGGTAGGCGCGCAGGTTGGCGAATTTCTGCCAGCGGTCACCGGGCATCTTGTCGATCAGCGAGTGTTTGCCATGGACCACTTCATCGTGGGAGATCGGCAGGATGAAGTGCTCGGAGTAGGCGTAGATCAGCCCGAAGCTCATCTCGTTGTGATGGTAGGTACGATGGATCGGGTCGTTCTGGATGTAATGCAGGGTGTCGTGCATCCAACCCATGTTCCATTTGTAGGCAAAACCCAGACCGCCCTGTTGGGTCGGCTGGCTGACCCCGGGCCAGGCCGTGGACTCTTCGGCAATCACCAGGGCACCCGGCACCTCAAGCGCGACCACCTCATTGAGGTGGCGCAGGAAGTCGATGGCCTCGAGGTTTTCCCGACCGCCATGGCGGTTGGGCACCCACTCGCCGGCCTTGCGCGAGTAGTCGCGATACAGCATCGAGGCCACGGCATCGACTCGCAGCCCGTCGATATGAAAGTGCTTGAGCCAGTGCAACGCCGAGGCCAGCATGAAGCCGTGCACTTCGGTACGCCCCAGGTTGTAGATCAGGGTGTCCCAGTCCTGGTGAAACCCTTCGAGGGGGTTGTCGTACTCATACAGCGCCGTGCCGTCGAAGCGCGCCAGGCCGTGGGTGTCGGTGGGGAAATGCGCCGGCACCCAGTCGAGGATCACACCGATGGACGCCTGGTGACAGGCATCGACAAAGGCGGCGAAGTCTTCAGCGCTGCCGTAGCGTGCCGTCGGCGCGAACAGCGACAACGGCTGATAGCCCCACGAGCCGCCAAACGGATGCTCCATGATCGGCATCAGTTCGATATGGGTGAAGCCCGTCTGCTGGATGTACGGCACCAGTCGCTCGGCCAGTTCGCGCCAGTTGTAGAAACGCGCCACCTCACCGGTGTCGTCCAGCTCGCATTGCCAGGAGCCGGCGTGCAGCTCATAGATCGACAAGGGTGCGTTGGTCGCCTGGCGCTCACCCCGGACCTGCATCCAGGCCTGGTCCTGCCAGTCATGGGCCAGGGGCCCGGCCACCCGTGAGGCGGTGCTGGGCGGCAGCTCCGTGGCGCGGGCCAGCGGATCGGCCTTGAGCGGCAGGATGCCCTCGCGACCGAGCACTTCGTACTTGTAGGCTTCACCGGCCGTCAGGCGCGGCACGAAGATCTCCCAGACGCCGGAAGGATGGCGCAGGCGCATCGGGTGGCGACGCCCGTCCCAGTTGTTGAAATCGCCCACCACCGATACCCGCCGGGCATTGGGTGCCCACACGGAGAAGCGCACCCCGTCGATGCCTTCTACCTGTGTCAGTTGCGCGCCCATGCTGCCGGAAAGGTCGCGGTGATTACCCTCGGCAAACAGATAAAGGTCCATGTCCCCCAGCAGCGGACCGAAGCTGTACGGGTCTTCGGTCAGTTGCTCGCCGCCGGCCCAGTTGATGCGCAGCACATAAGGCTGCTGCTCGGGCAAATGAGCGATGAACAGGCCCGGCACCGATTGCTGCTCAAGCTCGCCCAGCACCCGCCCGTCATCACGGGCCAGGGCCTGTGCGCTCAAGGCGTTGGGCAAATAGGCGCGGACAAACTGGCCGCCTGCACCATCCGGGTGCGGGCCGAGCACGGCGAACGGGGCGGCATGCTCGGCCCTGACCAGGGCGTCGCTGTCTCGATGACCCAGCCCGCCTTCCTCGCGCTTGCGTTGATTCATTACGTTTCTCCCCAGGTACTTGTCAGGCCATGGAGGCCATGCAAAGGCACGGCCAGCCAACTTGGGCGGTTTTCGGCTTCATACAGGATTTCGTAGGCGGCCTTTTCCAGGCTGAACAGTTCCAGTGCCGCACGCTCGCCGTCGGCATGTTCCCAGGCATGGGGCATGGCCGCGGTGGCCAGCCCATAGGCCTCGACAAAGGCATGTCGGGCCTGGTGCAGATAACGCCTGGCAACCCGCTGACGTGCCTGGCGGGCACTGTCCGAGAGGTCGACACTGGAGGCACTGCGCAGCACCATGGCAGCAGCATAGTCGAAGGATCGCAACACGCCGCTGACATCCTTGTAGGGGCTGTGTTTGGCCCTGCGTTCCTGCAGCGGGCGCGCAGGCTCGCCCTCGAAGTCAATCAGGTAGGCATCGCCCTGGACCACCAGTACCTGCCCCAGGTGCAGGTCGCCATGCACGCGCATCAACAGGCCGCCCTGGGCCTGCGTGCTCAGGGTGGCGACCGTGGCCAGGAGGTCCTTGCGTTGCTGTTGCAGGTCATCGACCAGGACCTGGCTGTCGGGGTCCAGTTCGCCGCGGTGCTGTTTGAGCAGGTCCAGGGCGCGGGTCAGTTGAGCACTGATCTGTTGACCCCAGGCCTGGCAGTCTTGTGGGGTGCTGGCCCGTGGCTGGAAGGCCGGGTCCTGGGTCGGCGCCGCCAGCAACAGGTGCATCTCGCCCAGGCGTTGCCCCAGCAAGGCAGCAAAGTCGGCCAGGTCCTGCAGCGCATCGGTATGGGCATCCAGGCCTTGCTCGCCGGGTTCCAGCTCGTCGCGAATGGCCCGCTCCAGATTGTTCTGGGTCCAATCCCAGGCATCACCCTGGTTGCTCAGGTAGCCCTGGGCGATCATCAACAAGTGTGGCTGTTGCCGGGCGTCGACGCGGCTGACCCAGCCCAGCAGCGGCGAGATATTGGCGAAGCCGGCAGCGGTCAGGTAGGCGCTCATTTCCAGCTCCGGATGCACCCCGGGGTTGACCCGTCGGATCAGCTTGAGCACCAGGCTGCCGCCGACCACCACCGAGCTGTTGGACTGCTCGGCCGAGAGGTAGCGCACCTCGGCATCGTCACCCAGGTTCAGGGCGGCCAACTGCTCGGTGGCGTTGAAACTCAACTCGCCCTCGGCACAAGGCAGCCGGGTCCCTTCCTTGCACCCCAACAGCACCGCACGGATGAAGCTCTCCAGCACAAAGCCATCGGTGATCAGGCCCACCTGGCGCCCGCGGCGTACCCGCGCCAACGCCAGTTGCTGGGGCGGTGCGCTGTTGATCTGCTCTTCGCCGATCAGGCCGAAGGGCAGTTGGTAGCGGTTGCTGTGATCGCCACTTCTGACCTCGATCTCGCTGAGCAATACCGGGCTGGTGGGCGCACCGAAGCGTACCCCATAGGCAATAGACACCTGATCAATGCGGGTTTCCTTGCCCGCGAACCAGCGGCGCTTGGGCAGGTACTGGGGCAGGATGCCGTCTTGCAGGGCGTTGCGGGCCGGTGCTTCGAGCAGCTCCTCCATGCGCTTCTTCAGCACCAGTGTGGTGAACTCCGGCAGGCTCTGGGCCGGCTCCCGGTGCCAGCTGGGCATCTGGTCCTTGGGCGCCAGCAGGAACCAATAGAAACCATAGGGCGGCAGGGTCAACAGGAACGGCAACTGGCCAATGGGCGGGAAGGCGCTGGCGCCGAGCATCTCCACCGGCACCATGTCGGCGTACTGCGACAGCTCCAGCTCGGCGGCCTGGGCGGCACGGGAGACGTTGGCCACACACAGGATGATCTCGCTCTTGCCGTCGGGCCCGGTGTATTCGCGGATGTACGCGAGGATCCGGCGGTTGCTGGGCGAGAGCATTTTCAAGCTGCCTCGGCCGAAGGCCTTTTGCTGTTTGCGCACCGCCAGCAGGCGGCGGTTCCAGTTCAGCAGCGAGTGCGGGTCATGGGCCTGGGCCTCGACGTTGACCGAGGCGTAGCCGTACAGCGGGTCCATGATCGGCGGCAACACCAGGCGTGCCGGGTCGGCGCGGGAGAAGCCACCGTTGCGGTCGATCGACCACTGCATGGGCGTGCGCACGCCGTCGCGGTCGCCCAGGTAGATGTTGTCGCCCATGCCGATCTCGTCGCCGTAATACAGCGTCGGCGTGCCCGGCATCGACAGCAGCAGGCTGGACAGCAGTTCCACCCGGCGCCGGTCGCGTTGCAGCAGGGGCGCCAGGCGCCGGCGAATCCCCAGGTTGATCCGGGCCCGACGGTCCTCGGCATAGTAGTTCCAGAGGTAATCGCGCTCGCGGTCGGTGACCATCTCAAGGGTCAGCTCATCGTGGTTGCGCAGGAAGATCGCCCATTGGCAATTGGGCGGAATTTCCGGGGTCTGGCGCAGGATGTCGGTGATCGGAAAGCGGTCTTCCTGGGCCACGGCCATGTACATGCGCGGCATCAGCGGGAAGTGAAACGCCATGTGGCATTCATCGCCCTGCCCTTCGCCGAAATACAGCTGGGTGTCCTCCGGCCATTGATTGGCCTCGGCCAACAGCATGCGGTCGGGGTAATTGGCGTCGATCTCGGCGCGGATTTGCTTGAGCACCTGGTGGGTCTCGGGCAGGTTCTCGTTGTTGGTGCCATCGCGCTCGATCAGGTACGGGATGGCGTCCAGGCGCAGGCCGTCCACGCCCAGGTCGAGCCAGTAGCGCATGACCCCGATCACCGCCTTCATCACCTGCGGGTTATCGAAATTCAGGTCGGGCTGGTGCGAGTAGAAACGGTGCCAGAAGTACTGCCCGGCCACCGGGTCCCAGGTCCAGTTGGATTTCTCGGTGTCGAGAAAAATGATCCGCGTGCCGTCGTACTTCTGGTCGCTGTCGGACCACACGTAAAAGTCCCTGGCCTTGCTGCCGGGCTTGGCGTGGCGGGCCTTCTGGAACCAGGCGTGCTGGTCGGAGGTGTGGTTGATGACCAGCTCGGTGATGACCCGCAAACCACGCGTGTGCGCCTCGGCGATGAAGCGCTTCACATCGGCCAGGGTGCCATAGTCGGGGTGCACGGCCTTGTACTCGGCGATGTCGTAGCCGTCGTCGCGCCGTGGCGAGGGGTAGAACGGCAGCAGCCACAGGGTGTTGACCCCAAGTTCCGCGATGTAGTCGAGCTTGGCGATCAGCCCGGGGAAATCACCGATGCCGTCGTTGTTGGAGTCGAAGAAGGATTTGACGTGAACCTGGTAGATGATCGCGTCCTTGTACCACAGGGGATCGTCGATGAAGGCTGCCGGGCGGGTGCGCTTGGCCATGGTCGACTCCTTTCTAGAGGGCTTTTTCGATACGCCAGATACCGAACGGCAGGTGCCAGGGCTCGATGCGCATCCATTGGGTCTTGCCGTGCCAGGTCCAGCGGTGGCCGGTCATCAGGTCTTCGCCGAAGGTGTCGGCGTTGTCATCCAGGCCCAGCTCCCACAGCGGCAGCTCGAAGTGGGCTTCCTGGGCGTTGTGCGGGTCGAGGCTGATGGCGATCAGGATGAAGTTGTCGCGCTCGGCGGTGCGCTTGCCGAAGTACAGGATGTTGTCGTTCCAGGCATTGAAGAAGGCCACGCCCAGGTGGGTCTGCAGCGCCGGGTTCTGGCGGCGGATACGGTTGAGCTGGGCGATCTCGGCAATGATGTTGCCCGGCTGGGTGAAGTCCCGCGGGCGGATCTGGTACTTCTCCGAATCCAGGTATTCCTCTTTACCCGGAATGGGCGTGGCCTCGCACAGCTCGAACCCCGAGTACATGCCCCACAGCCCCGAGCCCATGGTCGCCAGGGCGGCGCGAATCAGGAACCCGGCGCGGCCCGATTCATGGAGAAAGAACGGGTTGATGTCGGGGGTATTGACGAAGAAGTTGGGCCGGTAGCAATAGCGCCAGGGTGGCTGGTTGAGCTCTTCGAAATAGCGTTGCAGCTCGGCCTTGGTGTTGCGCCAGGTGAAGTAGCTGTAGCTCTGGGAATAGCCGACCTTGCCCAGGCGCGCCATCATGGCCGGTTTGGTGAAGGCTTCGGCGAGGAAGATCACATCCGGATGCTGGCTGCGGATGTTGGCGATCATCCAGTGCCAGAACGGCAGCGGCTTGGTGTGCGGGTTGTCGACGCGGAACATCTTCACGCCTTCCTGCACCCAGCCCAGTACCACATCGCGCAGGGCCAGCCACAAGGCCGGCACGGCATCGGCGGCATAGAAGTCGACGTTGACGATGTCCTGGTACTTTTTCGGCGGGTTTTCCGCATAGCGTATCGAGCCGTCGGGCCGCCAGGAGAACCAGCCGGGGTGCTCCTTGAGCCAGGGGTGGTCCTGGGAGCACTGGATGGCGAAGTCCAGGGCGATCTCCAGGCCGTGCTCGGCGGCAGCGGCCACCAGCCGGCGAAAGTCCTCGCGGCTGCCCAGTTGCGGGTGAATGGCCTCGTGTCCGCCCTGTTCACTGCCGATGGCATAGGGGCTGCCCGGCTCCCCGGGTTCGGCCTGCAAGGCGTTGTTGCGGCCCTTGCGGTGGCGCACCCCGATGGGATGGATCGGCGGGAAATACAGCACATCGAAGCCCATGTCGCGGATCATCGGCAGGCGTTCATGCACATCGTTGAAGGTGCCGTGCCGCTCGGGGTCATCGGTGATCGAGCGGGGAAACAGCTCGTACCAGCTGGCAAACAGGGCCTGGCGCCGCTCCACATCCAGGGGGTATTCGGGGCTGCGGCTCAGGTAGGTGCGGTGATCGGCTTCGCGCATCAGGCTGGCGGTGTTGGGATGCAGCAGCTGCGCCACCTGCTCTTCGGGGGGCAGGGTCGGCAGCGCCAGGCGCAAGCCTTGCAACTGATCGTGCAACAAGCCCTGGCAGCGTTCGATATTGTGCTCAAGCAGCAGCAAGCCTTCCTGCAGCTCCAGCGGCACGGCAACGCCGGCGTTGAACTTCTTCTCGAGGTCCTGGCAGTAGGTGGCGAACGGGTCGATCCAGGCTTCGATACTGAACAGGTGCGGCCCCTGCTCGGCCACGGTGAACTGCGCCTGCCACAGGTCATTGCCCGCGAACGTCATGGGCACGCAATGCCAGCGCCGGCTATGCGCCTGGCGCCAATTGAGCATCACCGCCAGGGCGTCGTGGCCGTCGCTGTAGACCTTGCTGCTGACCTGCACCGCCTCGCCCACCACGGCCTTGACCGCAAACAGGCCGCCATCGAGCAGCGGCTGGGTGTTTTCGATCACGATCCTGGGTTCGAGCAGTGCCTGGGACAGGCTGATGGCCTGGTCGGGATGATCGGCGGCCGGGGCTGTACGGTCGGTTTTGAAGGGCTCATCGCGGGTCATCGATCCTTGCTCCGTTACGAGGTAGGCGTAAGAGTTCAGAGCGGATGGGCGGCGTGGGGTTCAAAAAAAATGAGCGATTGACGCCCAGTGCAGTCGAAAACAACTGAGCCCGTCATCCATACCCCCCTTGCGAGGTCAGGCCATGAACATTCCCATCCCGGCAGAAACGCCCGATCCGAATATCGACGACCCGACGCTGCCACCTGCGGTGCCGGATGAAGAGCCCGATGAGTTGCCGGTCAAACCGACGGTGCCGCCCACCGTAGGCGACCCGCCCAGTGACGAGCCGCCGGTGAAAGCGTAGACGATCGCGGGGCAAGCCTGCCCCTGCACGGTAGGAGCGGGCTTGCCCCGCGAATGCGATCTGCCTGACCCAGCGCTATCGCGGGACAAGCCCGCTCCCACGGCGCTTGATGCTCGCGCCCCCAGTTAGGCGCGGGCTGGTCCCGCGATAGCCTCACCCCTTCGTCAGTTCCTCGATACTGATCTCGCGCATCCTGAACTTCTGCACCTTGCCGGTCACTGTCATCGGGAACTCGTCGACAAAGCGGAAGAAACGCGGGGTCTTGAAGTGGGCGATACGGCTCTTGCACCACTGCTGCAGCTCGATCTCGCTGGCGCTGTGGCCCGGATGGAACTTGATCCAGGCAACAATCTCCTCGCCGTAGCGTTCATCCGGGATACCGATCACCTGCACATCGGCCACGGCAGGGTGGGTGAAGAAGAACTCTTCAAGCTCCCGTGGATAGATGTTCTCGCCGCCGCGGATGATCATGTCCTTGTTGCGCCCGGCGATACACACATACCCCGCCTCGTTCATGGTCGCCAGGTCGCCGGTGTGCATCCAGCCAGCCGGGTCGATGGCCTCGAGGGTGGCTTCGGGGTTGCCCCAGTAGCCGAGCATGACGCTGTAGCCACGGGTGTACAGCTCGCCAATGGTGCCGCGCGGCACGACGCAGCCGTGCTCGTCGACAATCTTGCTTTCCAGCTGGGGCTGCGTGCGCCCTACCGTGGTTACCCGCAGTTCCAGGTCGTCATCCGGGCCGGTCTGCAACGATACCGGGCTGGTTTCGGTCATGCCGTAGGCGATCTGCACCTCGCTCATGTGCAGTTGGTCGATGACCCGGCGCATCACCTCGATCGGGCAGGTGGCGCCGGCCATGATCCCGGTGCGCAGGCTCGACAGGTCCCGCTCGGTGCGCTGGGGGTGATCGAGCATGGCGATGAACATGGTCGGTACGCCGTAGAGCGCCGTGGCCTTCTCCTGGGCGACGGTGTCCAGGGTCAGCAAGGGGTCGAAGGCGTCGTTGGGGTAGATCATGGTGCTGCCGTGGGTAATGCAGCCCAGGTTACCCATGACCATGCCGAAGCAGTGGTACAACGGCACCGGGATCACCATGCGGTCGTGCTCGGTCAGGCCCAGGCTTTCGCCGACCATGTAGCCGTTGTTGAGGATGTTGTAGTGACTGAGGGTGGCCCCCTTGGGGAAGCCGGTGGTGCCGGAGGTGTACTGGATATTGACCGCTTGATCGAACTGCAGGCTGGCCTGGAGGGCCTGGTAGTCGGCCGGCGTGGTATGCGCCGCCAGGGCTGCCAACTGCTCCCAGGCCAGGAAGCCAGCCGGGGGCGTGGCATCCAGGCTGATCAACCCGCGCAGGGCCGGCAGGCGCTCGCTGCTGAGCTCGCCAGGCACCTGATCGCCGAGTTCGGGCAACAGCTCACCGAGCATGGCGTGATAATCGGAGGTCTTGAAGGCACCGGCGCAGATCAACCACTGGCAACCGGACTGCTTGAGCACATACTCAAGTTCACTGGTGCGGTAGGCGGGGTTGATGTTGACCAGGATCACGCCGATCTTGGCGCTGGCGAACTGGGCAATGCACCACTGGGCACAGTTCGGTGCCCAGACGCCCAGGCGGTCGCCGGTCTTGAGCCCCAGGGCCATCAGCGCCCGGGCGTGACAGTCGACGCTGTCGGCCAGTTGCTGCCAGCTGTAGCGCAATTGCTGGTGGCGCACCACCAGAGCCTCGCGCTGGGCAAAACGCGACACAGTATTGTCAAATGCCTGGCCGATAGTCATGGCCAGCAAGGGCTTATCCTGGCGCCCCTGGGTATAGCTCGGTTGATTCATGGCGGTCCCTTGTTGTGGTTGTTCTGGGAACTGATTCAAGCGGGTCCTACTCTGGCTGATATTTACGTTAACGTAAAGGTCATGGCGCGATTGACAGTGACCGGCGGCAGGTTTACGTTAACGTAAAGGTTATTGATAGACCCGTAGGCGCGGGCTTGCCCCGCGATACCCCTGATATCCAAGAACAAAAAGGTGCCCACATGCGTTATCCGACCCTGAACTTCGCCCTGGGCGAAACCATCGACATGCTTCGCGACCAGGTGCAGTCTTTTGTCGCCGACGAACTGGCACCTCGCGCTGCACAGATCGACCAGGACAACCTGTTCCCCGCCGACATGTGGCGCAAGTTCGGTGACATGGGCCTGCTGGGCATCACCGTCTCCGAAGAATACGGCGGCGCCGGCCTGGGTTACCTGGCCCACGTGGTGGCCATGGAAGAAATCAGCCGCGGTTCGGCCTCGGTCGCCCTCTCCTACGGCGCCCACTCCAACCTCTGCGTCAACCAGATCAATCGCAACGGCAACGCCGAGCAAAAAGCCAAGTACCTGCCCAAGCTGGTCAGCGGCGAGCACATCGGCGCCCTGGCCATGAGCGAGCCCAATGCCGGCTCCGACGTGGTGTCGATGAAGCTGCGCGCCGAAGCACGCGGCGACCATTTCGTCCTCAACGGCAGCAAGACCTGGATCACCAACGGCCCCGACGCCAACACCTATGTGATCTACGCCAAGACCGACCTGGACAAGGGCCCCCACGGCATCACCGCCTTTATTGTCGAGCGTGACTTCAAGGGCTTCAGCCGCAGCAACAAGTTCGACAAGCTGGGCATGCGCGGCTCCAACACCTGCGAGCTGTTCTTCGACAACGTCGAAGTACCCAAGGAAAACATCCTCGGTGCCCTCAACGGCGGCGTGAAAGTGCTGATGAGCGGCCTGGATTACGAGCGCGTGGTGCTCTCCGGCGGCCCGACCGGCATCATGCAGGCCTGCATGGACCTGGTAGTGCCCTACATCCACGACCGCAAGCAGTTCGGCCAGAGCATCGGTGAGTTCCAGCTGATCCAGGGCAAGATCGCCGACATGTACACCCAGCTCAACGCCAGCCGGGCCTACCTGTATGCCGTGGCCCAGGCCTGCGACCGCAGCGAGACCACCCGCAAGGACGCCGCCGGAGTGATCCTCTACACCGCCGAGCGTGCTACCCAGATGGCCCTGGAAGCCATCCAGATCCTCGGGGGCAACGGCTACATCAACGAGTTCCCGGCCGGTCGCCTGCTGCGCGACGCCAAGCTCTATGAAATCGGCGCCGGCACCAGCGAGATTCGCCGGATGCTGATCGGGCGCGAGCTGTTCAACGAGACTCGCTAAGCGACTCAGCGGTTAGCTTCAAGCGACAAGCTGCACGAATAAGCAGTTGTAGCGCCGATCAACTCTTGCAGCTTCAAGCGTGCCGCTTGAAGCTGCGCCAGGAGCCCCGATGATTCTGAAATCCCAATTGAACCCCCGCTCTCCCGAGTTCGCGCACAACAGCGCGACCATGTTCGAGCACGTCCAGGGCCTGCGCACACTGCTGGCCAAGGTCCACCAGGGCGGCGGCCACAAGGCCCAGGAACGACACACCTCGCGGGGCAAACTGCTGCCGCGCGATCGCATCGACCGCCTGCTCGACGCCGGTTCGCCATTCCTGGAAATCGGCCAACTGGCCGCCCATGAGGTGTACGGCGAAGACGTGCCGGCCGCGGGCGTGATTGCCGGCATCGGCCGGATCGAAGGCGTCGAGTGCATGATCGTGGCCAACGACGCCACGGTCAAAGGCGGTTCCTATTACCCGCTGACGGTCAAAAAGCACCTGCGTGCCCAGGCCATCGCCTTGCAGAACCGCCTGCCCTGCCTGTACCTGGTGGACTCCGGCGGTGCCAACCTGCCACGCCAGGACGAAGTGTTTCCGGACCGCGAGCACTTCGGACGGATCTTCTTCAACCAGGCCAACATGAGCGCCCTGGGTATTCCGCAGATCGCCGTGGTCATGGGCTCATGCACCGCCGGCGGCGCTTATGTGCCGGCCATGGCCGACGAAGCGATCATGGTGCGCCAGCAGGCAACCATCTTTTTGGCCGGCCCGCCGCTGGTCAAGGCGGCCACCGGTGAGGTGGTCAGCGCCGAGGACCTGGGCGGTGCCGATGTGCACTGCAAGACCAGCGGCGTGGCCGACCACTATGCCGACAACGACGAGCACGCCCTGGCCATCGCCCGACGCTGCGTGGCCAACCTCAACTGGCGCAAACTCGGCACCTTGCAGCAACGCGCACCGATCGCACCGCTGTACGACGCCCAGGAGCTGTACGGCGTGGTACCGGCCGATGCCAAGCAGCCTTTCGATGTGCGTGAGGTGATTGCCCGCCTGGTCGACGGTTCGGTGTTCGACGAATTCAAGGCGCTGTTCGGCACCACGCTGGTGTGCGGCTTTGCCCACCTGCACGGCTACCCGATCGCCATCCTGGCCAACAACGGCATCCTGTTTGCCGAGGCCGCGCAAAAAGGCGCGCACTTTATCGAGCTGGCCTGCCAGCGCGGCATTCCGTTGCTGTTCCTGCAGAACATCACCGGCTTCATGGTGGGCCAGAAGTACGAAGCCGGCGGTATCGCCAAGCACGGCGCCAAACTGGTGACCGCCGTGGCCTGCGCCCAGGTACCGAAGTTCACCGTGATCATCGGCGGCAGTTTCGGTGCGGGTAACTACGGCATGTGCGGCCGCGCCTACGACCCGCGGTTCCTGTGGATGTGGCCCAATGCGCGCATCGGCGTCATGGGCGCCGAACAGGCCGCCGGCGTGCTGGCCCAGGTCAAGCGCGAGCAGAGCGAGCGCAGCGGCCATCCGTTCAGTGCCGAGGACGAGGCACGGCTCAAGCAGCCGATCCTCGACCAGTACGAGCACCAGGGCCACCCGTACTACTCCAGCGCCCGCCTGTGGGACGACGGTGTCATCGACCCGGCACAAACCCGCGATGTACTGGGCCTGGCGTTGTCCGCCGCCCTCAACGCACCGATCGAACAAAGCCGTTTCGGCATTTTCCGGATGTGAGCATGAGCGACTTCACTACCCTTGAACTGATCAAGGACTCCCGTGGTTTCGCCACCCTGTGGCTAAGCCGGGAAGACAAGAACAACGCCTTCAACGCCCAGATGATCCGCGAACTGATCCTGGCCATCGACCAGATCGCCGCGGACACCAGCCTGCGCTTCGTCCTGCTGCGTGGCCGTGGCCGGCATTTCAGCGCAGGCGCCGACCTTGCCTGGATGCAGCAATCGGCAGCGCTGGACTACAACACCAACCTGGACGATGCCCGCGAGCTGGCAGAGCTGATGTACAACCTGGCCAAGCTCAAGGTCCCGACTCTGGCCGTGGTCCAGGGCGCAGCCTTCGGTGGCGCGCTGGGCCTGATCAGTTGCTGCGACATGGCCATCGGCACCCGTGAGGCGCAACTGTGCCTGTCGGAAGTGCGCATCGGCCTGGCGCCTGCGGTGATCAGCCCGTTCGTGGTACAGGCCATGGGCGAGCGCGCCGCACGTCGCTACGCCCTGACCGCCGAGCGCTTCAGTGGCGAGCGCGCCCGTGAACTGGGCTTGCTGGCCGAGGCCTACCCGGCCACCGAGCTTGAGCAGCAGGTCGAACTGTGGATCGACAATCTGCTGCTCAACAGCCCCCAGGCCATGCGCGCCAGCAAAGAGTTGCTGCGCGAAGTGGGTCACGGTGAGCTGACCCCTGCCCTGCGCCGCTACTGCGAGAACGCCATCGCCCGCATCCGGGTCAGCCCCGAAGGCCAGGAAGGCTTGCGCGCCTTCCTGGAAAAACGCACACCCGCCTGGCAGGGCGAACCGTCGAACAAGGAGCCGCGCCCATGACCCGCACGCCATTGACTACCTTGCTGGTTGCCAACCGCGGCGAGATCGCCTGCCGGGTGATGCGCACCGCCAAGGCCCTGGGCTTGACCACCGTGGCCGTACACAGCGCCATCGACCGCGAGGCGCGTCACAGCCGAGAAGCCGATATCCGTGTTGACCTGGGCGGCGCCAAGGCCGCCGAGAGCTACCTGGACATCGACAAACTGCTGGCCGCAGCCAAGGCCAGCGGCGCCCAGGCGATTCACCCGGGTTATGGCTTTCTGTCGGAGAACGCAGGCTTTGCCCGTGCCATCGAAGCCGCCGGGCTGATCTTCCTCGGCCCACCGGCCAGCGCCATCGACGCGATGGGCAGCAAGTCCGCCGCCAAGGCGCTGATGGAGCAAGCCGGCGTGCCCCTGGTGCCGGGCTACCACGGCGAAGCCCAGGACCTGGAAACCTTCCGCGCCGCCGCCGAGACCATCGGCTACCCGGTGCTGCTCAAGGCCACCGCAGGCGGTGGCGGCAAAGGCATGAAGGTCGTCGAAAGCGAAAGCCAACTGGCCGAAGCCCTGGCGTCGGCCCAGCGTGAAGCCCAGTCGTCGTTTGGCGATGCGCGCATGCTGGTGGAAAAGTATGTACTCAAGCCGCGTCACGTAGAGATTCAGGTGTTCGCCGACCAGCACGGCAACTGCCTGTACCTCAATGAGCGCGACTGCTCGATCCAGCGCCGCCACCAGAAAGTCGTCGAGGAAGCCCCAGCCCCCGGCCTGAGCCCAGCCCAGCGCCAGGCCATGGGCGAAGCGGCGGTCAAGGCAGCGCAGGCCATTGGTTATGTCGGCGCCGGTACCGTCGAATTCCTGCTCGATGCCCGCGGCGAATTCTTCTTCATGGAGATGAACACCCGCTTGCAGGTAGAACACCCGGTGACCGAAGCCATTACCGGCCTGGACCTGGTGGCCTGGCAGATCCGTGTCGCCTGTGGCGAACCGCTGCCGATCACCCAGGAGCAGGTGCCGCTCAACGGTCACGCCATCGAAGTGCGCCTGTACGCCGAAGACCCCGCCAACGACTTCCTCCCGGCTACCGGGCAACTGGCGCTGTACCGCGAATCGGCGCCGGGTAAAGGGCGTCGGGTCGACAGTGGCGTCAGTGAAGGCGACAGCATCTCGCCGTTCTACGACCCGATGCTGGGCAAGCTGATCGCCTGGGGCCAGACCCGTGAACAGGCACGCCTGCGGTTGCTGGCGATGCTCGATGAGTTCGCCATTGGCGGGCTGAAAACCAACATCGCGTTCCTGCGGCGCATCCTCGCCCACCCGGCGTTTGCCGAGGCCGAGCTTGATACCGGTTTCATCCCGCGCTATCAGGAGCAGTTGCTGCCAGCGCCCCAGCCCCTGCCCGCCACGTTTTGGCAGGCAGCGGCTGAAGCCTTCATCCAGAGCCAACCGGTGCAACACCGTGACGATGATCGCCACTCGCCCTGGGCGGCCAATGCGGGCTTGCGCCTGGGCGTACCGGCGCATATCAGCCTGCACTTGAACTGCAATGGCCAGGACCAGGCCGTGGCGCTCACCCATGCGGCTGCGCCGACGCTGACGCTGGACGGCGATGAACTGATGATCGAGCACGATGGCCTGCGCCGTCGGCACCTGGCGATCCGTCGCGGCAACACCCTTTACCTGCAATGGGACGGCGAGCTGCACGCGGTGACCCCGTTCGACCCGATTGCCGAGGCCGATGCCAGCCACAGCCACCAGGGCGGCCTGAGTGCGCCCATGAACGGCAGTATCGTGCGGGTGTTGGTCGAGGTGGGGCAGACGGTTGAAGCCGGTACTCAGTTGGTGGTGCTGGAAGCCATGAAAATGGAACACAGCATTCGCGCAGCGCACGCCGGGACGGTCAAGGCGCTGTTTTGCCAGGAAGGCGAGATGGTCAGCGAAGGGGCTGTACTGGTAGAGCTGCAAGAAGACTGAAAACACATCGGGGGGCAGGCTCGCGTCTACAGGTTCTGTGTGTACCTGTAGACGCGGGCTTGCCCCCCGATGCTTTTAGAACCTTACAAACGCCTGTACCACCACACCCAGCACTTCACACTGCTGCGTGAACACCGCCTTGGGGTACGTCGGATTCAGTGGCTTGAGGTAGCGCTGGCCACCCTCCTCGATCAGTTGGCGGAAAATCAGGCCCGTGCGGTCGGGCACGCGGGCGATCACCAGCTTGCCCGGTGCAACGCTCACGCCTGTATCCACCAGGATCAGCATGCCCTCCGGCACGCTCAAGCCCATCGGCGCGGTCATTGCGTCGCCTTCTACCGGCAGCCAGAACGCACGGCCCAACGCGACATGGTCCGAGGACTGGCGTACGCAGGGTTCAGTGGGCTCGATCGTTTCCAGGCCGTCCCAGGCCAGGATCGGGTAGCGAAAATACAGATCGTGCTTCTGGTGCGCCGGGTCCAGGGATGCCGCCGCCGTGCCGGGCGCTCCATAGGTGCCGCTGGTTTCCGAGGTGTGCGGGGGAAACACCATCTGCAGAGGCGGCAAGCCGACCTCGATCAGAATCTGGTTCAACACCCTGAGCCTGGGCTCGCGCTCTTCGCGCAACCAATGCCCGACTGCACCCTGGGTGACCCCGATGCGTTCGGCGAGATTCTCCTGCGTGACTTTGAGTTCACGCATTCTGGCCTTGACCAGATCAGTCCAATTATCCATCGCTGGCACGATACGGACTGCTCCATGACGCTCAATACACAAATTGTAGTATTTAAAAAGCAGTCACAACTACATTGCGTATTATTATGCGGACCTACCTTAGAACGCTTACCCCTATGGCAGGTAGCCGAATGAAGCAGACATTTCCTGAAATGGATCTCAACCTGGATAACGAAGCGCTGAGTACCAGCGACGCTGCCCGCAAAGCGCTGGATTTCTACCTCAATCCAGCCCCGGTGTTGCCGTCGGTGGAGGAACCCTGGGTGGTCCCGCGAGAAAACCTCAGCGGTCCTGAGGCTGCCGAACGTGCCGTGCAGTTGCTGCTGTGTGCCGAAGCCACCGCCTGCGAGTCGGCCAACGGGTTACAGGGACGGCCGCGGCAACTGGCCTTGACCGTGGTGCACATGGTCCGTCTGGCCCAGACCATGGTCGAGCACATACCTGCCGAGCAGCGCGCTAAAGGGACAGAGGGTTAACGTGGGGAGTCGCAGCATGGCGGCGCTGGCGCCGTTCATTCAAGGAGGGAGCGCATTCGGTAAAGTTTTTTTACGGAATGACGGAGAATTCATTTGACTTGCAAATGATAACGATTATTATTGCTCGCAACTGGTCGCGAGACTGGTTGGATAAACTGAAAGCCCTTAGGTCGGACTCTCAGATTATCTCCTCATCAGGCTAATCACGGTTTTTGACCCGGCTTTTTGCCGGGTCTTTTTTTTTGGCTCTTCAGGCTAATGAAGGCGGGTGTTGCTTGAATGGCCGCGATGATAGCAAATGAATGTCGTACCGTGAAGGATGTAACGGCGCTTTGCAGAATTAGCACTTGAGAATCAATCTCGTTAAGACTAAGCTGATGCAGCGTCACGGAGGACGCCCCCTCCCCCCATCCGAGCAAGGAGCTTGTACATGACCCGTCTGCTGCTGCCCCTTGAGCATCACCCCGAGTCCCAGGACCTTGCGGACGACACCCTGCTGCAACACCTGAAGAAGCTGCCGCGTCGCGTCCAGCAAGTCTTCCTCCTGAGCCGTCTCGATCAACTGAGCTTTGCCAGCATCGCCGAGCGCCTGGGCCTGCCCGCACTGACTGTCGAACGCCACATGAACCAGGCCCTGCAAAGCGTACGCCCGCAAGGTGACGTCATCGCGAGCATGGCCGGCCAATGGTATGTGCGCTTGCAGAGCCCGCAGGTGACGGCCAGCGAGCGCATCGACTTTCGCCGCTGGCTGGACACCGCCCCCGAACATCGCGAAGCCTTCCACGCCACCGAACTGCGCTGGCGCACCTTGCTCGCCCCGGCGCAGCGGCTGGGCCACGACGCCTGGTACCGCGAGCCGCGCGCGGCCTTGTCGGTGGGCGGTTGCTCGGTGGCCATCGGCCTGGGCCTGGCAGCATTGGCAGCGATTGGTTTCTGGTCCTGATCCAGGCGTGTAGAGTGGGTGCCACAACAACTCTACAGGTGCCTGGTGATGACTGTGACGCTGCCCCCTCTGCATATCGACTGCGATTTCGATTCCGGCAATATCCTGATCAACGATGCCAGTGACCCGCGCCTGACCCGCCTGGCTATCCGGCCCGACACCCACAGCGGTCACTTCCAGTGGTTCCATTTCAAGGCCAACGGCCTGACCCCAGGCCAGCAGCACGGTTTTGTCCTGGAGAACGCCGGCCAGTCTTCCTATAACGGGGCCTGGACGGGCTACCAGGCCGTGGCGTCCTACGATCAGCAGCAGTGGTTCCGCGTCCCTACCCGCTTTGACGGCAAGGCCTTGACCTTTGAACTGGCCGCCGAGCAGCCACAGGCCTGGTTTGCCTATTTCGAGCCCTACCCCCGTGCCCGCCATAACCAATTGATCGAACGCGCCCGGCAGTTGCCGGGTGTCGAGCTACTGGCCACCGGCCGCAGCGTTGAAGGCCGTGATATTCCCTTGCTGCGCGCAGGCGACGGAGCCCCCGGCAAGCGCAAGCTGTGGCTGATTGCCCAGCAGCACCCAGGCGAGCACATGGCCGAATGGTTCATGGAAGGCGTGATCGATCGCTTGCAGCAGAACGATCCGACCGTGCAGGCGTTGCTCCAGCGAGCCGACCTCTACCTGATCCCCAACATGAACCCCGACGGCGCCTTCCATGGCCACCTGCGCACCAACTTTGCCGGCCAGGACCTCAACCGCGCCTGGCAGAACGCAAGTATCGACAAGAGCCCGGAAGTGTTCTTTGCCCAGTCGCAAATGAAGCAGCACGGCGTCGATCTGTTCCTGGACGTGCATGGCGACGAAGAAATCCCGCATGTGTTCACCGCCGGCTGCGAAGGTAACCCTGGCTTCACCCCGCGCCTGGCTGAACTGGAGAAAGCCTTCCGCGACAACCTGTGCAAGCGCACGGTCGATTTCCAGCAGGTACACGGCTATCCGCGTTCGGCCCCGGGCCAGGCCAACCTGACCCTGGGTGCCAACAGCGTCGGCCAGGCCTATGACTGCTTGTCGCTGACCCTGGAGATGCCCTTCAAGGACCACGACGACGCCCCCAACCCGCAAACCGGCTGGAATGGCCGACGCTCCAAGGACCTGGCTGACGCCGTGCTGGATGTCCTTGGGCAGATGGTCGACACCCTGCGCTGAGGTGCGTCGACCCTCTGGTTTGCTTTACGCCTGACCGTGAGCCTTGTGCTTGAGTTTCTCGGTGTCGACCCGCACGAACACCGAGTCAGCCGTCACGGTCAGCACGTCATCCGCCCAGACCTCACAAATCACCCGGCTCTTGCGCCCTACCTCACCTTCGACCCGTGCCTTGAGCAGCAGCTCGACGCCCATGGGAGTTGGCTTGAGGTAGCTCAGGTTCAATTGTCCGGTCACGCAGTCCAGACGCGGCAGGGTGCCGGGCTCGCGGCCTTCGGCGCGGTAGTGGTAGGCCATGGCCGTCCAGTTGGAATGGCAGTCGACCAGCATCGCCAGCAGGCCGCCGTACACCAGCCCCGGCCAGCCCAGAAAGGTGCTGTCGGGCGAATGGCGGCAGATCAGGTGAATACCGTCCTCGTCCCAATGGCTTTTCACGTGCAGACCACTGGGGTGGGAACAGCCGCAGCCATAGCAGACGCCTTCGGGGGCGGCCAGTTCCTGGAGGGATAGCAAGTGGTTACTCATAAGCTTCCTGATTGTCTGTTTTAGAGGGAAAGCGAGGGCTGATAGTAACGCCGTGTAACGCAAAAGCCCATGAACAGGTCATGGGCTTTTTTACGTTGCAAAGGTGCGGGCTAGGCGCCTTTGCCCGACACCGCCGGCTGGCCTGCCAGGGCGCTGGCGCCCGCTTTGCGCCGGGTCAGCGAGATCAGCAGGATGGCCAGGGTGACGCCTGCGGTCATCAGGGTCTCATAGCGGTAGGCCGGGCTGATCAGCATGTAGCCCAGCACCGTGACGATCAGGCCGATCACCAGCCACGTCAGCCACGGGAACAGCCACATCTTGAACGCAAGCTCAGTGCCCGCACGGTCGGTGATGGCCCGCATGCGCAATTGCGAAACCGCGATCACCAGGTACACCAGCAAGGCGATGGCCCCGGTGGTCGAGAGCAGGAAACCGAACACCTTGCCGGGGAACACATAGTTGACCAGGCAACCGGCAAAGCCGGCGAAGGTCGAGAGGATCACCGCCACGGTGGGGACGCCGTTGCCGGAAATGCGCTTGGTCATCTTCAGCGCCTCGCCGCGCGAACCCAGCGAGTAAAGCATCCGCGAGGCGGTGTAGAGCCCCGAGTTCATGCAGCTGGTCACCGCCACCAGCACCACCAGGTCAACCAGCAACTTGGCGCCGGGTACATTCAACACCTCCAGCACGCGCTGGAACGAGCCCACGGACTTGAGCCCCGGATCGTTCCAGGCCACCAGCGAGACAATGAAGAAGATCGAAACGATGTAGAAGATCGCGATGCGGTAGACCACCAGGTTGGTGGCCTTGCGGATCTTCTCTTTGGGGTTGGCGGTTTCGTCGGCCGCAATGGTGACGATCTCGGCGCCGAAGAACGAGAAAATGGTCACCAGCACACCGCCCAGCACCGCGCCGAAGCCATTGGGCATGAAGCCGCCGTTGGCCCATAGCTGACTGACCCCGGAGGTCTGCTGCGCCAGTGGCCACACGCCAAACACCGCCAGGGTGCAGACACCGATGAAGGCCAGGATCGCCACCACCTTGATCAGGGCGAACCAGTACTCGAATTCACCGAAGTTCTTCACGCTGATCAGGTTGGTGCACGACAGCACGATCATGATCAGAAAGGCGAACAGCCAGGACGGCACGCCGGGGAAATACGCATGGAGGATGTCGGCGCCGGCAATGGCTTCGACCGGGATGATCAACACCCAGAACCACCAGTACAGCCAACCGATGGTAAAGCCGGCCCAGGGGCCGATGGCCTGGCTTGCATAGGTAGAGAACGAGCCGCTGTTGGGGTTGGCAATGGCCATTTCCCCCAGCATGCGCATCACCAGCAGCACCAGCAGGCCGGTCATGGCGTAGGAAATCAGGATGGCCGGCCCCGCCGTGGCAATGGCGGTGGAAGAGCCGATGAACAAGCCGGCGCCGATGATGCCGGCGATGGAAATCATCGACACCTGGCGCGATGTCAGTCCGTGTTGCAGCGAACGCTGTTTCTTTTGTTCTAGCGAAGCCATGTTCAACCCTCAACTGGGTATGCCGCCGCGCCTTAGCGCAACCGACAGGGATAGAGCAGAAGTTTTTTATAGGAATGGTGACGCTTGTTGTTGTCTGCGGCCCGTCCCAAGCCGAATTAAAGTCGCCCTCTGAATAATCAAACAATGAACTTTCGAGCAGGAAAATACGGCCAGTTAGTTGCTCTGACTTCGGTGTTTTGCCTACTGTGAATTTCAGTTGAAATCCTTGATGCGGGTCAGTATTAATCTAGAGGACCGACTGTCACAAACGACCTTTTAGAAACACATGATTCCATTACGGAATGACCTCACGCCTTTTTCGCCGGATTGACCGCCCATGTCCAAACGCCTGATGCCCTCGACCACCGCGCTGCAGTGCTTTGAAGCTGCCGCCCGGCACCTGAGCTTCACCCGCGCCGCCCAAAAGCTGCACCTGACCCAGAGCGCGGTGAGCAAGCAGGTCGCCCAGCTCGAAGACATGCTCAGCCATCCCTTGTTCCAGCGCATTCGCCGACGCCTGCACCTGACCCCGGCCGGCGCCCTGTACCTGACCGAGGTGAACAAGATCCTGGTCCAGCTGGATATGTCCAGCCGCTACATCCTGAGCTATGGCGGCGAGACTGAAGTGCTGCGCATTGCCACCCAGCCGACCTTCGGCGAGCGTTGGCTGGTGCCCAACCTCAAGGGCTTTGGTGAGCGCTACCCGCGCATTCACCTGGACGTACGCAACGCCCTGGAACCCTTTGATCTGGTCCAGGCCAAGGCCGATATTGCCTTCTTTTTCGGCCAGGGCACCTGGCCAGGGGCAACCTGCATCGAACTGTTCAATGAGCAGGTGGTGCCGGTGTGCGCACCCGCGCTGCTGGCCCGTCATGCCTTCGCCAGCGCCGGTGCCCTTACCGAGCACCGCCTGCTGCAATGCACCTCAAGGCCCGAAGCCTGGCACGAATGGTTCCAGGGCCAGGGCCTGCACAGCGAAAACAGCTACCACGGCCCGCGCTTCGACACCTTTTCCATGTGCATCCGGGCCGCCCAGGCCGGCTGCGGTATCGCGCTGATCCCCCAATACCTGGTGGCCGAGGAGCTGCAGGAGGGCAAATTGGTGATCGCCTGGGCACACGCCAAGCCCAGCGAAGGCTCGCACTTCATTGCCCATGCCGAGCACGCCGCCGAAGTGCCCAAGGTCCGCGCGTTTGTGCAATGGATCACTGAGCGCGTAGGGCTTGAGGCGCAACATTCATAATTGGCGGAATGATTGCAATCCTTTAATTCGTTTGCGCTCAGCTCGCCAGTCTCGCTTATATACCGGCAAAACTAATCAGAGGCCGCGTGCACATGAGCCACGAAACAATCAGCCAGTCCATTTCCGTAGTTCATCCCATTACACTCTCGCACGGTAAAAACGCGGAAGTCTGGGACACCCGTGGCAAACGTTATATTGATTTTGTCGGTGGCATCGGCGTGTTGAACCTGGGCCATTGCAACCCGGGTATTGTCGCGGCCATCCAGCATCAGGCCACACGCCTCACCCATTACGCGTTCAATGCCGCCGGGCATGAGCCGTACATCGAATTGATGCAGCGCCTGGCAGCGTTCGTACCGGTGTCCTACCCCTTGAGCGGCATGCTCACCAACAGTGGCGCGGAGGCGGCGGAAAACGCCCTTAAGATTGCCCGGGGCGCCACCGGCAAGACGGCGATCATCGCCTTCGACGGTGGCTTTCACGGCCGCACCCTGGCCACCCTGAACCTCAATGGCAAGGTTGCTCCGTACAAGCAGCGGGTCGGCGTGCTACCGGGGCCGGTGTATCACCTGCCCTACCCCAGCGCCGATACCGGGGTGACGACCGAACAGGCCCTGACGGCCCTGGAGCGACTGTTCAGTGTCGAGATCGACGTCAATGAAGTGGCGGCAGTGATCTTCGAGCCGGTCCAGGGCGAAGGCGGCTTCCTGGCCATGGAGCCGGCCTTTGCCCAGGCCCTGCAGCGCTTCTGTAAAGGCCACGGGATTCTGATGATCGCCGACGAGATCCAGTCCGGCTTCGGCCGCACCGGCCAGCGCTTTGCTTTCCCGCGCCTGGGCATCGAACCCGACCTGCTGCTGGTCGCCAAGAGCATTGCCGGCGGCATGCCGCTGGGGGCCGTACTGGGACGCAGGGAGCTGCTCGACAGCCTGCCAAAGGGCGGCCTGGGTGGTACCTACTCCGGCAACCCGATGGCCTGTGCGGCGGCCTTGTCGACCCTGGAGCAGATGACAGACGCCAACCTCGCCACCTGGGGCGAGCTGCAGGAAAGCGCCATCG
The DNA here is from genome assembly GCF_035581345.1 of Pseudomonas sp. JQ170C. Taxonomy (NCBI): domain Bacteria; kingdom Pseudomonadati; phylum Pseudomonadota; class Gammaproteobacteria; order Pseudomonadales; family Pseudomonadaceae; genus Pseudomonas; species Pseudomonas sp. JQ170C. The sequence continues at coordinate 3,638,338 of NZ_CP141608.1, forward strand.
TCAGCCGCTACCAGCGCTGGCAGGCGCAGAAGCTGTCGCCCTGCCTGGGCCGCCTGACCGGCACCGGTGCGATGCGCGGCATCGAGCTGGTCGATGCCAACGGCGCACCCGCCCCGGCGCAGCTGGCCCGTGTGCTGGAAACGGCCAGGGACGCCGGGCTGTTGCTGATGCCCAGCGGCAAGGTCCGGCACATCATCCGCCTGCTTGCGCCACTGACCATCGAGCCTGAGGTGCTCAACGAGGGGCTGGATATTCTGGAGCGATGCCTGGCCTAGGTTTTCGCCCCCAGGCGCCCGGACAATGGCTGGTCTAGCATTGTCTTACCCATGCGCCGCCGGTATTGGCCTATGTGGAACTGAACTGCAGTTATCACTTCGCGTGCCAATGAAGGTCCTCCACCATGAACCAACCCCGTCGCGGGTTTCCCCTGCAGGTGCTCATCGGCCTGGCGATCATGTTCAGTACCCTGGTGCTCTGCGGGGTACTGGCATACCAGGGTTATCACGGTATCAAGCAGGCGCTGGTGGCCGCCTCGGCAGAATCCACGCACCAGTTGGGACGTACCATCAACGAGCGTGCCCAACGCTTGATCGACCCGGTGCTCAGTACCATCCGTCTCCTGGCCCACGACCCCATCTCCCATGCCCAGAACCTGCAACAGCGGCTCGATCGCCTGCCGTTGCTGGTGGCCAGCCTGTCCACCAACGCGACGCTCAGTGCGGTGTATGTCGGCTATCCGAATGGTGAATTCCTGCTGGCGCGGACCCTGCGCACTGACGCGCAGAAGCAGGACCTGCAAGCCCCTGCGGGCACCGCCTACCTGGTTCAGAGCATCAGCCTGGACGAAAGCGGCCAGTTGCAGGGGGAGTGGCGCTTCTATGACCCGCAGCTGAAGCTGCTCGAGCGCCTTGCCAAGCCCGACTACCGCTTCGATCCGCGTACCCGCCCCTGGTTCGTCTCCGGCATGGCGTCGGCCGCTACGGTGCTGACCAAGCCCTATGTCTTCTTCACCACCCGGGAGATTGGCCTGACGATGGCGCAGCGCAGCATCGACGGGGCGGCGGTGATGGGCATGGATGCCTCGGTCAATGACCTGGGGGGTGAAGTCGAGGACCTGCGCATGACGCCCGGCACCGAGATGGCCGTGGTGGACAGCGCAGGCAGCGTGATCATCTACCCGGACCTGCAGCGTGTGGTGGTCAAGGAAGGCGAAGACCTGCGCTTGTCGCGCCTGGATGAATTGGGCGTGGCAAGCCTGGACTGGTTGTTGGCCAATGACCACAAGGGTCTGGAACCGGTTCGCTACCAGGCTGGCGGCAAGGACTGGTATGGCATTCAGGTGCCCTTGTCGTCGTTTGTCCAACATGACATCCGAATGCTGATTGCCATACCCGCCACCGAACTGCTGATCGGCGCACGCCAGGCGTTGCTTGAAGCGGCGTTGTGGGCGAGCGTGCTGACCGCCCTGCTGTTGCTGGTTGGCTGGGCGCTGGCCCGGCGCATTGCCCAGCCGCTGCAGGCGCTGACCCAGCAGGTGCACGCCCTGGCCGGTTTTGACTTCGCTCAGAAAGTGGGGGTCGACTCGCGGATCACCGAGGTGCGCGAGCTCAGCCAGGTCCTGGGCAGCATGTCGCGCACCATCAACAACTTTCAGGCCATTACCCTCACCCTCAGCCGAGAAACCGACCTGGACAAGATGCTCGGTGAGGTGCTCGGCCAACTCGTGGAGGCCACGTCCGTTGAAGGTGGGGCCGTTTACCTGCAGAAGGAAGCCTCCGACGCCCTGCACCTGGCAGCCCATTGCCGGGGCGATCAGTATCCCGCCGAACTGACCCTGGAAATGGGCAGCCACGGCGACCTGAATGCCGCCGTGGCACACGCACTGCAAAGCCAGGCGCACTACCTGGCCGTTGCCTTGAACGACCGCAGCGAGCACCTGCTCGGCATTCTGGTGCTGCAACTGCGACCCCAGCAGCAACCGGGCGGCGTGCAGCAACCGTTCCGCCAGTTCGTCCAGGAGTTGTCGGGGGCTGCCGCCGTCGCCATCGAAACGCGCCAGTTGGTCGAAACCCAGCAACGCCTGCTGGATGCCATCATCAAATTGCTGGCCGACGCCACTGACGCCAAGAGCCCCTACACCGGCGGGCACTGCCAACGGGTCCCGCAACTGGCCGAGATGTTGCTGGACAAGGTCATCGAAGCTCGCAGCGGTCCTTATGCCGATTACCGCATGAGTGAACTGGAACGGTATGAATTCAGGATCGCCGCCTGGCTGCATGATTGCGGCAAGGTCACCAGCCCCGAATATGTGGTCGACAAGGCCACCAAGCTGGAAACGCTGTACAACCGCATCCACGAGATCCGCACGCGCTTTGAGGTGCTATGGCGCGACCTCGAAGTGGACTACTGGAAAGGCATGGCCGCTGGCGGTGATCAGCAAGCGCTGCAATGGGCCCTGGAGAGTCGCCGGGCCGAGCTTCAAGATGAGTTCGCCTTCGTTGCCAATGCCAACATTGGTGGCGAGTTCATGAGTGACGAGGCTATCGAACGCCTCAAGCAAATTGGCGCGCGGCGCTGGGAACGGCATTTCGACAACCGCCTGGGCTTGTCGCGGGACGAGTCCGAACGCCTGGCACCGGTTTCTTCGCCTGCCCTGCCGGCGCAGGAACAGTTGCTGGCCGACCGTGCCGATCACATCGTGCCCTGGGGCGAACGCAAGCCCCCGGTAGACAAGCATGACCCGCGCAACATCTGGGGCTTCGACATGCGCCTGCCGGCGCAGGCCTACAACTATGGCGAGCTGTACAACCTTTCTATCCGCCGAGGCACGTTGACCGACGAAGAGCGATTCAAGATCAACGAGCACATCGTGCAGACCATCATCATGCTCAATACCCTGCCGCTGCCCAACCACCTCAAGCGCGTGCCGTCCATCGCCGGTAACCACCATGAGAAGATGGACGGCACCGGCTACCCGCGTCGCCTGCGCAAGGACGACATGAGTATTGCCGAGCGGGTGATGGCTATCGCCGACATCTTTGAGGCACTGAGCGCGGCCGATCGCCCCTATAAAGCCGCCAAGACACTGTCTGAGTCGGTGAAGATCCTGGGGGCGATGGCCCGCGACCAGCATATCGATGCGGACCTGTTTCGCTTGTTCCTCACCACGGGGGTGTATCGCCAGTACGGCGAGAAATTCCTGCGCCGCGAACAGCTCGACGACGTGGATATCCAGCCCTACCTCGCGGCCCTGGATGCAGTCTGACTGCCGTGCTGCGCCCAGGCTTGCAGTGCTATTGCAATGCGCCCGGCCAGTGCTCGATGCCATTGGCAAAATGGCGTGCGCGCAAGCCGCCGGCCTTCAGGGCCGCAACCGCATCACGGGAAAACACGCACCAGGGGCCACGGCAATAGGCGATGACCTCCTGGCTCGGTGGTAGCTCGCCCAGGCGCTGCTGCAATTCACGGAACGGAATATTGATCGCCCCGGGCAAGTGGCCCTGGGCGAACTCGTCGGCCGGGCGGACATCCAGCAACGTCACGCTCTGCTCGCGCAAGCGCTCGAGCAACTCTTCACGGCTGATGGCTTCCAGTACCTCGGGGGTGTGCCGGCTGTCGTCGAGCAGCTCGCGCATGGCGGCGCGATTGAATTCGGCCAATTGCCCAAGCGCGGCAAGCACGCCGTGGATGGGGCCCTCACCGAGGCGGTACAGCACACGCTTGCCGTCGCGGCGGGTCTGCACGAGCCCGGCGCGGCGCAGGTGCTGCAAGTGCTGAGAGGCATTGGCCACCGACAGCTCGCACTGCTGCGCCAGTTGCTCCACGGCACGCTCACCCTGGGCAATGGCATCGAGCAGGTTAAGGCGATGGGCATGGCCCAGGGTTCGGGCCAGCTCGGCGATATCGTGCTGAAATTGAGTATTGAGGTCAGTCATTGACAGCACGGTAGCATTGACCAATCATTCAATCAATTCATTGAATGATAGACAGGAGAAACCCATGCTCGAAGGATTCATTCTCGCGGTGTTGATCGGCCTGACGGCAACGGCACTGGCCGATCTGTGGACACTGTTCCAGCAGCGCGTGCTCGATATCCAGGGACCGAACTGGGCCCTGGTGGGCCGCTGGGTCGGGCATATGCCACAAGGCCGGTTCGTCCATGCCAGCATCGCCAAGGCACCGGCCTTGCCGTCGGAGCGGGTGCTGGGGTGGGCCACCCACTACCTGACCGGCATCGTTTTCGCCGCCGTGCTGCTGGCTCTCAACGGAGTGGAGTGGGTGCGCCAGCCTGTCTTGCTGCCGGCGCTGGCGCTGGGTGTGGCCACGGTGCTGGCGCCATTCCTGATCATGCAACCCGGGATGGGCCTGGGCATTGCCGCATCAAAAACCCCCAACCCACCGGCGGCACGCGTGCGCAGCCTGGTCGCCCATATCGTGTTCGGGGTGGCTTTGTATCTGGCGGGGTTGCTGTGGTCGGCGGTGCTGGCCTGAATCATCGACTGTGATGCAGCCAACGCTTCATGCGCGGCCACAGGCCGGAGGCTGGAAGCAGGACCGGCAGCCGCTCGGGCTGGACCGTGAGTTGCTGTTGCCAGCTATCCACCTGCGCCCTGAGCTCGGCCTCATGGCTCAAATGATGCTCGAACTCGGTGCGCGGCCCGGCGGCGAGGCTGCCCAGCACATACTCGACGGCGAGCTGGTCAAGCTCGTCCTGGGGCTCGTTGTCATCAACATTGCTCATTCCCGGCACTCCTGCGGTGCAGCCAGGACTTGTCTGCAATCTACAGCATACAACCCCGGCTGACGGCGCGGCCGCGAAGGGATGAACGTTACAGGCCGAGCTCTTGAGGGGTGAGCATGTCGCATTCAAAGGCGATCCAGCCACCTTCGAGTTCGGCATGGCCGTTGACGATCGGGCCGTAGTAGCTCAGGCCGTTGTCCAGGGTGACGCAGATATGCGTGGCTTTGTCCGGGGCGGCCAGGGCGCCGACAAAATGCACCTTCTTCAAGGTTTCGGTGACTGCTTCAAGGCCGACCCGAATCGCGACGTTTTCCACCGCTTCGACATCTTCGTGCAGGTCGTCGCTGACGGTCACGGTGGCTGTGTAGTTGTACATGCTTGAACTCCAACGACGGATAGATCGGCGTCTGCTGACGCGCGCGGGCGCCTAGGGTAATGGACTGGCGCACAAAAATCCCGCGCACATCGACATCCGGCGCCGGCAAAGGCTGGTATTGTGCGCCCCCGCCATGATCAATCTGGGAAACGACATTGACCGCTGAACAACACCTGACCCCTGACCTGTTCGAGGTCGACAAGCGCCTGGGCCTCAAGCCTGTGGTGGATTTCAACAGCTACCTGCAAAAGGCCTTCGGCGACGGCCCGTGCCGTTGCAGCCGCTGCCTGGCCAGTGCAGGTGACGAGTCGGGCTACGAGCATGCGCACACCTTCAACCTGCAAGGCCAGACGGTCCATCGCCGCTTTGCCACGACCTCCGGCAGCGATGTATTGCTGGTACTGAAGAAGGCCTGGCTGTCGTACACCAAGGCCGAGCTGTCGCCGCTGGGCAACCTCGACCTCGACACCCTGCGCGCCTTCGTCGAACCGCAATGGCACAAGCGCCTGGTGCCGCTGCTGCTGGCCAGCGGCCTGGTCCGGGACGTTGAAGGGCAACTCATGTTGCAGGCCCAAGCGGGCGACTGACGCAGATGTAGGAGCGGGCTTGCCCCGCGATAGCGATCTAGCTGATACACCGCTATCGCGGGGCAAGCCCGCTCCTACGCGCCCACTGCCAACGCATAAGGCCCCTCGGCCAGTTGCTCGCGCAGGAACGCCACGCAACTGCGCACTTTGGCCGAGCTGCTCGAGCGCGCCGCCGTCACCGCCCAGACATCGGCCGGCTGGTGATACGCCGGCAGCACCCGCACCAGCGAGCCATCCTCGAGATTACTGACCACATCCCAGTAAGACGCCATGATGATGCCGTGCCCGTCCAGTGCCCACTGGCGCACGATGTCGCTGTGGTTGGCCGCCATCGGGCCGGTGACTTTGACCGTCTCGACACCGCCCGGGCCGGTCAGCCGCCAGACCCCGAAACGATCGTCGCGGCTGCGAAACAACAGGCAATCCTGCTGCGCCAGCTCTGCCGGCACCCGCACCGGCCCGCGCCGCGCCAGGTAGTCGGGAGCCGCCGCCAGCACGCGTTTGTTCTCGGCAATCCGATGGGCAATCAGGTGCTTTTCCTGCACCTCCCCCACGCGGATATCAATGTCGAAGTTCTCCCCGATCAGGTCCACCCGCCGGTCCATCAGTTCCAGCCAGACATCCAGGTTCGTATGACGCTTGCGCAGCAACGACAGGATCGGTGCGACATGCTCGCGCCCGAGGCGCAGGCTGGTGCTGATGCGCAAGGTGCCACGCGGCTCGCTGTGCGCCCCGGACAGCGACTCGAGCATCGACTCGACGTTCTCGAGAATCTTCTGCGCCCAGATGAAGGCGGCCTCGCCATCGCTGGTGATGTTCACCCGGCGCGTGGTGCGGTTGAACAACTTCACCCCCAGCAGCGTCTCCAGGGTGGCGATGCGCTTGCTGACATGGGCCGGCGACAGCCCTATCTCGGTGGCTGCGGCAATGAAGCTCGAACGCCGGGCCACCTCACAGAACAGCTGCAAGTCGCGCAGCAGCGGATCATTATTCGCTAGTAGCGCATTCTGATTCTTCATTCAGCCCGATTATCTCCCCAGCGTTTTTTATTAGCCTCTCACAAAACCGCCGTCGCGGTCAGCCTTGCCCACACAAGAACAATGAGAGCGCCATGACCACCCTACGCATCGCCGTCGCCGGTGCCGGCCTGATCGGCCGTCGTCACATCGAACTGATCCAGGCCAGCAGCGCCTGCCAACTCTGCGCGCTGGTCGACCCGGCACCGGCCGCTGCGGCGCTGGCCCAGTCCGCCGGGGTGCCGCTGTACACCTCGCTGGAACAGCTGTTCGCCGAACAACGCCCGGACGGGGTCATCCTCGCCACGCCTAACCCGCTGCACGTGCAAGGCGCCCTAGCCTGCGTCGAACACGGCGTGGCGGCGCTGATCGAGAAGCCGGTGGCCCACAGCCTGGCAGAAGGCAAGCGCCTGCTGGCCATTGCCGAGCAACGTGGCGCACGGTTACTGGTGGGACACCATCGCGCCCACAGCGCGATTCTCGACAAGGCCCGCGAGGTGATCGCCGAAGGCGTGCTCGGCAACCTGGTCGCGGTGATGGGCAGCGCCCTGTTCTACAAGCCCGATGATTACTTCGACGCCGCGCCCTGGCGCCGCGAGGCCGGTGGCGGACCGGTGCTGATCAACATGATCCATGAGATCGGCAACCTGCGTTCGCTGTGCGGCGAAATCGTCGCCGTGCAGGCGCAGGCCTCCGGTGCCACCCGCGGTTTTGCCGTGGAAGACAGCATCGCCATCAGCCTGCGCTTTGCCAGCGGCGCCCTGGGCACCTTCATGCTCTCGGACACCGCCGCCTGCGCCCGCAGTTGGGAGCAGACCGCCCGGGAAAACCTCGATTACCCAAGCTACGCCGACGAAGACTGCTACGTGATTGCCGGCACCCGTGGCTCGCTGTCGATCCCGACCATGCGCCTTAAGTACTACGAGCGCGATGAACACCGTTCCTGGTGGAAGCCCTTCAGCACGGCAGTCGCCACGCTGGAGCAGGCCGACCCGCTGCAACGCCAGCTGGCGCACTTCTGCCAGGTGATACGCGGTGAGGCGCAACCGCGGGTGACCGTGCGTGACGGCCTGCGCAATTTGCAGATTGTCGATGCCATCACCCAGGCCGCGCAGAGCGGCCAGATCGTGCTGACCGAATCGCTGTAAACCGCCGTACCTCCATAACAACAACAAACGGAGACACCCGATGGCCAAGCATGCCGAGGGGCTGCACGCTACGCAGCAAACGAAAAAAGCCACGGCCAGTGGCTGGGTCGGTTCGGCCCTGGAGTACTACGACTTCTTTATCTACGCCCAGGCCGCGGCACTGATTTTCCCGCAGATCTTCTTCCCATCCAGCGACCCCAGCGTGGCGATCATCGCCTCGCTGGCCACCTACGGCGTGGGTTACCTGGCGCGCCCGGTCGGGGCCTTCTTCCTCGGCCACTGGGGTGATACCCGCGGGCGCAAGAACGTGCTGTTGCTGTGCATGTTCCTCATGGGCCTGGCCACGGTCGCGGTCGGCCTGCTGCCCACCTACAACCAGATCGGCTACTGGGCACCCGCGTTGCTGGTGGTGCTGCGCCTGATCCAGGGCTTTGCGGTGGCCGGGGAAATCGCCGGGGCGAGCTCGATGATCCTTGAACATGCCCCGCCCGGGCGACGCGGCTTCTTTGCCAGTTTTACCCTGCAAGGGGTACAGGCCGGGCAGGTGCTGGCTGCGGCGATCTTCCTGCCACTGGCCTACTTCATGCCCGAGGACGCCTTCAACAGCTGGGGCTGGCGGATTCCGTTCCTGCTCAGCGCCGCCGTGTTGATCGCCGCCTTCATCATCCGTCGCGAGGTGGAGGAGCCCCAGGCGTTCACCCGCAAGGTCAACCCGCAGGTGCGCCAGCGCTCGCCGATCCGCGACGCGTTCAAGTACAGCTGGCGCGGCATGCTGGTGGTGCTGGGGGTGTCGCTGATGAACGTGATCCCGGTGGTGACCACGGTGTTCGGCGCTGCCTACGCGGTGCAGCCGGCCTACGGTGTGGGCTTCGACAAGAGCGTGTACCTGTGGATTCCGGTGGTGGGCAATATCGTCGCGGTGCTGGTGATTCCCTTTGTCGGCAACCTCTCGGACCGCATCGGTCGCCGGCCGCTGATCATCGGCAGTGCACTGGGCTGCGGCCTGATGTCGTTCCTGTACCTGTACGCGATCAGCCTGCACAACCTGCCACTGGCCTTCGCCGCCTCGCTGCTGATGTGGGGGATGATCTACCAGGGCTACAACGCGATTTTCCCAAGCTTTTTCCCCGAGCAGTTCCAGACCCACTACCGGGTGTCGGCCATGGCCATTGCCCAGAATGTCGGCTACATGTTCACCGCCCTGCTTCCGGCCCTGTTCACCGCTGTGGCACCCCCTGGCTCGGACAACGTACCGCTGCTGATCGGCAGCATCACCTGCGTGGTGACCGCGATCTCGGCCATCGCCGCCTGGAGCGCGCCGGAAACCTACCGCACGCCACTGGACCAGCTCGGCCGCGTTGACGCCGTCGCCCTGGACAAACCTACCTACGACGCCCTGCGCACCACCTCACTGACTGGAAACCTGCACCCATGACCACCCTGCTCGTGCTCAACGGCCCCAACCTGAACATGCTTGGCCTGCGCCAGCCCGAGGTCTATGGCCGGGAAACCCTGGCCGATGTCCAGGCCCTGTGCCAACAGACCGCCAGCGGCCACGACCTGGCCCTGGAGTTTCACCAGACCAACCATGAAGGCCAAATGATCGACTGGATTCACCAGGCCCGTGGCCGAGTGGCCGGCATCGTCATCAACCCCGGCGCCTGGACCCACACCTCGGTGGCAATCCACGACGCCCTGATCGCTGCCGAAGTACCGGTGATCGAGGTGCATATTTCCAACGTTCACCGCCGCGAAGCCTTCCGCCACCACTCCTATGTGTCGCTGGTGGCCAAGGCGGTGTTGGCCGGTTTCGGCACCCACGGCTATGTGCTGGCCATCGACCATTTCGCCCGCGAGCTGCGCGGGCAACCAGGAGGTGATGCATGAAAACACTCGCCAACCCCAGCCAGCGACTGCGCCTGGGCTTCGTCGGCGGCGGCCTGGAGTCATCGATCGGCGCCACCCACCGCTACGCGGCCCACCTGGACGGGCACTTCGAGCTGGTCGCCGGGGTGTTTGCCCGCGACCCGCAGCGCAACCTGGCGGCCGCGCAGGCCTACGGCGTGGACCCGGCGCGTACCTACAGCGACTTTGCGCAGATGGCCCAGGCCGAAGCCGCGCGCACCGACGGTATCCAGGCGGTGGCGATCATGGCGCCCAATGCCGTGCATGTACCGGCGAGCCTGGCCTTCCTCGAACACGGGATCGACGTGATTTGCGACAAGCCCCTGGCCACCCACATGGACGAGGCCAGGGCCCTGGTCGAGCGGGTTCGCCAGGGCCCGGCGTTGCAATTGCTCACGCACAACTACAGTGGCTACCCCATGATCCGCGAAGCCCGGGCGCTTATCGCCCAGGGCGCGATTGGCGAGGTGCGCCTGGTGCAGGTCGAGCATGCCAGCGCCTTCGGCACTCATCCGCTGGAACAGCAAGGGGTCAAGAACCTGGCCTGGCGCACCGACCCGGACCAGGCCGGCACCTCGTCAGTGCTGGCCGATGTCGGTGTGCACGCCCATCAGTTGCTGCGTTTCGTCACCGGGCAAGAGATCAGCGAAGTTTCCGCCGAACTCAGCACCCTGGTGCCGGGCCGACGCTCGGACGACAACGCCCACGTCAAACTGCGCCTGAGCGGTGGCACCCGCGGGATGCTCTGGGCAAGCTTTGTGGCCGCAGGCCACCGGCACGGGTTGCAGATCCGGGTATTCGGCTCGACCGGCTCGCTGTACTGGCATCAGGAAGAACCGGAGCGCCTGGAGCTGCGTCATCAGGACCAGCCCCATCAAGTGCTGCGCCGTGGCGAAGCCTGGCTCAGTGAGGCAGCGAAGCAGGCCACGCGGATCAAGGCCGGTCAGCCGGAAGGGTTGCTCGAGGCCTTCGCCAACATCTACAGCGACGCCGCCGAGCTGATCCGGGCCCGGCGCGAGCAGCGCCCAAGCGCCCCACTGGCGCGCCTGTGTCCGAACGCAGAAGACGGCTTGCGCGGCATGGCGTTCATCGAGGCTTGCGTGCGCTCGGACCAGGATCAGGGCTGCTGGACCCCGGTGGCCTGAACCACGCACCAGGCCATTGCGGGTTGCTGAATCGCTGGAAGGCTCAGTCTTCCAGCGGTTTCGGTGGCGCGGCCGGCTTCGCAGGTTTGGCAGGCTTGGCCGGTTTGCCCTCCTTGCCCTCCTTGCCCGGCTTGACCTCGGCCACGGGCGTGGCCACCGTCGGTGGGGTGACCGCCTTTTCGGCGGCGGGCAGTTCGTCCACTGCCTTGAAGATCGACTCAGGTTCTACCGAGCCATCGTGTTCGATCACATGCTTCTCGCCATCCTTGCCGACCAGAATCACCTGGGTACCGGTACGCGCACCCAGCTTCAGCTCGCGGATCAGGGCCATGGTGGTCTGTTGTTCAAGGTTCTTGTCGTCACGCTTGCCGACCATACCGGCAACGCTGTAGAGCACCAGGCTACGTTCATCGAAGGCCTTCTTCGTGGCCGGGTCCTTGAGCGCTTCGTTGAGGCCGCGCAGGGTCGGGTCGGCGGTGCTGGGTGCAATCACAATCAAGGGGCGGGACTTGTACAGGTCCTGGGTCAGGGGGGCGTCGTCAGCGAGGACGGGGCCGGCAATGGCCAGCAAGGTGGCGAGGGTCAGTGACCGGACGAGCATGCGCATCTCCTTCAAATTCCATGCATCAAAGACTACAGATCGCGTCGAAAGATCCGAGGTGCGAGCCTAAACTACAGGACGATTTCCGTGGGCTGGCCAAAGGTAACTTCCGATTTCCAAGTAGCACCTTCGCCTCGTCCAGAGACGGCTGACATCTGAATCTGAGGATAGCTGAAGCTGTCAGCCATGCCTGTCACACCGCTGCCGAAGGACTGGACCATGAGCTTTGTCGAAACCCTGCTGTTGCTGCTGATCCTTGCCACTGCCCTGGGCTGTGGCTTGATGGGCGGGCTGTTCTTCGCCTTCTCCAACTTCGTGATGAAAGCCCTGGAACGCATACCCGAACAAAGCGCGGTGACGGCCATGCAGTCGATCAACCGCGTGGTGCTCAATCGGCTGTTCCTTGCCTTGTTTTTCGGCACAGCGCTGACCAGCGTGGGCTTGCTGGTCTGGGCATACCAGCGCTGGCCGCTGTCGGGCAGCCTGTGCATGGCCATCGGCAGCGCCTTGTACCTGGCGGGCAATGTGGTGGTGACGATGCTGTTCAACGTGCCGAAAAACCAGGCCCTGGCCAAGCTGGACCCGGGCAGTGCCGAAGCCGTTGCGGCCTGGCATCGCTATGTGCCGGGCTGGAACCGCTGGAACCATGTGCGAACGGTGACGGCCCTGGCGGCAGCGGCGTGGTTGATGCTGGCGCTGTGGCTGGTCCGGTAGGAGCGGGCTTGCCCCGCGATGGCGGTGTGTCAGCCACAGGGTATCGCGGGGCAAGCCCGCTCCTACGTGCGTTTTAGAACAAGCCCAGTTGCCGGTCGATCAAGGCCGAGAAATCATCCTGCACAAACGGCAGGATGGCATCGGCTACCGGTTGCAGTTGGCGGGTCAGGTAATGGTCGTAGTCGATGGCCGAGTGCCGGGTCTCCAGCGGCTCTGGTCCGGCCACGGTGATCACATAACTGATCCAGCCGCCGTTCTGGTACTGACGCGGCCGGCCCTGGCGCTGGTTGTAGTCATCGGCCATGCGCGCCGCCCGCACATGGGGCGGTACGTTGCGCTGGTAGTCGGCCAGGGGCCTGCGCAAGCGCTTGCGGTAGATCAGCAGGTCATCGTGCTCGCCGGCCAGGGTCTTGCGCACGTATTCGCGCAGGTAGGCCTGGTAGGGTTGGCGGCGGAAGATCCGCTCGTACAGTTCCTGCTGGAACTGCCGGGCCAGTGGCGACCAGTCGGTGCGCACGCTTTCCAGGCCCTTGTAGATCATCTCTTCATGCCCGTCACGGTGTTGCACCAGCCCGGCATAGCGCTTCTTGCTGCCCTCTTCCGCGCCGCGAATGGTGGGCATAAGAAAGCGTTTGTAGTGGGTCTCGTATTGCAGCTCCAGGGCGCTGTCCAGGCCATAGGTCTCACGCAGGTGTTCACCCCACCACTGATTGACGTGCTGCACCAGGCGCCGGCCGATGGCATCGGCGTCGGCCTCGTCGTGGGCGCGCTTGAGCCAGACGAACGTGGAGTCGGTGTCGCCGTAGATCACGCTGTACCCTTGAGCCTCGATCAGCTCGCGGGTGCGGCGCATGATTTCATGACCACGCATGGTGATCGACGATGCCAGGCGCGGGTCGAAGAAGCGGCAACCGCTGGAGCCGAGGACGCCATAGAACGCGTTCATGATGATCTTCAAGGCCTGGGACAACGGCGCATTGTGTTCGCGCTTGGCCGTCTCCCGGCCCTGCCAGACCCGCTCGACAATCGCCGGCAGGCAATGCTGGGTGCGCGAGAAGCGTGCGCCGCGAAACCCCGGTACCGAGTTCTCGTCATCGGGCACGCGCAAGCCTTCCACCAGCCCCAGCGGGTCGATCAGGAAGGTGCGGATGATGGAGGGGTACAGGCTCTTGTAGTCGAGCACCAGCACCGACTCGTACAAGCCGGGCCGCGAATCCATGACAAAGCCACCGGGGCTGGCTTCGTCCGGTCGCTCGCCCTGGTTGGGCGCGACAAAGCCCTGGCGGTGCATCAAGGGGATGTACAAATGACAGAACGCAGCCACCGAGCCGCCACTGCGATCGGCGGGCAGGCCGGTGACCGTGGCACGCTCCAGCAAAAAGGTCAGCAGTTCGGTCTTGGCGAAGATGCGTGTGACCAGCTCGCAGTCCTTGAGGTTGTAGCGCGCCAGCGCCGGCTTGTCCTCGGCAAACATGCGGTTGATTTCGTCCATACGCTGGTACGGGGTGTCGATGGCCTTGCCTTCGCCGAGCAGGGTCTGGGCAACGTTCTCCAGGCTGAACGAGGGAAAGCTCCAGGTCGCCGAACGCAGCGCCTCGATGCCGTCGATGATCAGGCGCCCCGAGGCCCCGGCAAAAAAGTGCGCGCGGCTGCCGTGCTCGCGCCACTCCATCACCTCGCCCTCGCGCCCCAGGCGCAGCGGCACCTGCAGCTGCTGGGCATGGGCGTGCAGCACCCGCAGGTCGAACTGCACCAGGTTCCAGCCGATGATCGCATCCGGGTCGTGCACGGCGAGCCAATGGTTCAGGCGCTCGAGCAACTGGCCGCGGCTGTCGCAGTACTCCAGGTCGAAGTCGATGCCCTGGGCGTCGCCGTTGGCAGGCCCGAGCATGTACACCTGGCGCTGGCCGCAGCCTTGGAGGGCGATGGAATAGAGTTCGCCGCGCTCGGTGGTTTCGATGTCCAGTGACACCAGTTTGAGGGTCGGGCGGTAGTCGGGGGCGGGCTTGAGCTGGGCATCGTGCAGCACGCCGTGCGCATCTGGCGTGCCGCTGAAACTGACGGGCGCGGTGATGAAGCGCTCCATCAGGTAGCGCTCCGGCGGACGGATATCGGCCTCGTAGACTTGCACGCCGGCGGCGCGCAGGCGCTTTTCCAGCTGGATCAACTGGCGGTGCTGGCGGCAGTAGAGCCCCAGCACCGGACGCTGCTCAAAGTCGCGAAGACCAAGGGGGCGCAATTCGACGTCGCGCTCACCGCGCAGCACGGCCTGCGCTTGTGCCTGATGAGCCGCAGGAATGAAAGCCACCGACGTCTGCACTGGCAAGCGCACACGCCGAGGGCCCTGATCGGTGGCCAGCCAGAACTCCACGCAGGTTCCTGCCGGAGTGTCGCGCCAATGCCGGGTCAGGACAAAGCCCTGCTGTAACTCCACCGCTGCAACCTCAATACCGCTGGATAGAGGGCAATTCTACCCTAGCCCGCCACCCGGGCGCCCGGTGTAAAGCCGTGGCGACGGGATTGCGCGGCAATCAGCAACGCGGCGCCGATCAAGGCGAGCAACACCCAGGTGAAACTGCCGACACCCCACTGAGTCAGCAACACGCCGCCCAGCACGCCGCCGGCGGCAATGGCCAGATTCCACACGGTGACGATCATCGACTGGGCCACGTCGGCGCCCTCCCCGGCGGCGTCGGCGCTGGCCGTCTGCAGCAGGGTCGGCGCACCGCCGTAGGTCAGGCCCCACAACGCCACGCTGAAGAACACCAGCGTCGGTGACTGGCCGGCCAGGCCCAGTACCAGCGCCACCGCACCAAACCCCGCCAGGCTGAGCACGACCATGGTGCGCAGGTAGCGGTCGATCCAGGCACCCACCAGGGCAATGCCGGCCAAGGCAGCAATGCCGAATGTCAGCAACACCAGCCCGGTGCTGGCCGCCATGTTCGCCGCCGCCAGAAACGGCACGATGTAGGTGTACAGCACATTGTGGGCGAGCACCCAGGTGAGGATCACCAGCAGCACGGCCAACACCCCCGGCGTGCGCAGCACCTGGGCGATGCCGGGGCGCTGGCCCGGCTGGTGCCCGTCGAAATCCGGCACCTTGCACAGCACCCAGACGATCAGCAACACGGTCGACAGCGAGACGCCGGCAAAGGTCGCCCGCCAGCCCACCAGTTCGCCCAGCCAGGTACCGGCCGGCACGCCCAGCGACAACGCCAGCGGTGCGCCGATCATCGCCACGGCCATGGCCCTGCCCTGCAGGGCCGGGCTGACCATGCGCCGTGCATGCCCGGCAATCACGCCCCAGGCCAGGCCTGCGGCAACCCCGGTCATGAAGCGTGCGGCCAGGGTCAGCGAGTAGGATTGCGACACGGCGGTCAGGGTGTTGAACAGCAGAAAGCCGACAATGGCCAGCAACAACACCGGACGCCGCCGCCAGCCCTGGGTCAGGGTCACCAGGGGAATGGCCGTGAGCAACGAGCCCAGGGCATACACCGTGACCAGTTGCCCGCTCATGGCTTCGCTGATGTGCATGCCTGCCGAGATCTGGCCGAGCAAACCGGCCGGCAGGGTTTCGCTGAGAATGGCAATGAAGCCGGTCATTGCCAGCGCCAGCAAACCACTGAGCGGAAACGGCTGTTCGCCGGCCTCCTCGGGGTTGGCCGGGACAGCGGCGCTGCAACTCATTTGCGACATGGTGAAACTCCTGTTTGAAAGACACACGAACCTTACTGGCAGCGGCCACTGCGGAAAAAGATGGGTACTATTCCGCACATCCAGGACACTGATGTCCGCAATAGGAGTTGCACGTGGATAGCCTCAACGGTTTTGTGGTGTTTGTGCGCGTCGCCGAAACCCGCAGCTTTGTCGCTGCTGCGCAATCGCTTGGCGTCAGTGCCTCGGCGATCGGCAAACGGGTGGCGCGCCTGGAAGCCCGCCTGGGTGTGCGGTTGTTTCACCGCAGCACCCGCAGCATCACCCTCACCGCCGAGGGCACAGTGTTTCTTGAGCGCAGCCGGCGCATCCTGGCCGAGATCGAGGCCACCGAACTTGAACTGTCACAATCAACGGAAACCCCACGCGGGCGCCTGCGCGTCAGCCTGCCCCAGGTCACCGCGCTGGTGATGCCGGCCTTGAGCGAATTCATGGCGCTGTACCCGCAGGTCGAGCTGGACCTGGATTTCAGCGATCGCATGGTCGATATCGTTGGTGAAGGGTTCGATGTGGTGATGCGTGGCGGTACGCCGTCGGACTCCCGCTTGAACGCGAAATTCCTCGGCCACTTCCACCACCTGCTGGTGGGCTCCCCTGGCTACTTCCAGCGCTGCGGCACGCCGCGCCACCCTGACGACCTGGCACGGCACACCTGCTTGCATTACCGCTTCCCCAGCAGCGGCAAACTTGAGCGCTGGCCACTGCGCAGCGAGCAACCCGGCCGCGACTACGACATTCCGGTATCGATGGTCTGTAACCATGTCGAGACGCGGGTGTGCTTTGCCATGCGCGACCGCGGCATCACCTGCCTGCCGGATTTCACCGTGCGCCAGCAACTGGCCAAGGGGGAACTGGTGACGGTGCTGGATGATTTCATGGAGCGCCGAGGCAGCTTTTACCTGCTGTGGCCCTCGGGGCGGCAGATGCCGTCACGCTTGCGGGTGTTCATCGACTTCATGAGTGAGCGGGTGTTCAGCGAACCGGCCCGCCCCCACCCGTGAGGTGCTGGCAACACCGGCGGGCTTCCATTAGTCATACCAATAATCAAACCCCTGCTGCGGCAACTGCGGTGCCCTGGCGAGCAGCATCTCACCCAGCGCCCGCACCTGCCGGGCCTGGGGGCTGGACCTGAGCCAGGTCAGGTAGTAGCCCTCGCCGGTGGCGACAGCCTGGGGAAACGGCGCTACCAGCCGACCGCCTTCGAGCTCAGCCTGGGCCAGCAGCAGATCAACCACGGCAACACCTGCGCCTTGCTGGGCAGCGGACATGCCCTGGTCGAGGGTGTCGAACACCTGCCCACGGTCGATCGGTACCTGCAGGGCACCCAGGCGGGTGAGCCAGCGCCGCCAATCGCGACGGTCTGGCGAGGGGTGCAGCAATTGGCTGGGGGCCAGGTCGGCCAGGGCGCGGGCGGTGGCGGCGCTGTGCTCCGGGCTGCACACCGGCACCAGCCACTCATCGAACACCTTGAGGCTATCGACCTCGGCGGCGAAACGTCCGTCGGCCAGCAGGATCGCGGCATCAAAGGGCTCGCTGTAGAAATCGACGCGGTCGATATCCATCCATACGCTCGAGAGTTGCACCCGGCTGTGCGGCGCTTGCTCGCGGACCTGATCGAGGACCTTGAGCAACCAGCGCACCGTGAGGGTCGAGGGTGCCTTCAGGCGAATACCGTTGCGGTCTTTTTTCAGCAGGCCGCAGGCGTTTTCGATGATCTTGAACCCGACCTTGAGCTCCTGGGCCAACAGCCGCCCGGGCTCGGTCAGGGTCAATCGAGGCCCGCGCCGCTCGAACAGGGCGCAGTCGTAGAGGCTTTCGAGGGTCTTGATGTGGTGGCTGACAGCACCTTGGGTCAGTGCCAGCTCCTGGGCGGCGCGGGTGAAGGAGCCGTAGCGGGCAGCCACCTCGAAGGCTCGCAAGGCCTGGAGGGCGGGAATGCGTTCAGACATGGTCGAAATTAAGCATGAGTAAAACTAATAGAAAGCCATAGTAACAGGCGTTTTACAAGGTTCAGGGTGCTGCCGAGAATACCGCCCACCGCTTACCGACCGAGTCTGCCGATGAACACCGTCCTGCTGCTGTCCTATGCCCTTGCCGTCCTGCTGTTGATTGCCACCCCCGGCCCGGTGGTGGCGCTGGTTGTCGATACCGCCGCCCGCGCTGGCCGGCGCCAGGCCGTGGCCACGGCCCTGGGCACCAACGCTGCATCCCTGGTGCTGATCGCCGTGGCGGCCGGGGTGATTCTCACCAGCGTGGTCATCGACCCGCGCTGGCTCGCGGCCTTGAGCCTGGTGGGCTGCCTGTTCATCGCCTACCTGGCCATTGGCAGCCTGCGCCAGGCCGGGCAAGACGACGCTGACCGCCCTGCCCCCCCCAGCGCGCGGGGTGGCTGGTGGCAAGGCTTTGCCGTGGGCCTATCAAACCCCAAGGACATCCTGTTCTTTGTAGCCTTCTTCCCACAATTCATTCAGGTGAGTACTCATGTAGGTCACAGCCTGTTACTACTTTCACTTGTGTGGGTGGTGATCGATGTGGCGATATTGGGCCTTTATATTTTCATGACACAGAGATTGATTTCCCCCCGCCATCATTACCTGATCCGCCTGACCAGCGGCGGTTTGCTGCTGGTGATCGCCGTGGCGGGGCTGTTCTACAATCTCGATGTGCTCCGCTCCTGATCCGGTGCGGGTTTGGACTGCGGTCCGGGTACGGTTAGAATAAACGCCGAACACCCAGGCCCCTTCGAACCACACTATGGACAGTCGGATTGAACCCTGAACTTCACAGCCGTACCCCATTATTCATGCACAGCCGCCAGCCCCAGCTTCACAAAGGCCTCAACCTGATACGCGCGCAAGTACTGCGCGGCCTGATCCTGGTGATGGCCCCTGCCTGCGTCCTGGCGGACGACGCCCCCATCGACCCGCACGCCGACCTTTTGTACCGCCAGGCCCTGACCTTTCTGGAGCAGGCCGACGCCCAGAGCAGCAGCTTCACCCTCAAGGCCAGCACCACCGACCAGGACCTTGCCCAGCAAGGCCAGGCGCTGGGGCGCACCCTGGCACCGGCGGTGAGCCTGCTGAAAAAAGCCATCGAGCGTGACCATCCCGTGGCCCGCTACCGGCTGGCGCTCTACTACATGACCTACCTGCCCGCCAGCCAGATTCCGGAGGCCGCCTGCCCGCTGCTGCAAGAGAGCCTTGCCCAGGGCTTTGCGCCCGCTGCCCTGGGGATCGAGAGCTGGTGCACCGACTACAGCCAGAGCAGCGCCTTTGCCAAGGACCTTGAAAAAATCCCCGCCCTGGCCCCCCGCTACGCCTCCTACTACCCACAGCCAGCCGAACGCCTGCAGTGCACCCGCCAGCAGCCCCAGGGCCTGGCCATGCAGTGGGGGCGCCAGCGTGACTACCAGGCTGAAATCTACCGTTTGCAGGGCACTCTCTATCCGGGGCAACGCCAGGTTTACTGGCAGAAGGCCGTGGATCTCAACGGTTGCTTTGCCGCCCAGCAGCTGTTGCTGAGCCGCCATCACTGAGACCCCGCCACAGGAACGGGTGACCCCACACAGCAAGATCGTTCAAGTCACCCGCTCGCCGCTCTGGCATGCTGTACATCCTTGTTCAGTCGCCGCAGATTTCCATGTCGAATCCACCCTTCGCCCGCCAAGCATTCATCCAGGGCGCCATTGCCATCCTGCCGTTGTCCCTCGCCGTTGCCCCCTGGGGTCTGTTGGCCGGTTCGATGGCCATCGAAGCCGACCTGACCCCGTGGGAAGGCCAGGGGCTGTCGGCCATCGTCTTTGCCGGCGCCGCCCAATTGGTAGCCATCGGCATGATCAAGGGCGGGGCCAACCTGTTCTCGATCCTCTTGACCACCCTGCTACTGACGTCCCAGCACCTGCTCTACGGGCTGTCGATGCGTCCGGTGATGTCGGGCCTGCCGACGCGCTGGCGCCTGGGCCTGGGCTTTTTGCTCACCGATGAGTTCTTCGCCCTCACCAGCCAGTACGACCAGCAACAGTTCAATCGCTGGTACGCCCTTGGGGTGGGCCTGACGTTCTACATTGCCTGGAACCTGTTCACCCTGGCCGGGATCATCCTGGGCCAGAACATTCCGCACCTGGACCAGTTGGGCCTGGACTTCTCCATCGTCGCCACCTTCGTTGCCCTGATCGCGCCCCTGGTGCGCAACCTGCCCACCGTGGTGTGTGTCGCGGTGTCGTTGTTCAGTTCGGTGCTGTTCAGTTTCTGGCACTGGGAAACCGGCCTGGTGGCCGCTGGCCTGCTGGGCATGAGTGCCGGTTTCATCTGCCAGAAATTCAGTGGAGCACGCTCATGATCTTTGCCTTGATTATCGGCATGGGCCTGTTGGTGTTTCTCAACCGCTACGCCTTTCTCGAACCGCGCCTGCCCCTGCGCCTGAGCTCCAACGCTCGGCAGTTCCTGGGCTTTGCCGTACCGGGTATGCTCACGGCGATTTGCGGGCCGATCATTTTTCTGCCCGGCCACCAGCTCGACCTGAGCCTGGCCAACCCCTACCTGCTCGGTTCGGTGGTGGCCGTCGTGCTGGTGTTGTTGACCCGCAGTACCTTGATCAGCATGCTGGTGAGCATGGCTTTTTTCTTTGTCTTTCGCTGGTGGTTGAACGGCAGTCCATGAACGCAGCAGCACAGGAACAGACCCGCTTCTGGCAAGCCCCGGCCCTGGGGGATATCGAGCTGCTGCACGCCCGATACATCCAGCAGCGCTTTGCGCCCCATGTGCATGAAGGGTATGTGATCACCATTATCGAGTCCGGCGCCCAGCGTTTCTGGCACCGCGGCAGCGAGCACCTGGCGCCGGTGGGCAGCATGGTGCTGATCAACCCGGACGAGTTGCACACCGGTGCCAAGGCCCATGAACAGGGCTGGCGCTATCGTGGTTTCTACCCCGACAGCGAGCGCATCACCGGCGTGCTCGACGAATTGGACATCAAGCGCGACGGCCTGCCCGGCTTCCAGGCCAGCGTGCTGCACGACCCGCAACTGGCCAAGGCATTCAGTTGGCTGCACAGCTCTGCCGAGCATGGCGCCAGCGCCCTGGAACAACAAACCGCGTGGCGCGAGGCGGTGTTGTTGCTGCTGCAGCGTCACGCCCACGTGGTCAGCCCGCGCGCACCGGGCAATGAGCCATGCGCCGTGGCCCGGGCCAAAGAATTGATGGACAGCCGCCTGGCCTACCCGCCTTCACTGCAGGAACTCGCCGAAGCCGTCAGCCTGTCGCCGTTTCATTTCGCCCGGGTGTTTCGTCAGGCCACGGGGCTGCCGCCGCATGCCTGGCTCAAGCAGCGTCGTTTGAGCCGTGCGAGGGAGTTGTTGAAGAACGATTGCCTGCCCTTCAATGTGGCGTTTGCGCTGGGATTTTCAGACCAGAGCCACCTGAACCGGCAGTTCAAGCAGGCGTATGGGGTGACGCCGGGGGAATATCGCCAGGCAAAAGCATCACGAGGCAAACCCGCCCCCGCAGGAGCGGGTTTGCCCCGCGATCTGGATCATCAGGCCGGCGCCGACGTCCGGATCAAGTGATCAAAGGCGGCCAGTGAAGCCTTGGCGCCCTCGCCCACGGCAATCACGATCTGCTTGTACGGCACGGTGGTCACGTCGCCTGCGGCAAACACACCCGGCAGGTTGGTCTGGCCACGGGCGTCGACAATGATCTCGCCCCGCCCAGACAACTCGACCGTGCCCTTGAGCCAATCGGTGTTGGGCAGCAGGCCGATCTGCACAAAGATGCCTTCCAGCGCGATGTCATGCAGCTCATCGCTGTTGCGGTCCTTGTAGCGCAGGCCGTTGACCTTCTCGCCATCGCCCAGCACTTCGGTGGTCAAGGCGCTGGTGATGACCTTGACGTTCGGCAGGCTGTGCAGCTTGCGCTGCAACACGGCGTCGGCACGCAACTGACTGTCGAACTCGATCAGGGTCACCTGGGCGACGATACCCGCCAGGTCGATCGCAGCTTCCACACCCGAGTTGCCACCACCGATCACCGCCACACGCTTGCCCTTGAACAGCGGGCCATCACAATGCGGGCAGTAGGCGACGCCACGGCTGCGGTACTCTTTTTCGCCGGGCACATTCATTTCGCGCCAGCGGGCACCGGTGGCCAGGATCACGGTCTTGGCCTTGAGCGAGGCGCCACTGGCCAGGCGCACTTCGTGCAGGCTGCCGTCAGTGGCCGGGATCAGCGCTTCACCGCGTTGCAGGTTCATGATGTCGACGTCGTACTGCTTGACGTGCTCTTCCAGGGCCATGGCCAGTTTCGGGCCTTCGGTTTCCTGCACCGAGATGAAGTTTTCGATGGCCATGGTGTCGAGCACCTGACCGCCGAAACGCTCCGCGGCAACACCGGTGCGGATGCCTTTGCGCGCGGCGTAGATGGCCGCTGCAGCACCGGCGGGGCCACCGCCGATCACCAGCACGTCGAAGGCGCCCTTGGCGTTGATCTTCTCGGCCTGGCGTTCACCTGCACTGGTGTCCAGCTTGGCGAGGATCTCTTCCAGGCCCATGCGGCCCTGACCGAAGACTTCACCGTTGAGATAGACACTCGGCACGGCCATGACCTTGCGCGATTCGACTTCGGCCTGGAACAGCGCGCCGTCGATGGCAACGTGACGCACGTTGGGGTTGAGCACCGCCATCAGGTTCAGCGCCTGGACCACGTCCGGGCAGTTCTGGCACGACAGCGAGAAGTAGGTTTCAAAGTTGAATTCACCCTTGAGGGCGCTGATCTGCTCGATCACTTGCGCGCCGGCCTTGGACGGATGACCGCCGACCTGCAGCAGGGCGAGCACCAGCGAGGTGAATTCGTGGCCCATGGGGATGCCGGCAAAGCGCAGGCTGATGTCCGCTCCCGGGCGATTGAGCGAGAAGGAAGGACGACGGGCGTCGCTGCCGTTTTCGCGCAAGGTAATCAGATTCGACAGGCCGGCAATTTCAACCAGCAAGTCGCGCAATTCGCGGGATTTCGCGCCGTCATCGAGGGAGGCAACGATCTCGATCGGCTGAGTGACCCGCTCCAGGTAGGCTTTCAACTGAGTTTTAAGCGTGGCGTCCAACATACGGGCGATTCCTTTTTCAAACGGTAGAAAGTAAAACGCCCGGGCGAAAGCGCCCGGGCGTTTTTGCGGGGCGGTGACAACGTCAGGTGCGGCAGACCACCGCCCTCGGCTGGCTCACGGTCTTAGATCTTGCCGACCAGGTCCAGCGATGGCGCCAGAGTGGCTTCGCCTTCTTTCCACTTGGCCGGGCACACTTCGCCTGGGTGGGCAGCAACGTACTGGGCAGCCTTGATCTTGCGCAGCAGCTCGCTGGCGTCACGGCCTACGCCACCGTCGTTGAGTTCGACGATCTTGATCTGGCCTTCCGGGTTGATCACGAAGGTGCCACGGTCAGCGATACCGGCTTCTTCGATCAGCACGTCGAAGTTGCGCGAAATGACGTGGGTCGGGTCACCGATCAGCGGGTATTGGATCTTGCCGATGGTGTCCGAGGTGTCGTGCCAGGCTTTGTGGGTGAAGTGGGTGTCGGTGGACACGCCGTAGATTTCCACGCCCAGGTCTTTGAATTCGGCGTAGTTGTCGGCCAGGTCGCCCAGCTCGGTCGGGCAGACGAAAGTGAAGTCGGCTGGGTAGAAAAACACCACGGACCATTTGCCCTTGAGGTCGGCTTCAGACACTTCGACGAACTTGCCCTGGTGGTAAGCAGTGGCTTTGAACGGTTTTACCTGGCTGTTGATGATAGGCATAAGTGACTCTCCTTCAGGGGGTTGAAAAATCTGATGGGAGAATCGTAGCTAATACACTGGCTCAATGCTCATTGGCAAAGCTGATGCTGCTGATTGGTTTTGGCTATAACGGGTGAGTATTAATAGAAGGGATTGGATGGAAGCAACGCGGGACAAGCCCGCTCCTACCAACTCTGTAGGAGCGGGCTTGCCCCGCGATAATCTCAAGCCTTAACGAGTCGGCGTACGCAGCGTCACGAACTCCTCGGCCGCCGTCGGATGCACCCCGATGGTCTCATCGAACTGCTGCTTGGTTGCACCGGCCTTGAGCGCAATGCCCAGGCCCTGGATGATCTCGCCCGCGTCCGGGCCGACCATGTGGCAACCCAGCACGCGATCGGTATCGGCATCGACCACCAGCTTCATCAGGGTCTTTTCCTGCACGTGGGTCAGGGTCAGCTTCATCGGCCGGAAGCGGCTTTCAAAGATCTGCACCTGATGCCCCTGCTCCAGCGCCTGCTCTTCGGTCAGGCCCACGGTGCCAATCGGCGGCTGGCTGAACACTGCCGTCGGAATGTTCTGGTAGTCCACCGGGCGGTACTGCTCTGGCTTGAACAGCCGGCGGGCCACGGCCATGCCTTCGGCCAACGCGACCGGGGTGAGTTGCACGCGGCCGATCACATCGCCGATGGCCAGAATCGACGGTGCAGTGGTCTGGTACAGGTCATCGACGCGGATGAATCCACGCGGGTCCAACTCAACCCCGGTGTTTTCCAGGCCCAGGTTGTCGAGCATCGGGCGACGGCCCGTGGCGTAGAACACACAGTCGGCCACCAGCTCGCGGCCGTCCTTGAGGGTGGCCTTGAGGCTGCCGTCGTCCTGGCGGTCGATGCGCTGGATGTCGCTGTTGAACTGCAAGTCCATGCCGCGCTTTTCCAGCTCTTCCTTGAGGTGGGTACGCACCCCGCCATCAAAGCCGCGCAGGAACAGGTCGCCGCGGTACAGCAGCGAGGTCTTGGCACCCAGGCCCTGGAAGATACCGGCGAATTCGACGGCAATGTAACCGCCGCCCACCACCAGGACGCGCTTGGGCAGTTCCTTGAGGTAGAACGCCTCGTTGGAGCTGATCGCCAGCTCCTTGCCAGGAATGTCGGGGATCTGCGGCCAGCCGCCGGTGGCGATGAGGATGTGCTTGGCGCTGTAGCGCTGGCCATCGACTTCCACTTCGTGGGCGCCGGTGAGCTTGGCGTGCCCTTCAAGCAAGGTGACCCCGCTGTTGACCAGCAGGTTGCGGTAGATACCATTGAGCCGCTCGATCTCACGGTTCTTGTTGGCGATCAGTTGGCCCCAGTCGAACTGGGCATCTTCCAGCGACCAGCCAAAGCCTGCCGCCTGCTCGAAGTCATCGGAAAAGTGAGCGCCGTACACCAGCAGTTTTTTCGGTACGCAGCCAACGTTGACGCAGGTGCCACCCAGGTAGCGGCTTTCGGCCACCGCCACCTTCGCACCGAAGCCGGCAGCAAAACGCGCAGCGCGCACACCGCCGGAACCGGCGCCAATTACGAACAGATCAAAATCATGGGCCATTTCAGTCTCCTTGCCAGGCCGACAGCATACCCCCTGTCAGGGGCCGCAAACAAAAAAGCCACCCGAAGGTGGCTTTTTCATACAACACCGGAAATCAGTAGGCCTTGCCGGTCTTGTAGAAGTTCTCAAAGCAGAAGTTGGTCGCTTCGATGTAGCCTTCAGCACCACCGCAGTCAAAACGCTTGCCCTTGAACTTGTAGGCAATTACGCAACCGTTCTGCGCCTGCTTCATCAGGGCGTCGGTGATCTGGATCTCGCCGCCTTTGCCTGGCTCGGTTTCTTCGATCAGCTTGAAGATGTCCGGGGTCAGGATGTAGCGGCCGATGATGGCCAGGTTCGACGGCGCGTCTTCAGGGGCCGGCTTCTCGACCATGCTGTTCACGCGGTAGATGTCGTCACGGATCATCTCGCCGGAGATCACGCCGTACTTGTTGGTTTCCTGCGGATCGACTTCCTGGATGGCGACGATCGAGCAGCGGAACTGGTTGTACAGCTTGACCATCTGCTGCAGAACACCGTCACCTTCGAGGTTGACGCACAGGTCGTCAGCCAGCACGACCGCGAACGGCTCGTCGCCGATCAGCGGGCGGCCAGTCAGGATGGCGTGGCCCAAGCCTTTCATTTCGGTCTGGCGGGTGTAGGAGAACGAGCACTCGTCGAGCAGGCGACGGATACCGACCAGGTACTTCTCTTTGTCGGTGCCCTTGATCTGGTTTTCCAGCTCATAGCTGATGTCGAAGTGGTCTTCCAGGGCGCGCTTGCCGCGGCCGGTAACGATGGAAATCTCGTTCAATCCAGCTTCCAGCGCTTCTTCAACGCCGTACTGGATCAGTGGCTTGTTCACCACCGGCAGCATTTCCTTGGGCATGGCTTTGGTAGCAGGCAGGAAGCGGGTGCCGTAACCGGCTGCCGGGAACAAGCATTTCTTGATCATAAACGTCCTTAACAAGGGCTTTGCGTACGAAATTCGGCGCAGTCTAATCAGGCGGCAGTCACCTTACAATGCCCTGCCACCGGGCGACCGATGCCATGATAGAGAAATCCTAGTGTAGATAGTTCCCCCGGATCATAAATATTGCGCCCATCGAAGACCACGGGCATGCGCATCAGGCCGCGCAAGCGGACGAAATCCGGCTGGCGATACTGCTTCCACTCGGTTACCAGCACCAGGGCATCGGCGCCTTCGGCGCACCCGTAGGGGTTGCCCGACAAACGCAGGCGACCACTGGCCACGGCCTCGGGATAGCGCTGGGCCGCAGCCTCCAGGGCCGCAGGGTCAGTGGCCTGGACCCGCGCCCCGGCCGCCAGCAGCGCCTCGATCAGCACCAGGCTCGGCGCTTCGCGCAGGTCATCGGTGCCCGGCTTGAACGCCAGCCCCCAGACCGCCACCACGCGTCCGTGCAAAAAGCCGCCAAAGTGCTGGGCCAGTGCCTGGAACAGCAAAGTCTTCTGCAGTGCATTGCGCGCCTGTACGGCCTCCAGAATCGCGCTGGGGTAGCCCACCGCTTGCGCGGTATGCAGCAAGGCGCGAACGTCCTTGGGGAAACAGGAGCCGCCATAACCGCAGCCGGCGTAGATGAAGTGAGTGCCGATGCGCGTATCGCTGCCGATGCCACGGCGCACCTGTTCGATGTCCACGTCCAGCTGTGCACACAGCCCGGCCAGTTCATTGATGAAGGAGATTTTCGTCGCCAGGAAGGCGTTGGCGGCGTACTTGCTGAACTCGGCCGCCCTTGGGGTCATCAGCAGTACCCGGTCATGGTTGCGCACGAACGGGCTGTACAGGCGCTGCAACAGCGCCGTGGCATCCGGGTTGTCGCAACCGAGGATGATACGGTCGGGGCGCATGAAGTCGTCGATGGCGCTGCCTTCCTTGAGAAACTCCGGGTTGCTCGCCACCGTCACGGGCAGCTTCAGCCCGCGAGCCTTGAGGCCCTGCAGGATATGCCGGGCCACCCGCTCGCAGGTACCCACCGGCACGGTCGACTTGTTGACCACAAGGCAGGGTCGGGTCAGCAGCTGTCCCAGCGCGTCGGCCACCGCCAGCACATGACCCAGATCAGCCGAGCCATCTTCCTGGCTGGGCGTCCCGACGGCGATAAAGGCCACCTTGGCCTGTGCCACGCCTATGTCCAGGGCCTCGGTAAAGCTGAGCTGACCGCTTGCCAGTTGCGCCTTGAGCAGCGCTTCAAGGCCGGGCTCATGGATCGGGCATTCGCCGCGCTGCAAGCGCGCCAGCCGTTGCCGGTCGCGTTCCACGCACACCACCTGGTTGCCCATTTCGGCAAAACAGGCCGCCGTCACCAGCCCCACATAACCCGCTCCGATTACACACAGTCGCATGGCCGCATCTCCTTGCTGGGATGCGGTCATTGCAACCAAGGGGTGTTGCACCGGCATGACGACTTGGCGTCATGCCGGTGACAAGGCGTTACTTGCCGGTGCCCTGCCCGATCAACACGCCGTCAAGCTTCTGCCCGTACAGGTTGACCCCGTCGTTGGCGTGGTACTTGAGGCGGGTCTTCTCGATCGAGCCTTCCACCAGGCGCGGGTCCTGCGGGCGTTCATGGCGGTTGATGAAGGCGGCGACGTCCCAGGCCTGCTGGTCGCTCAGGCTGCCAGGCTTGCCCAGGGGCATGTTGTACTTGATGAAGGACGCGGCGGTGTTGATCCGGTGCATGCCAGCGCCCCAGTTGTACGAGTCCTTGCCCCACAGCGGCGGCATCACGTAGTCCTTGGCGACCTTCTGACCTTCGCCATTGGCGCCGTGGCAAATCGAGCATTGCTGCTGATAGACCTGCTCGCCGCGCTTGAAGTCATAACCCTGGGCAGGTTTGGGCACCTCGGGATAACCGCGGCCCGGCGCTTCCACGCCAATCGGCGCCTTGCTCGCCAGCCAGTAGGCATACACCGACAGGGCCGTCATCTCCGGGCTGTCCGCCGCCGGTGGCGTGCCGTTCATGCTGAACTGGAAGCACCCCTGGATACGCTCGGCGAAGGTGTTGACCTTGTCGTTTTTCTTGCGGTACGCCGGGTACATGGGGTACGCGCCCCACAGGGGTGCCGAATTGCCCAGGCGCCCCTGGTCCAGGTGGCAGTTGCTGCAGTTCAGGCCGTTGCCGACCTTGTCCGGCATCAGCCGCCGGGTATCGACAAACAACGCGTGACCCTGGCGGACCATCTTGCCGTAGGCGTTGTCTGGCAGTTCACTCTCGGCAGGCGGCGCAAACCCCGGGGCGCCGCTGGCAGGCGGTACCTTGATCTGCGACTGATCGTCCATGGCTATCGGTGCGGCGTGGGCAGTGCCCAAGGCCAGGGCCAGGGCCCCGAACATCAACGGTTTCATGGCTTGGCCTCCGGGCTTGCTGGGTTGGCGAAGTAGTCGGCTACCGCCTTTATTTCCTCATCGCTCATCGCCTTGGCAACACCGACCATCAACTGGTTCGGGTCGTTGCTGCGCGTGCCGTCGCGCCAGGCATTGAGTTGCGCCACCAGGTAGGCGGCCGGCTGATGCGCCAGTGGAGGAAAGTGCTCGCCAACGCCGACGCCACCCGGGCCGTGGCATTGCACGCAGCCAGGCAGCTTGCGGCTCCAGTCGCCATACAGCGCCAGCTTCTGGGTGGCATCGCCGGCCATCTGCTGGCGCCGGGTGTCGGCCACCGGGTCGCTGGGCATGGCGGCCAGGGTGCTGGCAACCGCCTGGATTTCCTCATCGCTGAGGGCCTTGGCCAGTGGCTCCATGATCGGGTTCTTGCGGGTGCCGTCACGGAAATCGTGCAGCTGTTTGCTCAAGTACCCGGCCGGCAACCCGGCCAGGCGTGGAAAACCAGCCGCCGCCATGCCCTTGCCATCGGGGCCGTGGCAACCCAGGCAGGCCATTGCGGCGGGGTTTTGCCCACCCTGGCTGAAGATTTTCTGACCGTCTGCGGCATGCGCTGCGGTGACTGAGAACAGCAATAGGCTGCTCATCAGGATTCGATCCAGTGGGATCATCACGGACTCCATTTTCTTGTTATAAGCTTAGGCTTATTAGTCATAAGCCTACAGATAGTAGGCCCATACACCGCCAGCGACAACGCTGTAGGACACAAGAAAATGGCAAATCGCCAGCTGAAACGATTAGCTCGCTACTAAATGCCGTCTAGCGGACTCAACCCGAGATGCAGTGCGTGGCGGCGGTTTTCACATCGCCCAGGCGCAGGGGGAAATTGTTCAAGCGTTCATACAGCTTGATGCTGCTGCCACCACCGCGTTCGTTGATGTCGACCAGGGCTGCAGGGCCAGCGCCAACCTTCTGCGGCACGACCAGGCGCAAGCCGTCGTGATGTTTTTCCACTTCCAGCGGACCGCGGGTCTCGGCCAGTTCCTGTTGCACGCACACGGCGTATTCCTGAGGCTTTTTGCCGGAGATCACGCTCAGGGTTTCCGGGGTGTTTTCAAGTTCCGAGACACTTGCACAACCACCCAATGTCACTGCCAGCGCTGCTACAACCCACTTCATCAAGCTACACCTCCACCACGGAAAGACAGTCTGACCACGTCCAGTCCATTTTGCTCCCTTCGTTGGCAGATTTATCGCACTGGCCGGTACGAAGGGCGCCAGCCCGACCAACGATCATGGTATCGTTTCGGTTTGCCGACAGATCCATTGCGGAGAGCAACATGAAATTCGTACACCAGCGCGAGCACCTCAACGAGGATGACATCGTCGTCATCCACTGCTCCCAGCGCTGCAATATCCGCCTGATGAACGACGCCAACTTCCGCAGCTTCAAGAATGGCGGCCGCCACACCTATCACGGCGGTGCGTTCGTCGACTTCCCGGCCAAGATCACTGTGCCCAGCACCGGATTCTGGAACATCACCATCGATACCGTCGGCCCACGCGCGCTGTCGGCCGTGACCAAGCCGACCTTCACCCACACCATCAAGATCATCCGTCGTTCGTCCTCGAAGCTGAGATAAGCCCATGAGTCAGACCATCAAGTACGTCATCAAGTACAAGCTCGACGGCGAGCGTCGTTTCGACTTCGCCCTGCTCAGCAGCGACGCGCCGGACCAGGTCCAGGCCGCGCTGGAAAAGCTCCACGGCGAAGACGCCAAGAAAATCACCGACATCAAGGTAAGCAAGGCCCTGTAATAGCCCCACCGCACAAGGAAGCCCAGGCATGAACCGTTGGCCAGATACCCGACTTCTTGACATGTTCGGCATCGAAGTGCCGATTATCCAGGCACCCATGGCCGGTTCCACCGGTTCGGCCATGGCCATTGCCGTGAGCAATGCCGGCGGCCTGGGTTCCTTACCGTGCGCAACCCTGGGCCTTGAGCAGATCCGCAGTGAACTTGAAGCGTTCAGGCAGGCCAGCAATGGCCCGCTCAACGTCAATTTTTTCTGCCATCTGCCGCCCCAGCCCGATCCGGCCCGTGACGCGGCCTGGAAGCAGGCGCTCAAACCCTACTACGAAGAACTTGGCGCCGACTTCGACGCGCCGACGCCGGTGTCCAACCGCGCCCCGTTCGATGACGCCGCGTGCCAGTTGATCGAGCAGTACAAGCCCGCCGTGGTCAGTTTTCACTTCGGCCTGCCCGAGGCGGGCCTGCTGGAGCGGGTCAAGGCTACCGGGGCCAAGGTGCTGTCCAGCGCCACCACCGTTGACGAAGCCCGCTGGCTGGAGCAGCACGGTTGCGATGCGATCATCGCCATGGGCTATGAGGCCGGCGGTCACCGCGGGATGTTCCTCAGTGGCGACCTGAACACCCAGGTCGGCACGATGGCACTCGTGCCCCAAGTGGTCGATGCCGTGACGGTGCCGGTGATCGCGGCAGGCGGCATCGGTGACCATCGCGGCATTGTTGCCGCCATGGCCCTGGGCGCCTCGGCGGTGCAACTGGGCACTGCCTATCTGCTGTGCCCGGAAGCCAAGGTGTCGGCGGCCCATCGCCAGGCACTGCTGAACGCCAAGGACAGCGACACCGCCGTGACCAACCTGTTCACCGGCCGCCCGGCCCGCGGCATCAATACCCGGATCATGCGCGAGCTGGGGCCGATGAGCGCGCTGGCACCGCACTTTCCTCTGGCAGGGGGTGCGCTGATGCCGCTACGGGCAATCAGCGAACCCAACGGCAACAGCGACTTCAGCAACCTCTGGTCTGGCCAGGCAGCGCGTCTGGGCCAAGCGTTGCCTGCCGGCGAGCTGACCCGCAGCCTGGCGCAAAAAGCCCTCGCTCAGTTACTTCGTTGAATCAGAGCTTTCCGTTTGCCGGACAATCGCTATATATTCTCGTATACAACGATTACCCCTCAGTCCGTGGAGCTGTGTTTCATGAGTACATGCGCACCTCGTTTTGCCCTGGCCGCCCTCGCCACCCTGGTGACCCTCAACAGTGCTTGGGCCGATGAAGTCCAGGTTGCTGTCGCCGCCAACTTCACAGCCCCCATCCAGGCCATCGCCAAGGATTTTGAAAAAGACACCGGGCACAAGCTGGTAGCCGCCTACGGCGCCACCGGGCAGTTCTACGCGCAGATCAAGAACGGCGCCCCGTTCGAGGTGTTTCTCGCTGCCGACGACAGCACCCCGGCCAAGCTCGAAAGCGAAGGCGACAGCGTCAAGGGTTCGCGCTTCACCTATGCCGTGGGCACCCTGGCCCTGTGGTCGGCCAAAGAGGGCTACGTCGATACCAAGGGCGAGGTCCTGAAGCAGAACCAGTTCAAGCACCTCTCCATCGCCAACCCCAAAGCCGCCCCCTATGGCCTGGCCGCCACCCAGGTGCTGGACAAGCTCAAGCTGACCGACGCCACCAAGGCCAAGATCGTCGAAGGCCAGAACATTACCCAGGCCTATCAGTTCGTCTCCACCGGCAATGCCGAGCTGGGGTTTGTCGCCCTGTCGCAGATCTACAAGGACGGCAAAGTCAGCCAGGGCTCGGCCTGGATCGTACCGGCCACCCTGCATGAGCCGATCAAGCAAGACGCGCTGATCCTCAACAAGGGCAAGGACAACCCGGCCGCCCAGGCGCTGGTCGATTACCTCAAAGGCCCGAAAGCCGCTGCGGTGATCAAGTCGTACGGCTACGAAATCTGATGCCACTGGATGCCAGCGACCTGGGTGCCATCTGGCTGACCTTGAAACTGGCCAGCCTGACCACCTTGATTCTGCTGCTGGTCGGCACCCCCATCGCCTGGTGGCTGGCGCGTACGCGCTCCTGGCTGCGCGGGCCGGTGGGGGCCGTGGTGGCGTTGCCCCTGGTGCTGCCACCCACGGTCATCGGCTTCTACCTGCTGCTGGCCCTCGGCCCGCACGGCTGGATAGGCCAGGCCACCCAGGCCATGGGGCTGGGCACCGTGGTGTTCAGCTTCACAGGCCTTGTGATCGGTTCGGTGATCTACTCGATGCCCTTTGTCGTGCAACCGCTGCAGAACGCCTTCAGCGCCATCGGTGAACGCCCGCTGGAAGTGGCCGCGACCCTGCGCGCCACGCCCTGGGACTGCTTCGTCCATGTGGTGTTGCCACTTGCCCGCCCCGGCTTCATCACCGCCAGCATCCTTGGCTTTGCCCATACCGTGGGCGAGTTCGGTGTGGTGCTGATGATCGGCGGCAATATCCCCGACAAGACCCGCGTGGTGTCGGTGCAGATCTTCGACCACGTCGAGGCCATGGAGTACGCCCAGGCGCATTGGCTAGCCGGTGCCATGCTGGTGTTCTCGTTCCTCGTGCTGCTGGCGCTGTATACCAGTCGCCGGGGCAAGTCGGCCTGGAGCTGAAGGATGAATGCAGGGATTCACGCGCGGCTCAAGGTCGCCCGCAACGATTTTGAACTGGATGTCGACCTGCAACTGCCTGGGCGGGGCATCAGTGCCCTGTTTGGCCACTCCGGTTCCGGCAAGACCACCTGCCTGCGTTGCCTGGCCGGCCTGGAGCGCGCCCCCGAGGCCTACATCGAGGTCAACGGCCAGGTATGGCAAGACTCGCAGCGCAAGCATTTTCTGGCGCCGCACCTGCGCCCGATCGGCTATGTGTTCCAGGAAGCCAGCCTGTTCCCGCACCTGTCGGTGCATGGCAACCTGACCTTCGGCTGGCGGCGCATTGAGGCAAACCAGCGCAAGGTCAGCCTGGACCAGGCCTGTGCGCTGCTGGGTATCGAGCACCTGCTCGAGCGCAAGCCCGCTACCCTGTCCGGCGGCGAAGCCCAGCGCGTGGGGATCGCCCGAGCGTTGCTCAGCAGCCCCCAGCTTTTATTGATGGACGAGCCCCTGGCGGCCCTCGATGGGCCGCGCAAGCGCGAAATCCTGCCTTACCTTGAGCGCCTGCACGACGAACTGGAGATCCCGCTGATCTACGTCAGCCATGCCCAGGATGAAGTCGCCCGTCTCGCCGATCATCTGGTGCTGCTGGAGCACGGCAAAGTCCAGGCCAGCGGCCCGATTGCCGCCACCCTCGCCCGCCTCGACCTGCCCCTGGCACGGGGCGACGATGCCGGGGTCATCATCGAAGGCCAGGTGAACAGCTACGATCCTGGATATCAATTGCTCGGCCTGCAGTTGCCCGGCAGCGCCCTGCAATTGCGCCTGACCCACGACCCCATGGCCCTCGGCACCTCGCTGCGCCTGAAGATCCAGGCCCGCGATGTCAGCCTGAGCCTGGCCCACGAGAGCCAGTCGAGCATTCTCAATCGCCTGCCGGTGCAGGTCACCGGTCACCAAGCGGCGGATAACAGCGCCCATGTACTGGTGAGCCTGGATGCCGATGGCAGCGTGCTGCTGGCGCGGATCACGCGCTATTCGGCCGACCAACTGGGCCTGCACACGGGCCAGCAATTGGTGGCGCAGATCAAGTCGGTGGCACTGCTGGGCTGATTGCGCGGTCCATAGAACACGCCCCCGTGATCGGACCCGGACCATGCCCGACATTCCCCTGCCCGACGACCTGCACTATGTCGATGACAGCCAGCCGGGCCTGCGTCGTAAAAAGCTGCGTGGGGCCTTCGTCTATGTCGATGCCGCTGGCCAGCGCATCAGCGACCCCATCACCCTGGCGCGCATCAAGGCACTGGCCATTCCCCCGGCCTACACCGAGGTGTGGATCTGCGCCGACCCGCGCGGCCACCTGCAAGCCACCGGGCGCGATGCACGAGGCCGCAAGCAGTATCGCTATCACGCGCAGTGGCGGGACTTTCGCGACAGCCACAAGTACGGCCGCATGCTGGCGTTCGCCGGCCTGCTGCCGAAACTGCGCAGCCAGCTGGACAGCCACCTGGCACGTCCCGGGCTGGACCGGGAAAAGGTCCTGGCCCTGGTGGTGAGCCTGCTCGATACCACGTTGATACGTGTGGGCAACCGCCAGTATGTCCGCGACAACCAATCATTTGGCCTGACCACCCTGCGCAATCGCCACGTCAAGGTCCAGGGCAGCGCCATACGCTTCTGCTTTCGCGGCAAGAGCGGTATCGAACACCAGGTAACCCTGCGCAACCGCCGCCTGGCCAACCTGGTCAAACGGTGCATGGACTTGCCGGGGCAGGACCTGTTCCAGTACCAGGATGAACAGGGTCAGCGCCATTGCATCGGCTCGGCCGACGTCAACGCCTTCCTGCAACAGCTGACCGGCAGCGACTTTACCGCCAAGGACTACCGCACCTGGGCGGGCAGCACCCTGGCCCTGAACCACTTGCGCAGGTTGCAGTGGCAACCGGAGCCACAGGCTCGCCAGCAAATCGTTGAAACGGTCAAGCACGTGGCCCTGCGCCTGGGCAATACACCGGCGGTGTGCCGACGTTGCTATATCCACCCGGCCTTGCTGGAGTGTTTTGCCCGGGGCGAACTGGCCAAATTGCCAACTGCGCGAAAACGCAAGGGCCTGGAGGTGGAGGAAGTTCGGCTGTTGCTATTTCTACAGGCTATTGCCCCTTGAAATCGCCTTCCGTTGACCATAGTTCTCATATCATGCAGAGAAATTTCCCATATTCGTTCAACCCCCCTATGCTTGCGGGTGTGAGCAGCGTTCGCTGCTGCAGAGCGCTCAACTGCCCCCTGGGGACCTGTTACTAAAGACTCACTACAGAATCTGTGTTCGGAGGAATTACTATCCGCCGAAAGCGTCTTTAATGAAGGAATAGAGGAACGCGTTGTGCGTGTTTCCGGCCGCTGCGGGCAAGGCCTGCGGGGCAACTAACGTTACCAAGGAGATATAAATGCTGATACTCACCCGCAAGGTTGGCGAAAGCATCGTCATCAATGACGACATCAAAGTCACCATTCTGGGCGTCAAGGGCATGCAAGTGAGGATCGGCATCGATGCACCCAAAGATGTCCAGGTGCACCGTGAGGAGATTTTCAAACGCATCCAGGCCGGCAGCCCGGCACCGGACAAAGGAGACGAGCATCACGAGTAACCCTCGCTGACTCAAGCCGCACGGATGCGCTTGACCCTGCCGAGCAAGCCCTGGCAGCGGGCCGCAATGGCCTTATGGTGATTCGGGCGCACCGACCAGCTCCTTGACCTTGGCGATCATCTTGTCGATGTCGAATGGCTTGTCGAACACTGCCACGAACAAATCGGGATTGTCTCGCCCCTCATGGGCCTGTGCACCACTCATCAAAATGACCGGCAAACCCTGCAATTGCGGTTCTTCGCGGATTTTCCTCGCCAGCTCTTCGCCATTGAGCTGCGGCATCATGTAGTCGGTGATCACCAGCTCCACGCGCTTTTCCCTCAAGAAATCCAACGCTTTCTGGCCGTTGCTGGCTGTTTCGACCACGTAACCTTCGTCCTCAAGGGCATAGCCGAGGATATCGGCGATCAAGTACTCGTCGTCGACGACCAGAATCGTGCTCATGGCAGTGCAGCCTGCAGGCTCACGCGCCCTGCACCGGCGTCGCGGAACCGGACAGCACCGCCGTGGCCTGGGTGAAGGCTTTTTTCAGATCAATACCCTGGTCACTGATGATCAGCTCCAAGAGCGCCGGGTCGTAATAGCTGTCCCTCACCTTGAGAATCGACAACAGGCGCTTGAGCTCCGAATCCAGCTCGACAAAGCGCATCAACAGCAAGTTATCGACGATGCTCGAGAGGTCTGGCGCTGGCGCATTGATTTCCGACCCGAAGATATCGCGCATTTCCCACGTTGCCATGACGCAGACGTCACGGGCGCGCAGCTCGCCAGTCAGGGCGCGGAAGAATTCGTTCAGCCTCGCAGGGTTGGTCGCCAGCCGGGTGAAGGCGCCCAGGCTGTCGATCAGCACGCGGCGAATGCCATGGGCTTGAACGTGGTGCAGCAAGCGCGCACCGACATCGTCGAGCAACCCCTCGGTGGTCGGCTGCCAGGCAATATGCAGCGCGCCACTGCGCTCCAGGGCCGCAAAATCATGGCCAAGGGCGCTGGCCTTGAGGCGCAAGCGCTGGGGTGTTTCATAGAAGCCGAAATGCAGGCCGGGGGCATCGACAGTGGAGGCTGACAGGAAGCTCACACCCAGGGATGTCTTGCCGATCCCCGAAGGCCCCATCACCAGGGTCATCGACGCGTCCGGCAAGCCACCGCCCAGCAATTCATCGAGCACCTTCACCCCGCTGCCAACCCGCCTCTGCACATCACTGCCCAGGCTGCTCGGGTGGCTGTAGAGCGCTTCCAGCCTGGGGTAGACCTGCAGGCCGTGATCGGTGATCTCGCATTCATGCAAACCCGAGAGCGCCCCGCTGCCGCGCGTCTTGCGCAGCTGGATGCGGCGGACCGAACGGCTGCCGACCAACTCCTCACCCAGTTCGATCACACCATCGACCATCGTGTGCTCCGGACTGCCGTCGTCCAGTCGCGAGCTGGTGAGAAACACCACCGTGCAGCCCGCGAACGCCGCATGCCCTTGCAACTCGGCAATGAACTTCTTGGTGTCCAGAGGGGTTTCAGCCCGGGAGCGGGCAGTGAGCAGGCCATCGACGATCAACAGCGTGGCCTGGTGGCGATTGATCTCACCGCGCAGCAATTTGACCACCTGGTCCAGCCCCTCGCTCTCAAGCGTGTCGAATGCGCTGACGAACTGGATCTGGTTGCCGATCAGCGCCGCGTCGAAAAAGGCCAGGGTCGAGAGGTACTGGAACAAGCGCTCGTGCGATTCGCTCAACAAGGTCGCTACCAGTACCCGCCCACCCTGGCCAACGTGGTTGAAGGCCAGCTGATTGGCCAGGATCGTCTTGCCCGACCCCGGGCGCCCTTGAACGATGTAGGAGGCGCCGACGATCAAACCACCCTTGAGTAGCGCATCGAGCCCACTGATCTCAGTGGTAAGTCGTTTGAGCTGTTCCACGATAGTGCGACCTGTTCAATTCGTCGTTGGCGTGACCGGCTGGGAGGCTGGCAGGTACAGCGTCATGCAAGTGCCGGCGTCGGCGCTACTGGCAACACTGACGGCACCATTGCTTTGCCTGGCAAATCCATAGACCTGGCTCAACCCCAATCCAGTTCCCTTGCCAAAGGCTTTGGTGGTGAAAAAAGGTTCAAAGATACGTGGCAGCACATGCGGGGCAATGCCTCGGCCGTTGTCGCTGACATCAAGACGCACAAAGCTGCCATGCAAGTCATCGACCTCCCCCTGCAGTTGGCAGTTGCGCGCCTGCAAGCGGATGACCCCGTCGGTCTCGATAGCATCGCGGGCATTGAAGATCAGGTTGAGCAAAACCATCTGCAACTGACCACCATCGACTTCGACATCCTGCACGTCCTCGTCGATCTGTATTTGCAAGTCGATGTCTTTAGGCAATGCCTGCCCGAGCAACATCCGCGTCGAGTCGATCAAGGGTGGCAAGGCGACCCTGCCGGAATTCAGTGCCTTGTACCGGGCAAAGCTGAGCAACTGCTGGGTCATCTGCGTGCCCCGCTCACCGGCATCGAGAATATGTTCAAGCAAACGCTGGGTACGCTGCGGGTCTCGGCTGGTGAGGGCCAGGCGGGCCGAACCGAGAATGATGGTCAAAAGATTGTTGAAGTCATGGGCCATGCCGCCGGTCAATTGCCCGAGGGCTTCAAGCTTTTGCGCCTGGAACAGCTGCGCACGCATGGCGTCGAGCTGCTGGGCGGCCTCGCGGCGGTCGGTGATGTCGCGGGTGATTTTCGCAAGGCCGACAATTTCGCCGTCCGTCCCTCGGATCACATCCAGCGCTGCCAGGGCCCAGAACTGCGTGCCGTCCTTACGCACACGCCAGCCCTCATCCTGGGCAACCCCGGTACTCAAGGCCAACGCCAGCAGCCTGGCTGGCCGGCCGTCGATACAATCCTGCTCGGTGAAAAACAGCGAGAAGTGCTTGCCGATCACTTCGTCGGCGCGCCAGCCCTTGATCCGCTGCGCACCGGCGTTCCAGGACACCACATAACCATCGACATCAAGCATATAGATGGCGTAATCCACCACCGCCTGCACCAGTTGCTCATACCGACTGGCGTGCATGGTGTGCAAATCCGAGCGATTAGAAGAACCCATGGCAGCTCCACGCACATCGCAGACGTAGTCAAGAATAGACAGCATACGCCGCTTGCTGCGTCACCGGCCCGGCAATTCTTCCGGGTGTGTCGCTACGGTGTTTGCCTGGGACGCGTCTTGAACACAAGGTACAGGCACCCCGCCAGAATCAGTGCACCACCGAGGAACGCGAATACGCGCTGCTCGGTGGCAAGGTCCGGATCACTGCCCATCATCACCAGCAGTACCCCCGATACGATCAGGCTGAAAAACAGAAAGGCTGCTGCCAACCAGGCATGGACGAACAGCAAACGCCAGAACCATCTGGCACGAGACCTGGGTGGCGGGGGTAACGAGGGCTCGGGCGCAGACACGTCGCAACTGACTCATGTTGGATCCAATTCGCGGTACAGTGGCCGAATGACATTCCGGTGTCAATTGCTCTATAGTCCGCCCCTTCCCTGCTCATATCACCTGTTAATGAGGGCGCAACACTTGGCCGCCGACCCACGGATGAAAGGCATTCGCGACGATTTGCACAGTACGGCACGCGAACTTGAACGCGTGTCGCGCGAACTGGACGGCCACGCCCGCTACCTGCTGCGCTCGATCCACCGCACCGACGCCGCCGAGGTACTGGGGCAGATTCAGGGGCTGCAAGCCTCGGTGGAACAGCTTCGCGACGTTGCCCATCGAATCAGTCGATAGGCCCCGCCCAGGCGACGCCTGGAAGCCGGCGTGCGGTTGACTCAAATATAACGATGAGTTATAAAGCACGCTTGATTGCGGAGGAAAAGCATTTTCCCCAGGGCTTCGATTCAATAGCACGCCCGGTCGCCAGACGCTTTCAAACCTGTGCGAGTGTGGTGGAATTGGTATACACAGCAGACTTAAAATCTGCCGGCGTGAGCCTTGCGGGTTCGAGTCCCGCCACTCGCACCATCTTCTGAAAAAGGCGCCTTGAAGGCGCCTTTTTATTGCCTGCGATTCAGGCCCTGCCCCACCTGCGGCGCAAAGGCTGCAAGCACCTGCTATGGTGAAACTGCCCTATCACAAAGGAAGGCAGCCATGCGCTATACCCTGTTCGACAACCAGCGTGACGTGATCATCCTGCTAGCGCGGATTCTGTTGATGATCCTGTTCGTGATGTCCGGCTGGAGCAAGATGACCGGCTTTGCCGGCACCGTCGATTACCTCGCCTCCCTGGGCGCCCCCATGCCTCAGGTCGCCGCCGGGGTGGCAGTAGCCATGGAGTTCTTCGTCGCCATACTGTTGATTGTCGGGTTCTATACCCGCCCGCTGGCGTTTCTGTTCGCCCTGTTCGTGGTGGGTACCGCCGTGATCGGCCACCCCTACTGGAGCATGGTCGACCCGGCGCGTGCAGCCAACAGCGCTCAGTTCTTCAAGAACATGAGCATCACGGGCGGCTTGCTGCTGCTCGCCGTTACCGGTGCCGGCAGGTTCTCGGTCGACGGGCGATAAGCCGGATTGCAGGATAGGCTCCTCCCACCGACGTCACACGCGTGGGAGGCGCGGCCTCTCGCGGGGCAAGCCCGCTCCTACAAGTCGTCCAGGGTATCGACGCCTTCGTCCCAGTCCACTTCGTCGTCTTCTTCGTCATCTGCCGGGTCGTCCATCGGATCGACTTCGTCCTGAAAAGCGGAATCGTCGTCATGGAACTCATGATCCAGCAGGTGATCATGTTCGGGTTCGTGAAGGTCTTGTTCGTCGTGCATCAAAAGTTCCTGATTCTGCCGCACATCAGCGTGTGCCGGCCTGGATGAGCGCGCAATGATCCCAGCTCACTTCTGACGAAGCAACGCGGCATTGGCCTGTCGCACCATCTGCACCCATTCGCTGGCACTCACCGAACCTGAATGCTCTAGCTGCCCTGCAGCCAACAGGGCCTGGTCATACTCCGCTTCCTGCAAAGAATGTTCGCCAAGATACCTGGCCCGCCATTCCAGGATCGCCGCGGCGCCTTGTTTATCGTCCATCCCCATCCTCACGTCGCGCTGATTGAAGGCACGCAATCCAGGTGCCGCCTGAAGGGCGGCGAGATTACACCACATCAAAGCCAATGAGAATTGTTAGCATTTTTACCTGAATGGGAAACAGACGGACGGACACCCGCTTGCGCCGGGCATCTGCTTGGAAAAGGCCTCATGAGGCAGTGTTTTGGTCGCTAACGACCTTGTTGGCCTTCGACACACCGACTAATACTTAAGTCTTACCTGGGGAGGTATAAAAAAATGCTGCCAAGATTCGTTGTCGTTCCAGCAGTGCCCATTGAGACGCATTCTGTACGCAACGGCACTCGATACTACGCAACTACGGTCACCGGAGGTTTTGACCTCTATGACAATCAGGAAAAGCTTCGACTCAAGCCCAGCTATCCCACCAGGGCCGAGGCCGATGCCGAATGCGCCAGAAGAAATAGCGAGCCCAGCTGTCACTATGCGGTGTTTCCCCTACTACGGACGGTTTGAGCCACATGTGATCCTGGCTGTTTGACGATTGTACTGGCGTCTCTTCGCGACACGTATTTGCGGGAGTCCTGCCATGAACACATCTGCGTTTGCCCTGGTAGCCGTGCTGTCAGCGGCAGGTGGCTGCTCTACCGACGCCTATGTCTTTCGCGACCAGCCGCTGGTCGCGAAGGTCGAGTCGGGGATGAGCAAAGATCAAGTCGAGCGTATTGGCGGCAAGCCATTGTCGGTATCGGATCGCACTGTCGAACCGGGTACCTGCTTTGACTACATGCTCACTGCAGCGGGTCGAACCCAGCCTTACCATGTCAGTTTCAATGCGGATGGAAAGGTGGACCATCAAAGCTACATGACCTGCGCCCAATGGAGTCACGCCCAGCAAAAATCCAGGGACGCCCCCACCAATATGGGCGGCATCGGTGGTTCGGGTTACTAGCACAGTGAGCTACGCTCAATAGCGTTGACACGAGCCTGCTGTACTCGCGTCTGGCTGGTTTTATTTCGTTCGGGAGAACCGTTATGAAGTACCTGGCAGCGTTTATCGTCGCACTGACACTCGGCAGTTCCGCCTTCGCCACTGAGTGCGATGACAGCATCAAACAGCTCGAAAACATCGACAGGACCGACGGACAGGCACTTGCCGGCGGTAAGGTCGATGAGTTTCGCGAATTGCTCGAGCAGGCCAAGCAGGCACAAAAAGCAGGCGATGAAGAGTTATGCAATTCATCGGCGCAGCGTGCCCTGCAGATCTACAAGGTTGGACGCAGCAAATAGGCAACCTTGATGCGTAGCCGCTGTCACCCGGCGGCGGCTACGAGCAGGCCCTCATGATGTTGCTGAATACTCCCCTGAGTAGTTTGTTCGGACTACTCGGATTTCCCCCTCAATATCCTCCCTTTTGCCCTCGCAGTATCGGCACCTGCCTCTCTACTATCGACGTCAAAAATCAACAATAACGATGGAGACAGAACATGGCCCGCACAGGGAAATGGTCACGCCTACTTGCCGTGGCAGGTGCACTACTAATCGCGTCACTGGGTGTAAAAGCCGCCGACAAGCCGAACATCCTGGTGATCTTTGGTGATGATATCGGCATGTTCAATATCAGCGCCTACAACCAGGGCATGATGGGCTACGAGACGCCCAACATCGACCGTATCGCGCGTGAGGGTGCGTTGTTCACCCACTCCTATGGCGAGCAGTCCTGTACCGCCGGGCGCTCGGCCTTCGCGCTGGGCCAGCACCCCTTCCGCACCGGCCTGTTGACGGTTGGCATGCCTGGTTCCGAGCATGGCATTCCGGACTGGGCACCGACGATCGGCGATGTGATGAAGCAGCAAGGCTACACCACCGGCCAGTTTGGCAAGAACCACCTGGGTGATCGCGACCAGCACTTGCCCACCAACCACGGTTTCGACGAGTTCTTCGGCAACCTCTACCACATGAATGCCGAGGAAGAACCGGAAACCTACTACTACCCCAAGGACCCCGAGTTTCGCAAAAAGTACGGCCCGCGCGGGGTGATCCACTCCTACGCCGACGGCAAGATCGAAGACACCGGTGCCCTGACCCGCAAACGCATGGAAACCATCGACGAAGAACTGGTGCAGGCCACCGAAAACTTCATCGACAAGGCGCACAAGGCAGACAAACCCTTCTTCGTCTGGTTCAACTCCACACGCATGCACATCTGGACCCACCTGAAGAAAGAGTCCGAAGGCAAGACTGGCGTTGGCCTCTACCCCGACGGTATGGTCGAACACGACGGCCATGTCGGTCAGTTGCTGAAAAAGCTCGATGACCTCGGGATCGCCGACAACACGATCATCATCTACACCACCGACAACGGCGCACAAAAATTCACCTGGCCCGACGGCGGCACCTCACCCTTTGCCGGCGAAAAAGGTACATCCAACGAAGGCGGCCATCGCGTGCCCTTGCTGGTCAAGTGGCCCCAGGTCCTCAAGCCGGGCAGCCGCTACAACAACATGATCGCCCATAACGACTGGATGCCTACGCTGGCAGCCGCCGCCGGTGACCCGACGCTGGTCGCCGACCTGGCC
Source organism: Pseudomonas sp. JQ170C (assembly GCF_035581345.1). Lineage (NCBI taxonomy): Bacteria > Pseudomonadati > Pseudomonadota > Gammaproteobacteria > Pseudomonadales > Pseudomonadaceae > Pseudomonas > Pseudomonas sp. JQ170C. The sequence goes on from NZ_CP141608.1 coordinate 3,681,628, forward strand.
AAGGGTGGCAAGCTCAATGGCAAGGACTATCGAGTCCACCTGGACGGCTACAACTTCCTGCCGTTCTTCAAGGGTGAGGCCAAGGACAGCCCGCGCGAAGAATACTTCTACTTCAGCATGGCGGGGGATCTGGACGCGATCCGCTGGAAGGAATGGAAACTGAGCTTTGCGCAGATGGAGGGCGACTTCAGCACCAGTGCGCGCAAGGTGACCAACGTGCCGGAGCTGACCAACCTGCTGGCCGACCCGTTCCAGACAGCCCGCAAGGAATCGCCCAGTGCCCGGCGCTGGGCGGCTGACCAGGCCTGGTTGCTGGTTCCGATCAAGGCCAAGGTCGGCGCCTTTCTGGGAACCCTGTCGCAGTACCCGTTCCAGGAAGGGGTCAGCCTGAACGTCGGCAGCATCAACTACCAGAGCCTGGCGGTGAAGAAAGCGCTGATGGACTTGAAGAAGGCGCCACCGGCCAAGGCCGGCGAATAGACGTCGTCGAGGACCTGAAACACAAGGGCAGCCATTGGCTGCCCTTTTTCGTTGGTGCTGTGATCCGTACTTTGCAGGTCAAGCGTCTTGCCACAACACGGCGTTTTCGGTCGCTGCGCGCGAGGTGAAAAAACGATTGGCCGGCGCGTCGTGATCGGCATGCCCAAACGACACACCACACACCACCAGCCGGCTTTCATCAAGTGCGAAGTGGCGCCGCACAAACGCTGAGTGGCTGGCCAATGCCGCCTGAGCAATGGCCCCAAGGCCCAGCGCCTCGGCAGCCAGCAGCAGATTGGCCACATAACCACCGCAGTCGACGGCACCGTAGGTACCGAGCCCTCGTTCGGTGGTAATGATCGCTACGTGCGGCGCACCGAAGAGCGAGAAGTTACGTAGCATCTGCTGCTTGCTCGCCACTCGGTCACCCGGCGCAATGCCCAGACTTTCGTAGAGCTGCTGCCCACATTCACGCCGACGTTGTTGGTACACCCCTTGATACTCAGCCGGAAAATCAAAGTCCGGGTGAGCGGAGCCGGCCAGTAACTCGGCGGCGTAGGCAGCCCGAAACCGTTCCGTCGCCTCGCCACGGGTAACGATGACTTGCCAAGGCTGGGTGTTGCACCATGAGGCCGAGCGCTGGGCCAGTGCAAACATGTTCATTGCCTGCTCATGTTCGACGGGCTGCGGCAAAAAGGCCCGGCAACTGCGGCGGCGGTGTAACAAGCGTTCCAAGGTGTCGAGGGGTGCGGGGTTCATAGCGGTGTCCTGTTCGATTTCATGAAAATCATCCCGACACTGATGCTGACGGACGCCCCCGTGCTGGCACAACCACCAACAGTGGGGGGCATGGGGGGGGTAGTTTCAGTGCAACACCGGCACTATTTGACGCCGATATCCTCTGCGAAGCGAAGCAGGTATCCATCGGGGTCCAGCACGAGAAAATTTCGTTGGCCAAACTGCTGATCGTGGCTGCGGTACCAACGCTCTTGCGCAGTGCGCCTGAGCGGCCAGCCTGCCGCCTCAAGTGCAGCAACAAGCGCCAAGGCATCGGGGCACTCGATGGACAGATTCATTCCACGCCCATAGGGCGGCTCAAGCGGACCGACTCGCCAAGGCGATTCGCTGTGCCAATCCTGCTCCAACATCAACTGGCTTTTACCGAAGGAGAGAAAGGCGAACTTATCCTCCGGCCGATCGTACTCAAGCGTGAACCCCAGCACTTCACAGTAAAAATGAAGACTCTGCTCCAAATCTGAAACGATCAACTCGGGTACCAGTGCATTCAGCTTGAACATCGTTGCGCTTCCATTGCGTTACATCCGTGGGTAAATCCGACCCTGTTCATAGGGGCTCCCCGCGCCTTTGAATCATCACGGCGAGGCCCGCCAGCAGAATGGCGAGCAGGTAGGCAAACAGCCCGAGGTTGATCCCCAGAATCATTTTTTCCGAGCCATCCGAGAGCACCATCGATCCGCCGTAGCCGTCACGCAGCCAGTAAGCCATCAAGAAGCCCCCGGTGACGAACAGGGTGAGCAGGCTCGCGAGCCTGAGGTCATCCTTGCCCCACACAAGCCAGACGCTGAATGCGCCAATGGCTGTATTGGTAAACAACTGCCAGGTCTCGTGCAGCCGCGCATGGGCCTCCCATGCCTGATTGAAGACGTGGGTTTCATTGATCTCGAGAATCGGTACAACGACGGCGTAAAAAACAATGCCAATGGTCACCAGGCACTTTGCCAACATGTGAAACCTCCCTGTCCTGCTTTGACCCAACGTACCCGGCAGGCGCGTCACCCTGCTGCAGAGCGCTGCCTTTTTATCCGATACATATCGCCATCGGCATGACTGAGCAGTGTATCGGCATCCTCCCCGTCCGCCGGGTACAAGGCCACGCCGATACTGCAGGACGGCATGGCGATCCCGTCAAATTCAGCGCCCAGCGGTTCGGCCATGACGGCGAGGATCTGCGCTACCTTCTCGGCAACCACATCCTGTGACTGCAGGTCCGTCAACAGCACAGTGAATTCATCGCCCCCCATCCGCGCCACCGTGTCAGTCTCGCGCACGCAACGCTCCAGCCGTCGTGCAACCGTACACAGCACGCGATCACCCGCCGCGTGCCCATGAACATCATTGATGCCCTTGAAATCATTGATATCCAGAAACAGCAACGCCAGCGTGTTGTTGTGGCGGTGTGCAGCTCGAAGGGCCGAGTCCAGGCGATCATTGAACAGCGACCGATTGGTCAGGTGTGTCAGCGGATCGTGATGGGCCAAGAAGCGCAGTTCGTCCTCGGCCTGCCTGAGCGCGGTGACGTCCCGTGCGACACCGATGCGCGCCCCTACCTCCCGGGACCAGAAGGCCGCCCACAGAATGTGAACCACACCTCCATCCTTGCGGATGTAGCGGTTGCGAAAGTCGACATGGGCGTGACCATTCATGACTCGGATGATCGAGGCGCGCGTCACCGACAAGTCGTCAGGGTGGATGTAGTCGGTAATCGGGGTACCGATCAGCTCAGCGGCACGGTAGCCGAGCAGTGCCTCGCAGGCGTCGCTCACAAATACGATCTGGTTGTCCCCGTCGACCACGAAGACCGTGTCCAACATCAGATGGATCAGTTTGGGGTAGAGCGCTTCTAGGTCTACGGGCATAGGCCAGGGGGTCCGGTTTGTTCTTCATGATCATAGCCCGACGGGCCCGTTTGGCGACGCTGATCTGCCCATCATGCGACGAAGCGCAGAGGACGTTGCGGTCAATTCTGCCGGAATTGCGCAACTTATGGCGCAGAACTATTTTTTTCAGCGTTTTCAACCAGATACATCAACTTATTCAGTCAAAACAACTAGCCCACACTTCCTATACTGCGGGGCGGCGTCCGCATGCCAGCGCGCTCCAGCGAGCCAGGGTGCTTGTTGTGCTGTCAAGGGGATAGCCGTTCTGCGGAAATGCGGGGACAGGAAGTGCCTCACGTTTCCATGCACTAATAAGTCTAAGAACGAGAAAAGTTTAATGAATAAACAATCCATCCAGATTGCGCTGGCCTACATGTCCGTGGTGATCGGCGGCGGCTTCGCCTCCGGGCAGGAGGTACTGCAGTTCTTCACCGGCTATGGACTGATTGGCATTGTCGGTACTCTGGTCAGCGGTGTGCTGTTTGCCTTCCTCGGCATGCAGATCGCCCGGATGAGTTCGCAGATGCAAGCGAACTCACACAAGGAAGTCCTTTACCGTTTGTTCGGTGCGCGAATCGGCCTGGTCGTCGACGTCGTGCTGTCGTTCTTCCTCTACGGTGTCGGCGTTGTGATGCTGGCTGGCAGCGGTTCGATCTTTACCCAGGAATACAACCTGCCACCGCTGTTCGGGGGCGTCCTGATGACCGTCCTGGTGATCGCCACCCTGTGCCTGCACGTCACCCGCATCATCAACCTGATCAGCGCGGTCATGCCCTTCCTGCTGGCCATGGTGCTGATCATCACCACCTACTCGATCTTCAACTACAACGCCTCGATCGAGACCCTCGACGCCGTTGCCCGCGAGAACAACGAGACCGTCACGGGCAACTGGTTCGTCGGCGCCCTGCTGTACGCATCGTTCAACATCGCCGTAGGTTTCCCGATGCTCGCCGTTATCGGTGGCATGACCAAGCAGCCCAAGGCCGCAGCCGTCGGCGGCATACTCGGTGGTCTTGGCCTGGGCGCGCTGATCCTGCTGCTGAACATCGGCCTGTTCGCCAACATCAACCAGCTGCAGGGCATCGAAATGCCGTCGCTGGCACTGTCGGGGCGTATCTCGCCAATCCTTTCGGTGGTGATGTCGATCGCGCTGGTCTGCATGATCTACAGCACGGCGGTCGGTATGTTCTTTGCCTTCAGTGCCCGCTTCGCCAAGCCTGATACGCGCCGCTTCAAACTCGTCAGCGCAGTGACCGTATGCGTGGGCCTGGCCTTGAGCCTGGGCGGTTTCAGCAAGTTGGTCGGCACCGTCTATCCACTGCTGGGCTACGTCGGCTTTGCGCTGATTCTCGCCATCGGCTTCAGTTGGGTACGCGGCCGCGCTGCTGCCAAGGCGCAACGCGCCGAACTGAACGCTCTGTCCTGAGGCTCACACCTATAAGCAGCTGAGCCCCCGCAGTGCGTTGCAAAAAAACCGATGCCAGGTCCTGGCATCGGTTTTTTTATGCCCGCTCAACTGCTGGTGCCCTGTGCCTTCAGGCTGATCGCGACCTGCTTCCATTCTTTAACACTTGTAAGTTGATACTTACGAGCTAGGTTTGTTCCTACACCTTGGTACAGCACATTCCTATACCGGAGCGTTCCATGAGAATTTCGCCACAAGGAGCTACACCATGAAGTCGAAGTACCTGATGATCACGCTCTGCGTTACCTCACTGGCGCTGTCAGGCTGTGCCAGCAAGTACGTTGAATCCGATCAATATTCCGGCTTTCTCAAGGACTACAGCGCCCTGAAGGAAGAGAAGTCACCGTCGGGAGCGGCGGTCATGCGCTGGATCGACCCGAAAGTCGATGCCAACAAGTTCAGCAGCGTTTATATCGAACCAAGCCAGCTTTACCCCAAGCCACAAGCGACGGAGAAAATCCCGGACTCCACCTTGCAAGGCATCACCCAGTACTACAACCAGGCGCTGCAAACCCAGTTCTCTAAAGTTCTCCCCCTGGCCAAAGGCCCAGGCCCGGGCGTGTTGGTCGTGCGCCCGGCGATCACCGCCGTGAGCGCCAAGACCAAGGGGCTGCGTCCGTATGAAGTCATCCCGATCGCCCTCGTCGCTGCGGGCGTCAGTGCCGCCACTGGCATTCGCGATCAGGACACCAGCCTGTCGACCGAAGCGCAGTTTATCGATGCCAGCAACAACAAGGTCGTTGCCCAGGTGGTGCGCAAAGGCGCCGGTGCCGAGCTGGAGAACTCCGACCAGGTCATGACGGCCAAAGACGCCAGGGCCGTGCTCGATGGCTGGGCTACCGACATGGTCAAATCGTTCCAGCAACTCAAGGCCAAGCACTAGGACGTGACCACACATGCACAAAGCCCAGCGCGACGCTGGGCTTTGGCTACGACCTAGGTGTGTGAACACATCAGCGCTGCATCCAGCAACCGTCCCTTGTCATACCAGGCATCGCGTTGATAGGCAGAGAATTGATGCTGGCTGCCGGAACTGTGGACCTCGACAAGGCCCGAGGCCTTATTGGGGTCGGTGCTATCGACAAAGAGCTTGAGGGTGTTGTTTTCCGTTACGGTGTACGTCTTTGAACCGCCGGGAAGTTCGTCTTGCACACAGACAACATAATCGGGTGGCGCCTTTACTGTGGTACCCGAGGTGTAATCGTCTCCCTTACGGATATCAGGATTTTGTGCACAGCCTGCGAGGAAGCAGGCAACCAAAAGCGACAACGTCAAATCACAGGTGGTCGACCTTGAACCCTTCATGTGACACCTTCCGTCTGCCCCCTGGTCAATCTTTGGATAGCTACGGATAAAAGCTGCCATTTTTTAGTTGTAGGCCGCACTGAAGCTCATGAACCCATCGCCCCTAGAGCGTAGCTCTCGCCGGAATTGAAGATTATTCTCGTTGGCTATTTTCCATACGTTGAAACTGCATAACTTCCTGCAAAAGCCTGGGCAGATTTACAAAGGCTTTTTTTCGGGCTTCAGCAAATCGGTTCAGCACCGCCAGCTTTGCAGGATCGCCTTCCTGCAGGCTTCTCAACACGGAGGGTAGAAGGTGCAAATGGCACTGAGCAAGCCAGCGTGACAACCCCGCGTCGTGCTTCCACTGCCGCTGATTGTCAAGATAAACGGCCCACATGCGGAGCCAGTCCGCCGATGAACGGGGTGCCGGAACAACCCCACAGAGTTGATTCATCCGCACCTGATCGTCGAGATGGCTTTCTACATAGGCAATAAGCGCGGCACTGAACAAGATCTGATAACTGCTGACCGTCACCACATTGATGCGATTGCCATCAAACGCTTTTACGCTGCCTTCAGGAATGATCGGAATAGCACTCGCGCTGCAGTCAATGTAGAGGGCATCAATACCAGCAGCGATACTGCCCCGCTCAAGCACTACGCGGTTGGCTTCAATCGCGTGAACCCGCCCCAGGCGCACTACATCGTTGATGCTTCGTAGCGCCCGCAACTCCCCCTGTGAAACGGTTGCCCCACGAAAACCGGTAGGTTCGACAGTTGTATCAATGCGCAGCAGTTCACCGGCACGTTCGAGCCTGAGGAACAAGTCAGCGAGCGAGTCCGCAGCGCCTATTGCTTCAAACTGATTGGCGAGGCTACCGATGGTACGGACAAAGTTCTCCGGGCCGGGTTGGACATTGGCGCGATCCAACAGCCAGAAGGCATTAGGAACAATCCATTGAATCCTGTTGGCTGCCACCCCATTCTGCAACAGCCACAAACAGGCATCGATGGCGGTCTTCCCTCCCCCTACCACGACGTAACGCGAGTGGGGCTTTTCGATCCTGGGCAAGTCGTTCAGCGGAACACACCGTACACCCGAGGCTATTTGGTAACGCGGGGCATGGGTCGAAGGAACGGCTGTCTGGGCGATCGTTGCATCCACCAGCTTCCTGCGTACCTGGATGGCATTACTGTCGCCCGTCAACAAAGAGGTGATGCAATGTTGACTGCTGCGATCACCTTCGTAATTGTGCATCGGAAAGTAATGCACCCGCCCTGACGGCAAGAATCGCTGCTGCATCAACTGGTCGAAGTAACTGACAATCTCGGCACCTGAGGCCAGCTCATACATGCCCTCGCCCCATTCCGATTCGTCCTTTAGACCGGAGCCAAGTTCGCGGGAGTTAACACCATAGAAAGCAGATGGCTGGTGCAGGCGGACAAACGAGTAGGCGTCATTCCAGTGCCCACCGGGTTGAGCATGCCGATCCACCATCACTACATTCGCATCCGACTCATCGAGTAATGTGTCGACGAAGGCCATTGCAGTTGCCCCCGCGCCGATCACCAGATAATCGGTACTTGTGGTTGCAGTGTTCATGGAAGCGCCCTCACTGCGATGAAAAATGCTCCTCCATCTTGTCAGGCTAGTTCTTTTTGTATGCAGCAAGAGAACAGTTGTTACTTACCGACATAGCCATCGGCAATGAGCCTGAGAGCGAGCTCGTCTGCCCAGATAATGCGGCAGCCGTGCCGCTCATAGGTTCCCCACCGGCGGCGCCGATACCGACAAGATTAATCCGTAGATGGCGAAGCTTCTTCACCCGCTTGGCATCCTGACTGAAGTCGAACACCCAGCCATTGGCGAATACGCGATCGATTCTGGCCTGCTCTGCGGCAACTTCAGCGGGGGGGACGCCTCCCGGTGCCCGCGATGTAAATCCTGAGCCAATGCCCGTTCAACGACTGCAGCCAGTCATCCGTTCTCACTTTACCTGGCACCCTTGTCCAGACATTATCGCCGCGCAAATAAAGGCCATCTGCCAATAAGAAATTAGGGAGCGTGACAATAATGAAGTGGCTCGCGAGTAGCGCAATGCTAATGGCTGCGCTCAGCGTTGGGGGTTGTGTAACGGCTCCAGTTTCAAACATGACCGCCCCCACCTGGGTAACCACCTCCAGTGCAACCACGCAGCAAATCTGGGGCGTCTACGACGGGCTCGCTGGCACCACCTGGTCGGCACCGAACGCCTACACGCTGTTCTACCGCTGGGCAGTGCCCCAACAAGTCCTGGTGGAAGAATTCCGCCACCCCAAAACCGGCGAACTGGCCGGCACCAACATTATCGTTCCAGGCGCGGCACCGGGTAGCTTGGCACTCACGTCGTCCGTGGCGGGAATGCAATGGCAAGGCACGCTGGACGCAAACGGCAGTGCCCTTTTCGCCCGTGACGGCATGATGAAAATGCCTTTGCGGGTAAGCCGGACACCGGCCGGCGAATTGCTTCAAGAGAAGGTCACGCTGAGCGGCACCGCGGTGGTAACCGTGGACGCTTCCACGACATACAAGCTGGCAGCAAATGACGCTGTCGCCACGGCGGCAGGCTATTTGCCCGCCCCTCGCAATGAATCCACTCCCCCGCCCCTAACGCCCGTCGCCCATGAGCACGTGGATAGTCAGGCAGAACAAAATGTGCCATCCAGCCAAAACTGGGGCGTGCTCGAAAAAATCTCAGGAAAAGTGTGGCTTGTGGAGGGGACAGGGGGACGAGGCTCCCACTCGTTCGTTCTGAAAGTTGAAAAATCCAAGTCCCGAGACGTTATCTCTGCTTATACGGGGAACGGTTATGTATTTGAAAAATCCATGGATTACCAGCGCTCCCCGTCTGGCGGCCTGAGCGCCACAGGAAACACCACAATTGGCCACAAGACCAATATGCGAGTCATCATTGGCGCCAATGGCGAGATGGTCAGGTTTAGCGACGAATCCCATCGCGACACCTACAACCTTAATGAACTCGGCGAGCTTATTATAAAACGCGAAACGAAAGGCTGGCTCAGTGATACGTGGAGCACGGAAAGCGAGATCCGCTTAAGAGACGTGACCATGGGCCCAGAATGGGGAGCTTTCGCCAAGCTGGCAGGCTTCGCGTGGATCAATAAGAAGAACACATTCCCAACTGTCTACTACGACATTTCATACCCAGAAAAAAACACAATCCAGATATGGATCGGGCCGAACAATGACAATTACTGGGGCACGGATGGGGCGTTGCTAACGGGCAAGAACATGACTGGCCACACTGAAAGCAGCATAAAAAACACCTATCTTCTGGAACCTGGCAATTCCACTTATACCGTACACAGCCCCTCCTCAATGACTCGCGCCATCAGCGAACGTCGCAAGGATATCTATTCCCTGATCGATGAGAACACCATCAGAATCTCGCAACTGGAGATAAAAGATGGCTCGTGGCAGCCCGTTAAAGAAATTGAATTGTCTCGCGAGCAGAAGAATGAGAAAGATGACCGTCTTCAACAATGGGCGACCTACGAGCAGAAGAGACGGGACAGTGAGCGTTCCACCCAGTTCCTGAATAATATGGCCGCATTGAATGGAGCGTTGACGGCCGCCAACGAGGTTGCCTCACGACAAGTGGCAGAGTCCCAAGCCAGCCTGGATCGGACGCTCGCCGTTGTCTCTCGGCAAGCCCAACTTGAGCGCGCCACGGCCCAACCGACGGAGTCCTCTTCCATCAGCGCCCCCTCAACCGAGGCAGAACAGGACGCCACGGTGGCCGCTGCGCTGGCCCAGGTTCGTCAAACCGCCGAGCAGGCAGGTGGCGACCCGCAGTTGTTTGCACAATTAGACGAAGCCCAGCAGTTACTCGCCGAGAAAAAAGCAAAGCGTTCGCAGCAGGCCGGCACCCACAAGATCCTCCCCTCAAAAATCCAACTGAGCACAGCGACCAACAGCATCACGCCAACCGCTATCCAGCAGGAAGTCATTGAGCCCTCCGATACGATGGCGCAGGGCAAGGTTCGCCTCTGCAATCGTCCCGGTGACGAAGGTCCAGCCCATTGGCCAACGTGTCCGCAAACACGTGCTGAAGAAGCAGAGTCCCGCCGCCTCGCTACGTCAAAGGGCAGTGGGAGCGACACCTCTCAAGGTAAACACTCGGTGCCTACCCGGACCGGCTCAGGGAAAGCTCCAGGTGGTTCGGGAGACACGTCGCAGACCAAGCCCCCAAGCAAGGCGAGCACAAGCGATGACGAGCCATTTGCGTGGTGCACACAGAACAAGAAAGGCTTCAAATGCTGGGGGCCATACGGCCCGATGCCCACAGAAGCTACGTTAAGGGGTGCTCTGGGTAGCACTGGTTGTGGCAACGGCGACGGCGATACGCCAGCCCTTGGCGAAACCACTCGCTTCGATTGCAACATCAGGAAGGTGAAGGGCCTTCATGGCTACGTTCCTGAAGATCCGCCGGACTGGAAATAAGCGGATCGCACGGCCAAGCCTGCCTCGTGCGGGCTATTCGCCTTTGGCTCAGCCCATCCGCGAGCGCCCGATTCTGGCCGCTCGACGATGAGCTTGAACGTGCTCGCCTGTACCTGGAAACGGGTCATGAAATCATCGGTGCCAATCGTTTGATGAAGATGAGTTCATGACCGTTTTTACCCACTTTGGGCCATTAGCAGCCAGCCCAAAGAAAAGCTACCCACTTAGTCCCAGACACCCCGCAGGGTCAGCATGTAGTTACGCGGCGTACCGTAGTAGTTGGCGTAGTCGGGGTGGGTCAGGGTATCGAAGTACTTGCGGTCGAACAGGTTGTTGGCGTTGAACGCCAGCGACCAGTGCGAATCGACTTTGTACTCGAGCATCGCATCCCACACGGCATAGCCACCCTGGGACATCTTCACCTGGGTCGGGCCGATGTAGTTCACACCGCTGTACTCGATCTCGCCGCTGGCAAAGTTGGCGCTCTGGATGGTCGCGCCACCACCGACTTTCCAGTCCGACAGCTCGCCCGGCAGCACGTAGGTGCTCCAGAACTTGGCCTGGTGCTTGGGCGTCACGCTGCTGAAGATCGCGCTGTTGGTGCGGTCTTCGTTGCGGTTGAAGGTGTAGCCGGCCATCACCTGCCAGTTCGGCAGTAGCTCACCGCTGATTTCCAGGTCGATACCCTTGCTGGTGACCTTGCCGCGTGACAGGTAGCAGCAGCTGCCGCCGTACATCAGCATTTCCTGGTTGTAGCTCGGGTCGAGGGTCGCCTGGTTCTCGCGCTCGGAGTAGAACAGCGCCGCCGAGACATTCAGCGCTCCGTCCCACAGCTCGCCCTTGACCCCGGTCTCGTAGGTCTTGCCTTCCATCGGCTCCAGCGGCTTGCCCGGCTGTGGCCCCGCCAGGAACTTCGCCTGCGGGTTGAAGATCTCCGAATAGCTGATGTAGGTGGACCACGCTTCGCTCAGGTCGTAGACCAGGCCGCCGAACGGCACCACCTTGGTCGGCTCGCGGTAGTTGACGATGTTCCGCTCCGACCATACGTCGGTGACCCGGTTCTTGATCGAGTAGACCTGCTCGTACTTGTAGCGGGTGGCGCGCGCGCCAACGATCAGCTTCAGCGGGTCGGTCAGTTGCAGGCGCAAGGTGGAGTACAGGCCGTACTGCTTCTGCTTGTTCGGGCTGTAGTCACGCCAGAACTCCTTGTCCATGGTGCCTTCCTGCCAGGGCTGATCGGCCGGGCCAAAGCGCCCGCTCATGCCGTCGGCAGCGCGCCAGCGGGCGCGGATGCTCTGTGCGTCGGCGCCGACCAGCAGCTCGTGCTCGCGGCCCAGCATGTCGAACTTGCCGGAGAGGTTCATGTCCAGCACGGTCTGGTCGGTCTTGGCACGCTGGTAGCTGCCCGACCAGTACGGGCCGGTGCCGTCGGCCCTGTCGATGTTGCCGTAGGTAAACGCACCCTGGCTTTCGACGGTCTCGAACACGTGGGTCAGCGAGGTATTGAATTTCCAGTCTTCGCTGAAGTAGTGGTCGAGCTTGAAGAACAGCTCGTTGGAGGAGTGATCGGAATACGACCAGTTGGTAGTCGGCCAGTAGCTGCGGCTGTAGTCCGGGCTCTTGCCATCGGAGTAGAACGGCAGGCCGTCACCGGTACCGGTTTCCTTGTTCTTCTCCAGGCGGCCACCGAGGGTGATCATGGTGTCGGGCGTCAGGTCCGCCTCGAGTACGCCGTAGATCGTCGGGTTCTCGGTACCGCGGTTGTCCATGAAGTACTGGCGGTCGTTGTAGGCGGCGACCAGGCGGCCACGCAGGGCACCGTCGAATGCGAGCGGGCCGGTGACGTCGACCTGCGAGCGGTAGTTGTCCCAGGAGCCGGCCGAGGCCTCGAACTTGAGCTGGTAGTGGTCCAGGGGGCGCTTGCGCACCAGGTTGATGATGCCGCCCGGGTCGCCCACGCCACCGAACAGCCCGGCGGAGCCGCGCAGCACTTCGATGTGGTCGAACTCGGCGAGGTTGTACAGGTGGTTGGAATAGCCACCGTTGGCGTCGAGGCTGGCGGCGCCGTCGATCTGGATGTTCTTGATCTCGAAACCACGCGAATAGAAGCGCGGCATCCGGTAGTTGGCGCTCTTCACGGTGATGCCGGGGGTGGCACGCATGGCGTCGCCCAGGCTGGTGATCTGCCGGTCCTTGAGGGCCTGGTCGGTGATCACTGAGACTGATTGCGGCGTCTGGCGCAGCGACGTCGGCGTCTTCGAGCCAACGCTGGTCAGGCCGGTGGTGTAGGAGCCCGAATTCTCCGTGGCCTGGCCCATGCCCTGCCCGCTGACCTGCGTGCTGGCCAGTTCGATTGCCGCGCCGCCACTCAAGGCAACCGGGTTCAGCGCCCAGTTCCCATTCGCCGCCTGGGTAGCAGCGAGACCGGAGCCTAGCAACAGGGCATCCAGGCCCTGCTGGACGGTGTAATCACCCTTCAGGCCGGGAGCCTGCTTGCCGCGTACCAGCGCAGGGTCGAATGGAAGGTTGATTGCCGCCACCTGTGCGAACGCATTGAGCGATGGCTCCAGCGCGCCCGCAGGCAGATCGTAATGGCGTGCTTCAACCTGTTCGGCGTGGACCGCGCAGACAGGCAAGGCCAGGCCAGTAGCGCCGGCAAGCAACACGCCGCGCAGCGCAAGGGCAAGGCGGGTTCTGGGCACATGGCGAGGTGAGAACAGGGATGACATGTAAATCGAGCTCCATTCGTTTGGCAGGTGTTTTCCCTGTTAGCCGAAGAGCTCGAAAAAACCCGCAGCCAGAAATCGGGTTTTTACAAAAACGATCAGCGAGCAACCACGCGACGCCACCACGGGGTAAAGCGCTCGACCCTGACGGGCAGCGAGTCACCCAGGGCATCCAATGCCCGGTCAATGTCGCCGAGCTGAAACACCCCGGAAACTTCCAGCCCAGCAATCTGCCGGTCACAGCCCAGCCAGCCGCGCTGATAGCGCGCCAGCTCGGCGACCAGCGCTTGCAACGGCATGCTGCGCGCCACCAACTGGCCTCGCGTCCATGCACTGGGGTCCATCTCGCTATGCTGCAGTTTCCGGCTGCCTTCGGCGTCGATTGAGTACTCCTCGCCTGCGGCAACCGTTTGCTGTTGCGCGGGTTGATGGATGGCTACCCTGCTGTGCTCGACCCGCAGCCGTGTCGAGGTTTCGTCCTGGCGCACGCTGAAAGCGGTACCCAGTGCCTGCAACCGGGCCTGGGCGGTGTGCACCCAGAAGCTGCGCCGCCCCCCAGGCGAGCCATCGTCCGGGCCTGTGTCGATGAAGATTTCACCGTGCAAGAGCTTGATCAGCCGCTGGCTGGCGTTGAATGTCACATCGACGGCGGTATGGGTATTGAGCTGCAACCGAGTGCCATCGGCGAGCACCACCGTTCGCCGCTCGCCCACGGCGGTGCTGTAATCCGCGCCCCAGTGCCGGACAGCTTCCTGGCTCTGCCAGCCCATCCCGCCAATCACCAGCCCGGTGCCCAGCACCTGGAGCAGCCGCCGCCGACCCAACGGCCGGTGCTGCATGCGTTCCAGGGTATCGCGTGCCACGCCACCGGGTACCCCCGGCAGGCTGGCGAGACTGTCGAATGTCGACTCATTGCTCTGCAATGCTTGCCAGGCGGCCTCATGCAGGGGATGGAGCTGGCGCCAGTGAAGACACCCTTGCACGGCCTGCTCATCCGCGTAACCGGATTGCAGGCGCACCATCCATGTGATCGCCTGATCGAGCACTTCGTCCGGCAATTCGGGACGGCCGGCCCTCGTCACAAGGTGGCCAGATAGCAATGGCGGATGGCCTTTGCCATGTAGCTTTCCACCGACCTCAGGCTGACGCCCAGCTGAACGGCAATCTCTTTGTAGCCAAGCCCATCCAGGCGCGAGAGCAGGAATGCCGTGCGCACCTTGGGCGGTAAACCGTCGAGCAAGGCTTCTACCTTGGCCAGGGTTTCAAGCAGGATCATCTGCGCTTCGGGTGATGGCACCAATGGCTCAGGCAAGCTGGCCACCGCTTCGAGGTAAGCCCTTTGCAGGCGATCACGGCGCGCACGATCGATCACCAGGGCCCGGGCGATGGTGCTGAGCCAGGCTCGCGGCTGATGCACGTCCTTCAGCCGCTCGGGTTTGCCGAGGACGTTGACGAACGTGTCTTGCGCCAGGTCGGCGGCATTCTCTCCCTGGCGCAGACGTTTGCGCAGCCAGTCAACGAGCCACGCGTGGTGCTCGATATACAGTGCTTGCACATCGGAGTGCGCAGGTGGCGAAGAGGGTGGTGAGAACACTGCGGCCCTTAGCTTCAAATAAGAATGCGTATGAGAATTTGTCGCATCTTATACAGGCCCGATTATGCCTGACAAGCCGCTGTGGAGACGGTACCGGTCTTAGGCCCCTCCTCCCGCTGGAACCAGCGTATCGCCGCGATGCAAGACCCCGGAGGCCCACCGGCTGCGGTTCCCTTTAATTATCAATACGATTAAGATTCAAACTCATTTATATCTGCAACGCTCTTCAGGGTTATTCGGGTGTACAAAACTCCACCTGCGTCTTCATCGGACGACATGCATTGCCTGTATCGCGATCACAGTAACTGGCTGCGTGCGTGGCTGCGGCGGCGCCTGCATGATCAGGAGCGCGCTGCGGATATTACCCACGATACCTTTGTGCGCCTGATCACCAGCACTGTCGCCCACCCGCTTCGTGAACCGCGCAATTTCCTCGCGACCGTTGCCAAGCGCGTCATGGTCGATCATCTGCGCCGACGGAGCCTGGAGCAGGCGTATCTGCAGGCACTCGCCCAGGAACCGGAGCTGTCGCAGGCCTCCCCCGAAGAACGCTTGCTGGTAATGGAAACCCTGCTGCAACTCGATGCCATGCTCGATGGCCTCAACTACAAAGTCCGCCAGGCCTTGTTCCTCGCCAATCTGGAAGGCTTGAGCTATGCGCAAATCGCAGTGCGCCTGGACGTGTCGGTCAGTTCGGTGACCAAGTACGTGGCCAAGGCGACCGAGCGATGCCTGCTGTTCGCGCTGGACGCTGATGCATGACCGCGGCCAGACAACGCCAGGCGCTGCGCGATGCTGCACAGTGGCACGCCTGCCTGGGGGCCGCACCCGAATGCCGGCAAACCCAGCAAAACTGGCAAGCCTGGCACCAGAGTGACGCCATGCATCAATGGGCCTGGCAACGCCTGGAGGCCTTCAACGCCGAGCTGCGTGGCGTGCCTGTCGCTGTGGCGCAACGGGCCCTGGCGGCAGACCCGGTCATGCCCGCCCGGCGCACCTTGCTCAAAGGCCTGGTGCTGGGCCTGGGTGTCTCCGGGCTTGCCTGGACGGGCTATCGACAAACCCCGCAGTGGCTAGCCGATGTGCGCACCGCCACCGGCGAGCGACGCGAACTGACGCTGCACGACGGCACTCGGCTGACGCTCAATACAGCCAGCGCCGTGGACATTCGCTATACCGCGAATCAACGCCTGATCGTCCTGCATGCCGGGGAAATCATGCTGCAGACCGGCAAGGATTCCCGTCCGCTCAGCGTGCTCAGCCCGCATGGAGAGATGCGCGCACTGGGCACACGCTTCAGTGTGCGTCTGGACGATGAGCTGACCGAGCTCGACGTTATCGAACAGGCGGTTGAAGTGCGCAATCAAACGACTGCGGTGCCCCGGCGTGTCGAGGCCGGCATGAGCCTGCACTTCGGGCATGGGCCCTTGCCACTGCCCCGGCCTTTGGACCCGAACCGGGCCGAGTGGGTCAATGGCAGCCTGGTGATCGACGATTGGCCGTTGCACCGGGTGCTGACGGAACTGCAACGCTATCGCCCGGGCTTCATCGACTGCGCCCGGGACGTTGCTCATCTGCGCCTGTCGGGCGCCTACCCATTGGACGATACAACCCGCGCACTGGCGGCCATTGCCCAGGTGTTACCGGTGCGCATCGAGACTCGCACCCGCTTTTGGGTCCGGGTTCGAGGGCTTGGCTGACAAGCGATTAAAAAAAGTTCTCATTAGCATTGTCGGTTTTCCGGTTTCGTTCGACCCCTCCTGCAAACCGCCTCAAGGCCTTTGAAGGAGTCATCCATGCCACACCGCGCCCCTCGTCATGCTTATCCCCGAAAACCCCTCGCCGTTGCCCTGTTCAGCGCTGGCCTGATCCTGCAGGCAGGGCTTGGTCACCCGCTCCTGGGCCAGGGTGGGTACGCCAATGCCGCAGAAGCGGCGCGCACCTACTCGATCGCCGGCGGGCCACTCGGCGCGGTGCTCAGCCGCTTTGCCAGCGAGGCCGGGGTGGTGCTGTCGTTTGAAGCCGGGCTCACCCAGGGCAAGCGCAGCCCGGGCCTGCAGGGCAGCTACAGCATCGAGCAAGGGTTCGCACAGTTGCTCGGCGCAAGCGACCTCAGGGTAGTGCGCAGCAGCAACGGCGACTATGTCCTGATGCCACGGATCAAGGGCGATGCGCTCGAGCTGGGAGTGACCAGCGTCAACGCCACGGGGCTCGGCGCCACGACCGAAAACAGCGGCTCCTACACCACCGGCTCGACAACCGTGGGCAGCAAGATCGCCCAGTCGATCAAAGAAGTCCCCCACTCGGTGTCCGTTGTCACCCGCCAACGCATCGAGGATCAGAATCTCACCACCCTGACTGACGCCCTGGACAAGACCACCGGCGTAACCCTGCAGAAGAACGGTGCCTCCGGCTCCTCGCTGGGCAACGACACCAACTTCTATTCCCGTGGCTTCGCGGTGTCGAACATCCAGTTCGACGGCGGTGCGCCGATGGACACTTCGATCTCCGGCTACGGCTCGATCAGCCAGCTGGACCTGGCCCAATACGACCACGTCGAGTTCCTGCGCGGGGTCGACGGTCTCTATTCGGGCAGCGGCAACCCCGGCGGCACCATCAACCTGGTACGCAAGCGGGCCCTGGACCACAACCAACTCAAGTTCTCTGCATCGGCCGGCAGCTGGGACACCTACCGCACCGAGCTCGACGTCACCGGCCCGCTCACCCAGACCGGGAACATCCGGGGCCGCCTGGGCACGGCCTATCAGAACAACCAGTTCTTCTACGACGTGGCCAACATGGAAAAGCATCTATTCTACGGATCGCTGGAATTCGACCTGAGCCCCGCTACCTTGCTCACGGTCGGTGGCAGCTACCAGGAAGGCGAAGGCATTTCCAACTTCGGTGGCCTGCCCCGCTACAAGAACGGCGACGACATCGGCCTGTCACGCAAGACCGCCTACGTCACCTCCTGGGACACCGTGCACGAGAAGACCAAACAGGCCTACCTCAAGCTCGACCACACCTTCAACGAAGACTGGACCTGGACCACCGACCTGACCTACATGGACATGGATCGCGACGCCAACTCCCTGTTCGCCAATGGCGCGGTCGACCCGATCACCCTGCAAGGCCCGATATGGCTGCACTACCCCGCCAAGACCGGGCTGGAGCGCAAGGGCATCAACAGCTACGTCAAAGGTGGCTTCGACCTCTTCGAGCTGCGTCACGACGTGCTGCTGGGCGCCGACTACTCGCACGCCGAAGGCTATACCGTGCAGCGCTGGGGCAACGACAACTTCATCCCGATCAACATCTTCGACCTTGAACGCCCGGCCGACCTGGGCAGCCTGCCGAACAAGACCGATGACAACACGACGGAGAAATACGGTTACTACGGCATGACCCGCCTGTCGTTGAGCGACAGGACCAAGCTCATACTCGGCGCCCGGGTTTCCACCTACAAATACCGTGACGTCGAAGTGTTCTTCGACGACCTGGGCAACGTTCTGGACGACCCTGCCCCGTACCATCGTCGGTTCAAGGAGCAAGGCGTAACCACGCCGTATGCCGGGCTGACCTTCGACCTGACGCCACAATGGACCACCTACCTCAGCTACGCCGAAACCTACAAGCCACAGTTCCTGCAGCAGGCGTACCCGAACCAGGCGCTGGACGCCGCCACGTCGAAGAACTATGAGGTCGGTCTCAAGGGGCTGGTCCTGGACGACAAGGTCAACACCAGCGTCGCGATCTACCGTATCGAGCAGCAGGACGCCGCCATCCAGGACCCGCGATACCCGATGGTGTTCGGGGCGAACAACTGCTGCTACCTGAACCAGGGTGAGGTGGTCAGCGAGGGCATTGACGCCGAGATCAGCGGTGAAGTGCTGACCGGACTCGAGCTGTTCGCCGGCTACACCTATAACCACACCGTCGACAAGGCCAGCGATGAAACCCGCGCGGTCTATGCGTCGGTCACCCCCAAGCACCTGTTCAAGTTGTGGGGTACCTACCGCCTGCCGGGCGACCTGGAAAAGTGGAAGCTCGGCATGGGCGTCACCGCGCAGAGCAGCAACGGTCGTAGCGGCACAGTGAACGCCTTCAACCCGGACAGCGGCGAGTACGATGGCGCTGCAGAGGCATTCAAGTTCGTCCAGGCCGGCTACGCCATCTGGAACTCGAGCCTGGAATACCAGATCGACAAGAACTGGTCGGCCATCGTCAATGCCAACAATATCTTCGACAAGAAGTACTACCAGACCGTCGGCACCTCGGCCAATGGCAACTTCTACGGTGAACCGCGCAACTTCACGCTCACCGTACGCGCCGCCTATTGACCGGCCAGCAGAACCGCTAACCGGTCAATCAAAAACGCTGCTCAGTGGCCCACGCAAACGCCTTGCGCGCCAGTGAGCAGCATTTCTCGCAACGTTTCCAGGCATCGTTCTGGCCGGTGTCTGTCGAGGGGCGAATGCCGCGGGGGATTGCGTCTAAAGGCGCATGCGCTGCTTATCGCTCGCGACGAAATTTTATGGCACTCTGCCACGCTCGCGCTTGCGGGCCACACACATAGCAAGCCCCAAAACACCTGTTAGCCATGAAAAACATCAGCCTCAAGAATAACTACATGCTAGATATCTCACCCACTTCGGCAAGCCTGATACACACCATTGCATCGGCAACAGCAATCGTTGCAGCGTTGATATCGGCCAGCGCAGTCATCCTCGCCCATAGGGCCGCCGAAGTACAAAACAGGCATGCCGAAAGTTCTATAGCAGCAGCGACCCAGGCCACTCAGAATGCCAAAGACGCCGCCGCTCAATCAAAGCTGCAAATAGTCGCGCTCACCCAGCAGAATCTAGAGTTATCAACAAAGCTGGAAGCTGAGAAAACGGAAAGACTGAAAGTCGCCTCCACACTCAAGCCCCGAAAGTTGACACCTGAGGCACTCGCCGCGTTCACGGCCCTGGCGGCTGAGTTGTCCGAGAAAAAAACGACGCCCACCGTGCTCATCAACGTCACCAGAAATGACGATGAGATATTGCAGTTTTCCAAACAGATCGCGGTGGCCTTGACCAAAGCGGGCGTTCAAGTCCAGATCAAGAAACTCACTTCGATGAAGGACATCACCGGCACCCAGGTCGTACTGTACAGCGGCCCCGGCGACCAGGCGCTGGAGCGAGCCTTCAGGAACACCCACCTTGATTTCCAGATCCTGCGCTCGTCCAAACACCCAAGGGTGAACATACAAGACCAGGATTCCCAGGACATCACTGCCTTCATCAGCGTCTACCCGAAAGGCGTGTCCCAGTAGCCCCGGCTCAGCACGCCACTGAAACGCGAGCGTTGTGGGAGCAGACTGGCATCACGACGCCGGACAACCAACGTGCCTGCCGTGCACTGAACTCACGCTTTTCGACATAAGCAATGCCCATGCTGTAACCGTTCTCACAGCATAAGACCGAACACTTATTATCCCGTGAGTAAATTAGAAAAAAACAAGCTAACCACCCTATAGAAAGTACTAATCCTAACGTGCATTGGCGAGCATAATAACCACCCACTGATTTGACCACATACCGCGTTCTCGAAGAGCAAGTCCAATTAAACCGAGAGCGCCCTTGGGAAGAGGTATGAATGCGATAAAGCCTCACTGTATTCATTTGCCAACAGCCAACCAACACACGGGAACGCAACGACGCCGACTACAGGTGTAACTTGCGTATTACACACTCACCCTCCTCTGCAGACGCAGCGGGGATGCAAACCTTTGCGATTGAAACAGCGATTGGGTTCCACGATTACTGACGCCCGCTCCAAGTAAACATCAACAATCAAACTGAGCGAGCGAGATCCGGTTTTAGCTGTTTGGTGCATGAAGTCATTAGTGAGCCTGTACCACAAGTGGGGCTTGGCGAAGTAACGGGTACACCCATCCCATGCTGCGTCGGCCAGGAACGCCGCACCCTCACTTGCATGAAAACTGTACTCACGCACAGGTAGTCGATCATGCACACAGTTCGTAGCACCTTGGTCGTGGTGGATTCGCACCAACCCGCCGACCAGATCCTGAACAGAGCCAGAATGATCGCCAGCGCTACACAGTCGCACTTGCATCTGCTGGTCTGTTGCAAAGGCGCCCATCACTCCAGTTCGCTGGACGATCTGCAACACACCATGGAACGCGAGGGCTACAGCGTCAGCACCCAACAGGCTTGGGAAGGCAACTCGCACAAGACCATCATCGCGGCTCAACAAGCGCAAGACTGCGGACTTGTAATCACGCAGCACTTACCCGATAACCCGCTGTTGAAGGCCGTTCTCACGCCTGAGGACTGGAAGCTGTTGCGGTACTGCCCCTGCCCGGTGCTCATGGTAAAAACCGCCAGGCCATGGACCGGAGGCACCATTCTCGCGGCCGTCGATGTGGACAGCAGCGACGTAGGGCACCGGGTCCTGCATTCGGGCATCGTCAGCCACGGCTACGACATCGCCCAACTGGCCAGCGGCACCCTGCACATGATGAGTGCCTACCCCTACCCCCTGCTGTCATCGAGCGACCCCGTCCTTCAAAACAAGGAAAGCATCGAGGCGTTCTATTGCGAGCAATGCAAGCGGCTTCAACACGAGTTCCACATCAGCGACGAGCACCTGCATGTCGAAGAAGGCCCGCCAGACGTGCTCATCCCGTACATGGCACACAAACTCGAGGCGGCACTGACAGTGATCGGCAGCGTCGCCCGCACCGGACTCAGCGGCGCCTTGGTCGGCAACACCTCTGAGATGATTCTGAACACCCTCGACAGTGACGTGCTGGTACTCAAACCGGACGATGTGATCAATCACATGGAAGAACTGGCCGCCCCACCTTCAAGTCTGTCCGGCGATATGGCGACGACGTCCTGGCCCTACCATCATCACCACCATCACCCTCACCGCATCAAGCAATCGGCATAAAGGCATTTCGCAACACTGGACTTTCCAGGGCCCGAACGAAAACCCCGCAGACGTTAATCTGCGGGGTTTTGTTTGAACGCTGGGGTTACTTCAGGCTGCCACTGAGAAACTGCTGCAAGCGTTCACTTTGAGGATTGCCCAGGACAGCCTCGGGCGTACCCTGCTCCTCGACACGCCCCTGGTGCAGAAACAGCACCTGGCTCGACACTTTGCGTGCAAAACCCATTTCGTGAGTGACCATGATCATGGTACGGCCTTCTTCGGCCAACCCTTGAATGACCTTGAGCACTTCGCCCACCAACTCCGGATCGAGTGCCGAGGTCGGTTCGTCAAACAGCATGATGTCGGGCTCCATACTCAAGGCCCGGGCGATGGCGACCCGCTGTTGCTGGCCGCCAGAGAGAAACGCTGGGTACTGGTCAGCCACCCGTGATGGCAGCCCCACTTTGTCCAGATAAAGCCGGGCACGCTGCTCTGCCTCCTTCTTGCTCGCGCCCAGCACCCGGCGTGGTGCCAGGGTGATGTTGTCCAGCACAGTCATGTGACTCCAAAGATTGAAGTGTTGAAACACCATCGCCAGGCGGGTGCGCAAGCGCTGCAGCTCAGCGGCATCGGCCACGTGCATGCCGTGCCGGTCGTGGACCATGCGAATGGGCTGGTTATCCAGGCTCATGGCGCCTTCATTGGGTGTTTCCAGAAAGTTGATGCAGCGCAGAAAGGTGCTCTTGCCCGAACCACTTGCACCGATCAGGCTGATCACATCGCCGGGCTTGGCGTTGAGCGAAACGCCCTTGAGTACTTCATGACTGCCATAGTTTTTATGCAGGTTATCCACGGTCAGTTTGTACATGTGTGTAGATCCTGAATTAGTGAGCAGGGCCAAGGAACGCCAGCCAACGGCGTTCAGCCAGACGGAACAAGCCAACCAGCGCAAACGTGATTGCAAGGTACATAGCAGCGGCAATGCCGAAGGACTGGAAGGTAAGGAAGGTTGCCGAGTTGGCATCGCGAGCGATCTTGAGTATGTCCGGCACCGTGGCGGTGAAGGCCAGCGTGGTCGAGTGCAGCATCAAAATCACTTCGTTGCTGTAGTACGGCAACGAACGGCGCAAGGCCGACGGCATGATCACATAGGCATAGAGTTTCCAGCCGCGCAGGCCGTAGGCCTTGGCAGCCTCGACCTCGCCGTGATGCATGTTGCGGATCGCCCCGGCGAATATTTCCGTGGTGTAGGCACAGGTGTTCAGGGCAAACGCCAGGATGGTGCAGTTCATGGCATCGCGAAAGAACGCGTCGAGCACCGGCTGCTCGCGTACTGCGGCGATGCTGTAGATCCCGGTGTAGCAAATCAGCAACTGGATATACAGGGGCGTACCGCGGAACAGGTACGTGTAGAACTGTACCGGCCAGCGTACCCAGGCAGTGCTTGAAACCCGGGCAATCGACAGCGGGATCGACATGATGAAGCCGAAGAAGATCGAAGCGCTGAGCAGCCAGAGCGTCATGGTCAGGCCGGTGATGTGACGACCGTCGTGGTAAAGGAACGGTTGCCAGTATTCCTGCAAGAGTTCGATCATCGTGCCGACTCCCTGAAGCCCGCCCTGTAGAAGACCTCCAGTCGACGCAGGAGGTAGTTTGAAACGCTGGCAATCAGCAGATAGACCAAGGCCGCCAGGAGCAGAAAGTAGAACAGCTGATAGGTGCTTTTGCCGGCGTCCTGAGCGGCCTTGACCAAGTCGGACAGGCCGATGATTGAGACCAGTGCGGTGGCCTTGAGGATTACCAGCCAGGTGTTGCCGATGCCCGGCAGGGCGAAGCGCATCATTTGCGGGAACACCACGAAGCGAAAGCGCTGGATGCGGGTAAGGCCATACCCGGTTGCAGCTTCCAGTTGCCCACGAGGAACGGCGCGGATTGCCCCGCGAAACGTCTCGGTAAAATACGCACCGTAGATGAAGCCCAGCGTAATGACGCCGGCGTTGAACGGGTCGATCTCGATGTAGTCCCAGCCCAGCGCCGTGGTGAGGCTGGTCAGCCATGTTTGCAGGCTGTAGAAAATCAGCAGCATCAGCACCAGGTCCGGTACCCCGCGAATCAGCGTGGTATAGAGCTGCGCAGGCACGCGCAATACAGCAGAACCTGAAAGTTTGGCGATGGCGCCGATCAGACCGAGCATGGCGCTCAACAACAGTGACAGGACAGAAAGCTTGACGGTCATCCAGGTGCCTTGCAGCAACAGCGGGCCGAAGCCCTTTAGGCTGTAGCCGGATAGCCCCAGAATCTGCAATAGGTTTTCAAACATTGGGCAGCCCTTTGGCAATCATGAAAGTGCCCATCCGATGATGGGCATTCGGTGGTTACTTGCCGCTGTAGAGGTTCAGGTCGCCAAAGTATTTTTGCTGGATTGCAGCGTAAGTGCCGTTGTCGTGGAGTGCCTTGATGCCTTTGTCTAGAAGTGCTTTCAGTTCCTGATTGCCCTTGGCGATACCCACCGCCGTTTTTTCCGGCATCAGCTCGCTGTCGATCTGCTTGCTGGCTTGGAAGCTGGCACCTTGTGGTGACTTCAAAAAGCCCAGTTCGGCTTGCAGCTTTTCCTGAATCGACGCATCGAGGCGGCCGGAAACCAGGTCAGCGTAGACCTGGTCCTGGTTGGCGTAGGCCTTGGTGTCTACCCCAGCCTTGTCCAGTACGGCTTTGGCGTAGGCTTCCTGGATGGAGCCTTGTTGGTAACCGACTTTTTTGCCTTTGAGCGATGCCAGATCAATGTCGATGGCAGTGCCTTTTCTGGACACCAGTACCGTGGGGCTCGAGAAAATCTCGCTGGAAAAGTCGATGACTTTTTCACGGGCTGGTGTGACCGTCATCGACGACAGCACGCCATCAAACTTGTTGGCCCTCAGGCCCGGGATCATGCCGTCGAAGTCGCTCTCGACCCATTTGCAGGTGACCTTCAGCTCAGCGCAGATCGCATTGCCCAGATCAATATCGAAGCCAACCAGGCTGCCATCGGCGGCCTTGGATTCAAAGGGCGCATAGGACGGATCGACGCCAAAGCGCAACGTCTTGTACTCCTTGGCCAAAGCGGAACCGGCAGCGACACAGAGCGCCAACGCAGAAAGGGTCAGAATTGTTTTTTTCATTGTTTTATTCCTAGTGAGCGCTTGCGGCGCATGGGTACTGCGACGGGAACGTCCAGGGCGCCAAGCAGCAAAACCTGACGTTCATCTTGTTGTGATGGCTATCGCACCGTTCAGCCCTGGCGGACTCGCCTTCAGGCGCAGAGGAGCGAACCTGAACGTGTTGCCTGGTGCCCTGCGACAAAGGTCAGCTCGGTGTTGGTTTCGGTGAAGCGCTCAATCACCCGCGCGTAGAGGACGCCGGCAACACCGCTGTAGAGCGTGCTGACCTGGCCGCTGATTGGATCGATCACATCGGCCAGTGCGCTGCCCGGCTCGACCCTGCTGCCGAGCGGCGCGCGGTAGGCGACCACGCCGGGGTGCGGGGCCCTGAGTATCTCCACGCCACCCAGCGGGGTTGGCTCACACAAAGGCGTTGGCACCTTGACCTCGGCATCGGCGATCAACCCCAGGTGCCCCAGGTACGCCAACAGGGCATCGGCATCGCCCGTCGCCATCTCGTGGCCGACATCGTGCAGGCCACGCAGTTCCAATGTGGCGGAGAAGGTGGCCAGCGGAATCGGCAAGTCTGGAAAGTGCCGTTGCAGTCTGTCCCACAGGGTGGTGAAGGACTCGTCAAAGCAATAGGTCTTGGCGTCGGGACCACCCTGTTCAGTGGTATGCAGCACCGCATGTGCCCCGGTGAAGCCGGCCAGCACCCGTGCTTGCTCCTGCTGCTCGCTGTGCACGTAGAGGTGCACCGCGGCTTCGCTGTCACAGTGCAGGTCGATGATGTAGTCGGCTTCGCTGGCCAGTCGCAGTAACACCAGTCGCAAGGATTCGAGCTCGGTGGCGGGCTTCAAGGCTTCGAGGCGCTCACGAATGCAGCGACGGATCAACGCTACGTTGGCAGCGGGATCACTGCCAAGTGCACCGGCAACTTCCTCGCGCACCAGTGCGGCGAGGTCCAGGTAGTTGCGATTGAAATTCTCTCGGCTGGACAGTTCAAAGCGGCCCAGCTGACGTCCGAACACGTAGTTGCCAAGGCCTATGGGATTGGCGATCGGCACCAGTACCACTTCGCCGGTCAGGCGGCCAGCCGCCTCCAGTTCGAGCAGGTGCTGCTTGAGGTGATGCAGCGCCAGCATTCCCGGATGCTCATCGGCATGCAGACCGGCCTGCAGGTAAACTTTTTTGCCCTGCCCCTGTGGGCCGAAATGCAGACTGATGATCTCTCGCTGTGCGCCAAGGGTCTGCGTGATAAGCGCATGACGATGCTGTTGCATAGTTAAGTATCTCAATGAGTGGTTCAGACGATTAAGAGGCCGGCGGTGTCTTCCTGATCTTGCCGAGCAGAAGCAATTCGCCCCTCAGAACACGATTTCCACTTTCAACGCTACGCGATATTCGCTTTCGTTCCATACACACCGGCCCCTAAAATGGGCGCATCTGTATTGGTCGAAAAGGCTGCACACCTCAATGAATTCGCCTCGGAAAACAACGCGTATCGGTCAGTTGGTGGAGCACTTTTCTCAGTTGATCGACCAAGGCAAACTGACGCCGGGCAGCCGTTTGCCCTCCATTCGCGCTGCCGCCAAGGCGTTTGAAGTCAGTACGTTCAGCGTGGTGCAGGCTTACGATCGCCTGGTCGCATTGAGTTATGTCGAGGTGCGCAGAGGAGCAGGCTTTTTTGTCGCCAAGACCTCGGCGAGTGTCGAGCAGCAACGTAGCGTGGCCCCCTTGAGGGATGTCTATTGGCTGCTCGATGATGGGTTCAATCCAGATGCCGATGCCCTGCAACCGGGTAGCGGTGGCGTTCCCGATGCCTGGCTGGATGAGGCGGGCTTGCGTCTGGCCATGCGCAGCCTTGGTCGTGGCACTGGATTCATTGCCGGGTATGGCGAGTCTCATGGGGTCCTGGCACTGCGGCAATGGTTGCAGCGTCACCTGGGGGAGCGAGGCGTACCTGCCAGGTGCGAGCACATCGTGCTGACGCATGGCGCCAGCCAGGCGCTCAACATGGTGATTAACACCCTGCTGCGACCAGGTGATTGTGTGCTGGTGGACGACCCGGGCTACATCAACCTGCTGGCCAATCTGCGCGACCACAAGGTCAAGATCGTTGGAGTGCCCTGGACGCCACAAGGGCCGGATGTGGAGAAGCTTGGCGAGCTGCTGAACCACCATCGACCCAAGGCTTTTTTCACCAACCCCTGGCTGCAAAACCCTACCGGTGCCAGTTACAGCCCTGCAGTGGCCCATCGCGTCCTGCAACTGGCCGATGCGCATGATTGCTGGATTGTCGAAGATGACGTGCATGGCCAGCTGGTACAGAACAATCAGCCACCCCTGGCGGCCCTGGACAACCTGCAACGGGTTATTTATATCGGCAGCGTTTCCAAAGACATGGCGCCGTCCCTGCGGGTTGGCTACGTCACTGCAGAGCCGGCAGTGGCCGAAGCCTTGTTGCACTACAAGATGACGACCGGGCTCTACAGTTCGCAGCTTTGCGAACACCTCGCCTTGCAAATGCTTAACGATGGCAACCAGCGTAAACGGTGCCAGAAGCTGCGTGACCGGCTGTTGCAGGCTCAAGTGTTTGCCCGCCAGCAACTCAAACAGATCGGCTGGCAATGCTGGGCGCCCATAGCACCTGCGCCGTACCTGTGGATTGGTAGCGGTCAGGAAGACTTCGATCCGGTGGCCCTCACCCGCGCAGGACTCAAGCAGAATATCCTGCTGTCCCCTGGCTGCATCTTCCGCCCGGACTTGGAGGCCTCACCCTGGTTACGCTTCAACGCGGCGTTAGGCGAAGACCCGGCTGTCTGGAGCTTTCTTGCAAAGAGCACAATTGCCGCAGGCTGACGCGCTTAGCCTTGAGCGTCATGCACGGTGACCCTCACGCCCGTGGCCACAATCTCGTACTCGGTCTCGGATATCTTTTTCACGTCACCGCCGAACTGCATCTCGAAATGCTTCAGGCCTTCATGCCGAACCATGCCGTGCGGCGAGCGCTCAACGGTCTCGTCCTGATAAATGTTGATCACGTATTCCACGTTATCCGTGCCAGTACCCATGATCTTTCCAACATATTTATCTGCCATGTCCGGACTCCTTGGGTGAAGTCTCAAAGTAGCGGGTACCGACCGATCAATCCACTGCCTTGAGCAACGCTTGAATACACCGGAGGTGGCACATAACATTCCACGCCCAATGAATGCCGAGTAACCAAGAAACGCTCATGCAAAAAATGATACTGGTCGTCGCTGCAACGCTGCTGGCCGTCGGTTGTTCCACGCACGAAACGATCGACCCGAAGCCCGTCCAGCCAACGACTAAAACGGCGTACCTTGAGATTGCCCCCGAAACGCGGACGTGTACCGGTGTGGGGGTTTTCCAGTGCCTGCAGGTGCGCGAAGTGACCTACGATGCTCAAGGCGTGAAAGCACCCTCGAACGAAGACTGGCATAACTTTTATGGCGGTATCGAAGGTTACGAGCACAACACCGCTGAACGCGTGGTGTTGAAGGTGAAGATGATTGAAGTTCTCAACCCTCCGGCTGACGCGTCCAGCGTCCGCTATGTCTTGGAGGAGTACATCGAAAGGAACTGATTCATCCAGGAGCAGGTGGCATGAGTCGGAACCGCCGCGCCACACCATACGGTCCTACTGGCTGTGGCGCGGAAGCTAGGCGATTTCCGAGAACGCGAAGCGCTGCGGATCTGCCTGGAAAGCTGGTTACTTGAGCTGCAACCGAAGGTTGTTCAAATGCTCAAGCGCAGCCTCCTTCTCCTCCATGCCGACGGGGCCCTCGCTGCCCATGATCGAGGAGTACGCATCCTCATAGACCTTCGCCACAATCTGGGCGCTCTCGGACCGCTTCAGGAAAGCCATTAGAAGGTGTTCAACGGCATCTACTTGCGCTTGGTTCAAGCTCACAACGACCTCCTAGATCCGGCCCCATGCCGGTCACCCGTAATAACCCATCCCACACTTAATTGCCACCCTGCTGCCTTCGGCCACGCAGGGCGGTGCATGCAATGGCGATGGGGCTGGTGATCCTCGTCAGCCGCGGCCGGCAGCACACTACGTGAGCAGGCCCGCAAGCACCTTCGCCAGCTTCTCCACCGAGGCGCGCATCTCGGCAGGCGTCTGCGCCGCGAACCCCATCAACACGCCAACATCATTCCTCGGCGTCGCATACAAGCTGCCGAGCCCAAGCAGGTCGATACCCGCCGCTCTTGCCGCCGTGACCACAGCATCCTCCGCCAGGTCCTGGACGAAATGACAGGGCATCTGCAGCCCCCCGGCCGGAATGCGCGGCGCCAGAAACGCCCCAAGATGCTGTTGCACCAGTTCAGCCAGCACGTCCCGTCTCCCGGCATACAGCGCCCTCATGCTGCGCACATGAGCCGTGTAGTGCCCGCCTTCCATGAACCTTGCCAGGGTCAGCTGGGCAATGGACGCCGTATGCCCATCCTGCAGCGTGCGTGCGCTGGTCATCGGGGCGACGAGAGCAGGCGGCAACAGCAGGTAACCGATACGCAGCCCGGCGAACAGCGACTTGGTGAAGGTGCCGATGTAGAGCGTCCGATCATGCGCGTCCAGGCCCTGCACGCAGGCCGTCGGCCGGCCTTCGTAGTGGAACTCGCTGTCGTAGTCATCTTCGATGATCCAGGCTCGCTGCTGCCTTGCCCATTCGATCGCGAGCAAGCGCCTGTCGAGCGACAAGGTCGCGCCGGTTGGGTATTGGTGGGAAGGCGTAAGAAAAACCGCCCTGGCATGGGGGGCCAGCGCGCCCATGCCCTCGACCTGCATGCCGCATTCATCCACCGGCACGGGAACGCACTTGAGGCCTGCGGCGCCGACGGCTTTGCGGGTGCCCTGGTAGAGCGGGTCTTCGACCAGCACCTGGTCGTCCGCATCCATGAGTACCTGGGCGCACAGGCCTAGCGCCTGCTGTGAGCTGGTGAGAATCAGCACCCGATCGGCAGACGCCTGCGCCCCCCGTTCGAGGTTGAGGTAGTCAGCGATTGCACTGCGCAGTGAGGCCATGCCCTGGGGCTCACTGTGCTCCAGGGCCTGGGTGCCATATTCCTTGTACACCTGGCGCTCCAGCTTTTCCCAGATGGCCAGGGGAAAGTGCCGGGTCTCGGCCACCCCAGGTGCGAAGGGACGTGACGTTTGGAAGTTGTCCACGCCCCCGCTCCTGAGCATGCCCATCGCCCTGCGACTAAGTTGAGGTGTCCCGTCGCAGACAGCCTCGCGTTGGCGCTTTCGCAGCGGCAGGTGCCGAGCGCGTTGCGACACGAAGCTTCCACTGCCCACGCGGCGTTCGATGAAACCCTCCGCATGCAGCTGGCTGTAGGCCGCTTCCACGGTATCCCGCGAGACACCCAGGGAATGGGCCAACGGCCGTGAGGCCGGTAGCGACTTTCCGGCCGGTAGCGCGCCATCAAGAATCAATTGACGAATCGCCCGCTGGATACGTACATGCAGCGACAACGCCCCATGAGCGGGATCGCTTATCCAGGCTTTGACCGACTGCAACTGTGAGTGCTTGAACATTGGTCTGGTTAACCTGAAGAAAGTGGCAGGGCAACTCCGGCCATTCTATCGCTATAAATGCAGCTGCTTTCCAACCACTCTTCACACTGAAAGGGGTTTCACGATGACAGCCGCACAGCAATTCGTTTCCGTTCGCCCGTTGGCGCCGAGTGATTTTCAACAATGGTCTGCTTACTGGGACCAGTATCAGGCGTTCTACAAGGTGGCGCTGAGCCAGGACACCACTGAGCTGACCTGGGCGCGTTTCTTCGACCCGACGGAGCCCGTGCACTGCGCCGTAGCCACGGACGGTGAACGGCTCCTGGGCTTCGTCCATTTTGTTTTCCATCGCTCGACCTGGGGGCGTAATGACTTCTGTTACCTGGAGGACCTGTACGTCTGCCCAAGTGCCCGGGGGAAAAAGGTCGGCAAACGATTGATCGAGTTTGTTCAGGGCCAGGCGCAGGAGAAACACTGCGATCGGCTCTACTGGCATACCCAGGAGACGAACCAGACCGCACAGCGACTGTACGACTGGATAGCCGAGAAGCCGGGGGTGATCGAATACCGGATGGCGCTGCCTGCTAAGGACTGACGGTAATGAGAAACTTTCGGCGCTCATCCCCGAAAGTTTCGCAACACCACTCTTTCCAGGTGCCGAACGAAAAACCCTGCAGACCTTAATCTGCGGGGCTTTCCCTGACTGTCCCGGGTCTCCTCCCGCTCAGCACGTCGGCCCACAACGCCCTTGTCATGAAATGAAAATTCGTTGTCGTGCGATGCGACGTGGCCGCGAGCGCGGCACTTTAGAGTCAGTGGCGAACATCACAACCGGACACTGCGTCCGGAATAATAATGAGAGCCAACATGAGCAGATCCACCCGAACGAGCGAGACCGCAACCACTACCCAACGCTCCCCGGCGACCAGCCGAAAGCGTCGCGTTCGCAAGGATGTCGATCTTCCGGAGAGCACCCAGGAACAAGCGTTGATCTGCACGGCTGCCAACCAGACCCTGGCAGGCAATCCACTGGTCAGCGTGCGCGCAGCGGACCTGGCCAGCTCGGCCGGCTACCTGCTCAAGGCCGTGGGCAAGTCGCCGCTCAAGGCAGGCGCTCATCTGGGTGGCTACCTCAAGGAGTTGCGCGGCATCGTCGGCGGCCATTCCAACATTGCGCCAGACCCGAAGGACAAGCGCTTTGCCGATCCAGCCTGGCAATCCAACGCCTTCCTGCGCGCCCTGCTGCAAAGTTACCTGGCCGGCCAAAGTGAACTGACCCGCTTCATTGAGGCCACCGACCTTGCCCCGCTGGAAAAGAGCCGGGCCCATTTCGTCGCCGCGCTGCTGGCCGATGCAGTGGCACCGAGCAACTCGCCACTGACCAATCCGGCGGCGCTGCGCAAGCTGGTGGACACCGGCGGCATGAGCCTGGCCAGGGGCGCCCGCCAATTCGGCCAGGATATGCTGAACAACCGTGGGCTCCCCCGGCAGGTCGACAGCACGCCGTTCACGGTTGGGGAAAACATCGCCACGGCCAAAGGCGAAGTGGTGTTTCGCAACGAGATGTTCGAGCTGCTGCAGTTCGCGCCCACCACCGAAAAGGTCTATGCCCGGCCCCTGGTGATGTCACCGCCGCAAATCAACAAGTACTACGCCATCGACCTGTCGCCGGAAAAAAGCCTGATCAAGTGGATCCAGGACAGCGGTGTGAACCTCTTCGTCATCAGTTGGCGCAACCCCACCCGCGAACACCGCGACTGGGGCCTGTCCGATTACGCCCTGTGCCTCGACCAGGCGGTGGACGTGGCGCGCAGAATCACCGGTAGCCCGGATGTGAACATGTGGGGCTCCTGCTCGGGCGGTATCACACTGGCAGCTTACCTGGGCTGGCTGGCGGCCCGTGGCGAAGGCCACAAGGTGGTCAACACCAGCTGGGCCGTGTGCGTGCTCGACATGCCGTCGGCGCTGGATGACACCACCCTGGGGCTGTTTACAACGCCGTCCGCCCTGCGTGCGGCCAAGGCCAGCTCCCGGCGCAAGGGCGTGTTGAGCGGCCAGGGCATGGCCCGCATGTTCGCCTGGATGCGGCCCAACGACCTGATCTGGAACTACTGGGTCAACAACTATCTGCTGGGCAATAAACCGCCGGCCTTCGACATCCTGGCGTGGAACAACGACACCACGCGGCTACCCGCCCAGCTGCACGCGGACTACCTCGACCTGATCCAGCAAAACCCCTACAGCAACCCGGGTACCCTGGAGATTGCCGGCGAGTCGATCGACATGAGCCTGGTGAAGGTGGGCGCCTATGTGGTTGGCGGCACCACCGACCACATTACCCCTTGGCAGGGCTGCTACGGCACCGCCCGGTTGTTTGGCGAGGACGCAACCTACGTGCTGTCCAACGCCGGTCACCTGCAGAGCCTGGTGAACCCGCCGGGCAACCCCAAGTCGTTCTACTATGCGGCGCCAGCCGCGGCCCAGACGCCGGAAACCTGGCTGCAGAACGCCGGGGAGCGCCAGCAAGGCAGTTGGTGGCCGCATTGGCGCGAATGGATTGGGCAGCGCTCGGGTGACAGCCTGCCGGCGCCGAAGAAGCTCGGATCGCGCAAGTACCCACCCCTCTGCCCCGCTCCAGGCACTTATGTCATGGAACGTTGAGGCTGCCCTCTCTTATTCGAGCTGATCCTACGCCACACGGGGGGGGCAGAATCGAGTGCGTGGCGCGATCCTTGAATCGTGGAGGGCAGATGCTGAAGGGCTGGCTTGAGCAACATGACTTATTGGCCGGCGCTTGAAGCAACTGCTCGTTCACGCCTTAACTTTCCAGCGATTCGCTTCACAGGATGAAGCGCCGTTGGCGGGTGCCAACTGTTTAAACCTATAAGAAGAAAATATGCTCAGAAACATTAGTATCGCGTGGCGTGCATCCATTGGCCTGGGTCTGGTGACTGCGTTAACCGCAGCGCTGGGGATATTTGCGCTGTATCAGTTAGAGGATATGCGTGAAAGTACACGGCAAATCAGTGACGACTGGTTACCCGGGGTCATGGTCTTGAGTCATGGCGCACAGAATATTCAGCGTATCCGTGCCCTGACACTGCGCATCATGATCAACCGAGACCCACAGAGCCTGGAGCAAAACTACAGCAAGATCGATTCGCTCAAGGCCGAAACTCGAACAGCGATGGCGCAGTACGAAAAAACCATCCTCATCGAAGAAGACCGAGTGATGTACCAGAGCTTCAAGACCGCCGAAGCCGGCTACATGTCACTTCAGGGCAAGGTGATCGAGTTGTCGCGCAAGGATCAACTCGACGAAGCCCGGAACCTTATCAACGGTGAGATGAACCAGCGTGCGGATGTGCTGAGCAAGGCACTCGCCGACCTGATCGAGCTAAACAACCGTGGCGCCAATGCCGCTGCCGCCAACAGCGTTGAGGTTTTCAACAGTGCCCGTAGTGGTGTTATCGGTGCGTTGTTACTCGTTGCACTGGCGTCATGCGCGGTGGCAATCGGTTTGATTCGCAGCATCGTCCTGCCGCTGCGTCAGTCGGTTCAACTGGCCGAGACGGTGGCAACCGGCAACCTCACTACGCGCATCGTGGTAGTTGGCAAAGATGAGCCTGCGCAATTGATAGGCGCACTGGCCACGATGCAGGCCAATCTGCGCGACACCATCACGTCCATTGCTGAATCGTCCAATCAGCTGGCGTCGGCGGCCGAAGAGTTGAGTGCCGTTAACGAAGATGCATGCCGTGGGCTTCATCAGCAGAATGGCGAAATCGAGCAGGCGGCCACAGCGGTCAATGAAATGACCAGTGCCGCAGAAGATGTTGCCCGCAACGCAAGCTCTACAGCCGATGTCACACGAACGTCCGACCTGACGGCGCAGCAAGGCCGCCAGCAAGTCTTGCGAACGGTCGACGCCATTGCCGAGCTTGCCGGTGGCGTCACTACAACGGCCAGTGAGGTAGAAAATCTGGCCGGCCGGGTACGCGACATCAGCCAGGTCGTCGATGTCATTCGCTCGGTTGCCGAGCAGACCAATCTGCTGGCACTCAACGCTGCCATTGAAGCGGCCCGGGCAGGCGAGGCAGGCCGCGGCTTTGCCGTGGTCGCCGATGAGGTACGCAGCCTTGCACACCGGACCCAGCGCTCGACCCAGGAAATCGAGGACCTGGTCAAGGCCATCGAAGGCGGTACGGAATTGGCCGTCAATGCGATGAAAGGAAGCAATACCCGCGCGCGCGACACACTGGAGGTGGCCCACGCCGCCGGGCAGGCCCTTGAGCAGATTGCCTCCTCGTTCACACAGATCAATGAACGCAACCTGGTGATTGCCAGTGCTGCCGAACAGCAAGCGCACGTCGCCCGGGAAGTGGATGCCAACCTCGCCAACATCCGCGACCTGGCTTCGCAGACCGCCGCCGGCGCGACACAAACCAGCGCTGCCAGCCAGGAGCTGTCGCGCCTGGCCGTTTCGCTTAACGGTCTCGTGTTGAGGTTTACGGTTTAATACGACACGGTCGCCATCAAAACGGCTGGGCCAGGTCCAGCCGCTCTGGTAAGTGGAGCAGGCCTACTCAAGCACGGTGGGATCGCGCCGGATTTCCTCGCGAGCCATGGCTTCCCACAGGAATGGGAAGCCATTTTCATCTGTACGTCCTCCGGTTGCGCGCGCGACGCTGGCGGGCAACGGTGAACCGCCTCCGAGCATTTCGACATGCCAGGCCAAGCGGCTGCGCCACTCCAACGTGATCGCGCACAAGTGAGCCTGGCGAATCCCGTTGGCCACCACCAGCACGCCGTGGTTGGCAAGCAACGCCCATTTTTGCGTACCGAGAGCATCCACGACGGCGCGGCCTCGCTCGCTGTCTTCAACCGTGCCCCGATACTCGTCATAGAGCACCGGGTCAGTGTCAACCAAGGCGGACGTTTGGTCGTAGATCGGTGGAACACGCCCGGCCGCCGACCACACGGATCCCCACTGCGGATGATTGTGGATGACCACGCCGACGTCATGCCGGGCGGTGTGTACATCAATGTGCAGGTTGATGGCCGGGGTTATGTTCCACTCACCCTCGATCACCTTCCCTTGCGGATCGAGGCGCACGATATCCGAGGCCGTCACTTCACCCCAGGTGAGCTCCCACGGATTGGCCAGGTAAGTGCCGTCGTCCTGGCGAGCGGTGATATGGCCGGCGATGTGATCGTTATACCCCTCCCGATGCAACACCCGACATAGCAGCGCCACGGTCTGGTGTGGGGTCAATTCGGGCAACAGCGCATAGCGACCCGGCTTGGGCGCGTAGCGGGCCAGCAAATCCTTGTTCAGCGTGTCCGTCGACATAGAGGTTTCCTTTTGAGGGGCTGTCAAAAGCGGTGAGTGACCAATCATGAATTACCCGCAAAAAGACCCGCGAGCGAAGACCGAGGTGCGCTGCATGCGCCGTTGGTGCGGTTGATAGTCCAGGATGGCGTTGTGCAGAACGCTACGGTTGTCCCAGAGCACCATGTCACCGACTCGCCAGCGGTGGCGCAAGCCAAATTGAACGTGTTGGCAATGCGCATGCAGGAAGGCAAGGATGGCATCGCCCTCGGGGCTGGCCAGGCCGTCGATATGGGTGGTGTAGGTCGGGCTCAGATACAGCGCCTTGCGACCGGTCACCGGGTGCCGAATGACCAGCGGATGCAGGTGCCGCCGGTTGGCCTTGATGACCTCGACATAGCGCTCGTGCGTGACGACGTTCTGGCGTAGCGCTGCCGTCATGGGTCCGTTCATGTCGTGCCAGGCGCTGAGGCCTTCGAGGTAGTGCTTCATGCGCTCGGACAGCGCATCGTAGGCGCTGGTCATGCTGATCCAGCAGGTGTCGCCGCCACATGGCGGCAGGATGCGGGCGTGAGTCATGGTGACAATCGGCGGGCTGGGTAGAAAACTCTCGTCGTGGTGCCACATATCCGCTCGATCGCCCAGCTTGGAGTCGATCACAGTGATTTGTTCAAAGCCCTCGCCCAGGTTGGGATAGAAGGTATGTACTTCTGGCTCACCGAAATACTGTGCAATCGCCAAATGTTGTTCGGGGCTTAATTCTGGGACGTGCAACACGATGGCTTCATGTTTGAACAGTGCCGCCTCAAGCGCTGCCAATGTTTCTGGCAAAACCAATGAAGCCGGATTCAGATCAAGCACTTCGGCGCCCAGGCTTGGGCCAAGGGGCTGGAGGGTGAAAGATGAAGGCATGGGCAATCTCCCGGCAAGGTTGGAGCATCCGATCTTATGGGGCGCATTACTACGCGTTTAGACGATGTCTGATTGACGAGAACGATCATACTGACGTCGCGATGGCTGAGATATTCGCCTTCCGCAAGCGACCAAACTTGTTTCTAACTAATTGATTTAATTAATTTATTTTAAAGTTTTAGTACAACGAAAAATGCACCGCTCGGTTTCCCATGAACAACCAAGGTGATGAAACCACGATGAGCCTAGAGTCTTCGCCAAAGCAGCTTCCCGCATTACGCAAGCGGCCGACCCAGTCGCGCTCTCGCGCATTGGTCGAAGCCGTGGAGCAGGCGTGCCTGCGAATTCTGGATGAGGCCGGTGAGCAAGCGCTGACCGTCGCCCGCATCGTGGAAACATCAGGGGTCGCCGTCGGCTCGATCTACCAATATTTCCCCAACAAGGACGCGATCGTTGCCTTGCTGTACGAGCGTGTGCTCGACGAGGAATCCGAGGAACTACTTAGGGTGCGCGAGAGGCTGGTTGGCGTGCCATTGAAATCGGCACTGCGCGATATTCTGGCCAACATCATTCGTGTCGAAACTCGCCTGTTCAAATTGAACAAGGCCTTTCACTTGCGTTACCACTCCGCCCTGCACCTGGGGATGTGGCGCGGCCCTTACCACACCACAGGTGAATTCATCGAAGCCACCTGGCTGCCGCTCTTGCAGCTATATGAGCAGGAGATCACCACGGAGCACCCCGCCTTGGCGGCTTACTTGCTCGGACAGGGGTTGCGCAGTGTCATCCGCTCGGTACTGGAGGATATGCCGGCGCAGCTGGAGCATCCGGCCTTGCTCGACAGCC
Organism: Pseudomonas sp. JQ170C; assembly: GCF_035581345.1. Classification (NCBI taxonomy): domain Bacteria; kingdom Pseudomonadati; phylum Pseudomonadota; class Gammaproteobacteria; order Pseudomonadales; family Pseudomonadaceae; genus Pseudomonas; species Pseudomonas sp. JQ170C. The sequence continues at coordinate 3,719,076 of NZ_CP141608.1, forward strand.
TCGTGGCCATGGCTATGGGTTGCTTGCGACCGTCCGCTTTCGACGCCTATTAAAGCTTGCGCAAAACAGGCCGAAACAGGAGATGGCAATTAGCCACAACCCCAAGGAGATGTAGATGGGCATAGTCATGGCTATCCTGGTAGGCCTGTTCGGCCACAAACTTCTAGAAACCAAGCTGTTCGCCGGCGGATATTCCTTGTCTCAGGCATTCTGGGGCTTTGGGGTGATCGGGGGCAGTATTGTGCTGGCAGTCGCGATGGGATACGTGGCGTATGTATTGAACGGCGATCAAAGCAGTGGCGCTGGTTGGACGCTTGCCGCGATTCGCGGCGTTGCCGTACCCGTAGGCTGCTATGCCCTTGTCACGTTCGTTGGAATATGGCGGTCAGCGGCCAATAGCGAGACCTGGGTGAAAATAGTAGCCCGTTACTTTTCTGTATTTTTTCTCAGCACCGCGGCCGCTTGTGTGATGCTGGGCTGGTTCAACCTGATCATTGCCGGTGGCGTCTATCTGTTGAAAAAGCGCCTGCAGCGCAAACCTGCTGTTTCAGCTGTCTCGTAAGCTGTCAGTCAAGAAGGCGATCACAAAAGCCCACTATCAAGCGGGCTTTTTTATAGGAGATCAGAACGGGGATGGTCAGTTACCGGGCATCTCCGCGCTCCAAACGGCCAACTCATAACCATCCGGATCGATGAAGTGAAACCTACGCCCGCCGGGAAAAGTAAACACCTCCTGGCTAATAGTAGCGCCTGCCGATAGCAGTTTACGCTGCGACTCTTCGAGATCGTCCGAATACAGGATCACTAAAGGACCTCCAAATCGAACGGGCGCCCCCGTTGCAAAACCGCCCGTCAAGCGCCCATCGCTGAACTCTGTGTAGGTCGGGCCATAGTCAACAAAGCTCCAGCCGAACGCCTCACCATAGAATGCCTTGCTGCGTTCAATGTTGCCGACATTGAACTCGATATTATCGATCTGACTATCCTTTCCTTTACTCATCTACATCTCCTTGTTTGTGCTCGCACTCTATCACCGGTCTAACTGGGCCGGGTCGGCCAACGCTACTGCGAACAGCTCAACTGCAAACGCCAGGTTTTCTGGCCTGACCAAAACCTGAGCCTGCGGCGCTGCTCGCCCGTTACGGGTTGGTCAGTCCTGATCTGTCAGCTCGCAGACGCCATTCGCACCACCCTTGCCGGTATACGACACATCAGGCGTGCCATCGGGCTTGATGCTGAGCGATACAGTTACCCCGCTCCCTTTTGCCTCGAAATAGTTGTCGTTGAATTTCTTCAACTTAGCCTCTTTGCCATTGATGTAGATCGGCCCACCTTCGTCGGCGTGTACCTCAATGTTTCCTGGGCAGGTTGCATTCACCAGTGGAATGCCCGCATTGGCAAAGCCAGCAGCGCAAACCAGCAAAGCGCCCAACAGTAGCTGCTTCATCGAATCATCTCCTGATTCGGCCAAGTGCCGAAGCATCAGCAATAGCCCACTTCAACGAGTGACGCCACCCCGGCGACAAAACCCGCCAGCCAACCAACAAAAATCAAATTTGATGATCGGGTAGCGCGTAGTCGAATTTGTATGAATGCTGCCCGTCAGCGATCGTGATGACCAAGCTGCCAGCTAGCCCGCAAAGCGCTTCAGTTCCGGAATCAGGAACGACGGTAATAGACTGAACGGGGGCCCCACGATTCATTGTCGAACTGTGTTGAAGTACGAAGCTACCGCTCAGACAGCGCAAGGTTCCGTGCACAGCTTCCATGGCAACGTAGCCGGCGGAACCTTGGACGCTGCTGCGAAAAGACCAAATTGCACCTTGAGGCATGCCGCCACACCCATATTAGGGGGCGATTGGGGCAGATGCTAAGTTCTCAAGGACTGCTTCTAAAGTAGATGTAGATGGCCACCGTATCCACGGCGACCGCTATCACGATCACTGCGATCATGAAACACAGCATCTCTTCAATCATAACCATCCCCCACTGATCGGCTGATTTGGGAGGTAGGGCAATTTCTATTCCAACTCATATATGCCGCATCCGGCCACGGAGGGCGGTGCTTACTCTGCGTTGATCTACACGTCCGGGTCAGACCATAGGCACAACATATGAATAGGGGGGTGGCGAAGATGTCAGCTCAGCACAACCGCTAAAAAGCAGGGCAATCATTGAAACCGACAAAAGCCGCATTCGTGCTTTGCCTACCGGAGTGAACGCGAAACACAGCACTATGGCTTCGATGCTTGATCAATTTGCTTCATCAAGGTTCGCCGGCGCTGCCCGCCAGCGCTTTTTGCCTTGGCCTATCACAGCTATCGACGTTACTTAGAGCTGCCTTCAGCGCGATCCACATCGTATTCAGATTTCAAGTTCAGCTCGGCAGCGTCCGAATCCGTGTAGTAGGCCTTCCGTACTAACTGACTCGTTTCGTATGCGCAGTATCCGCTGATGGTAGATGCCGTGGTCATGACCAACCCGAAAGCCACCACAAGTGCTCTGTTACTCATTTGGCTCTCCTGCCAATCGAAAAAAAGCACGGACTTTACCTAACCATCTCCCCTAGCGCCAACTCGCAAGATAAATGGCGCCTATCCACTTCAACAGATCACGCCACCCCGGCGGGGAACGCTCATGTCTGCATTTCAGAAAAATCCCGCCTTCGACTTCAAAACCCAGTACCACCTGGGCATTGATCCGCAGGACAATGAAACTGTGGTCGACTTTTTCTGCGGTGGTGTCAGCGCCAGTACTCGCTTGGAGATGGGCATGGGCAGTTCGGTGACGGTGGCTGGTCTGGCCTGGACCAATGACCCGTGGCGCATTACTGAACAGCAAGCTAAAACCGCCTGATCGACGAATCAGTCCAGCCTTCAAAACGGAGGAAGATCGGCGATCCTTCTCCCTGATATGCACTGTTCCTCAGTCAACGACCCGTTTCCGTCGGGGATTATTAATCCAGCCCCAACGGGGGCTTCTGACAAATGGAACACGAGGTGGAATGTATCGCCACTCTCTATCAACCCCAGCACCTCCGCAACGGAGAAGTCGAGCAACGCTTTGGACGATTCAGACAAGGCGTTAGCCGGATGACCATGCGTCTCTTGGCCCTGAAGCGCAATCAGCCTTCCATCTTCGTCATGTCTAGCGGCAGTCACAGCGTAAGTAGTCATAGCCATTACCTCCCCATGAGCCCCGAATTATAGCTGCCCAAAAGTACCCCTGGGCCTGCCCCGTGACAACGGACGCCAAGAAGCGATACTTACATCGCTATCCTGGAGGCGGCTTTGAGGCGCTTTTCAGTTCCAATACTTTAGGACTCCAACCACCCTGAAAGCCGCACTCTACAGGGCTCGCCGCTTCAGTTTTGGAACCGATTACTACACCGTCCCCATGCTAAAACCGACCTACCCATGGGCCTCCCTGTGATGGTTCAGTGCCGGTGAAACATTACAGTTAGTTAGATTCCAATCCGCCGAAATTACCGCAGTGACGATGAATAGACAGCGTTACCGACAAGTGGCACCTTAGCGGCCTCTATTTGGGAATCATTCATGAACAAGGCTACTTTGCTGGTACTCGCTTCGCTCGCACTTGGAGGTTGCGCATCGCACCCCCAACAGGCGCTGATAAGGGACCCGAACGTTGTAAGCACTCCATCTGGCCCCTCGAATCCTTACCCCCCAGGCACCGTCATCGTCGTTGCCACTCCGGGTTTTGAATGGGCTGCAACGAACGTCGCCCAAGTGCTCAATGCGGATGCTGTTGCACCTAAGCTTTCCTGGTTTGCGGCGCGAAATCTTGCTTTGTACAACGAGAACGTTGTTGGCCTCGTCGAGGTCAGCGTTGATGTAGATAACATCTTTGAATCCGTTTCCGCTGTTTGCAGAAATAAAGAGACTCAGTCAATTTGGCAGGAGACCCGGGTCCTCAATTTTGCTGGAGGGCGAGAGCGGTTAGCGCGGGATATGGTCGGAGGACTGGTGAACAAAGTTTCTGGCAAGCCATGCCCGCTGTAATTTCAGCCAAGCATTGCTGAGCATTTTCAAGGTTCGAGCTCAAGAGAGTGGCCGCCGTGAGGGATCATACAGCCCCCCACGGCACCCTACTCCGCCCGGCACCCTCTGCAGCGATACCTTCCACAACTGATCCAGCCTGGTGGTAAAGCCCTGGCTCATCATCTCGCGGCGCCTCCCCAACCCGGGTTCATCGGTACCCACGCCGCTCGCAGCGTGCCCCTACCCCACTGCTCATTGATCAGGTCCAGAACAGCTATCACCCTGGTCGACTCGGCTGGTTGCGCCGCGGCGTTTTTTTCGTCCAGGTCATCCATGATTCAGCTCCCTGTTAATTGGTTAGGGCAGTACAGGTCGCCTCGCACACAGTACCAACCGTGCGAATTTGGTCGACAGCCTGCGAGAGGAAATAGCGGAACCTTACTACTTGCACAGTGCATCTCTTATAAAAAATAGAAGCTCATAAAAAGTGTCGCGACCCTTGAATTTATCGCGAACTACAGGAGTTTCGCTCAGCGCACGACCCCCGTTAAGGTGCAAAGTGAAACTTCTCCGCCTCACCGAATAAGAAATAAATTGTAACAAAGACCTCTTGAAATATTTTAAACACAAAGAAACCAACATTTACTGCCCGAAAATGAGAAACCTTGCCTTTAAAAGCTGGATGGAAACCCAGTTCATTAAAGCACCACCCAATGGTAACGTATGCTTTCGCATTGCTCAGAACAAGAAACAGCATGAGCAAACTTGTTGGTTGGATAAAGGATTAACGAATGACTATCGAGCGAGAGATTTTCTCGGCCCTTATCGCGCAGAACGCATTTCAAGATGAAAAGCCGAGCGTACAAAGCTACGCCCAGCTAGCCGTCGACAAGGGATTTAGAGCGCTTTCGTCAAAGCAACAGGCAGTGGTAAGCCCCTTCCTGCAAAAAAAATGCGAGGGCATGAAAAAACCAAATGAAAAACACAACAACTGCCAAAATACTATAGGCGGCCGTGAATTGGTTACAGCCCTTGAGAAATCCGAGCCTTATAAAGGATGGCGCTGCGAGAGCTGCCGAAGCGAATCTGCAAATTAATAAATCGATCGATATAGAGCAATAACCTAAAAACCTGGAAAAACAACCAGAAAAATCACCATTGCTCTCGCTACTCCTGAACGTTATTGCAGCAGGCCACCATAGGCCTGCTCGCAGGTCTTTCTTTTCTTCAGGCCATGATCAATAGCCCCCATCAAATCGCCGTTCACTCGTCACGCACTTGAGCACTTCGGAAAAATTTTGCACGACGCAGCCAACCCCTTCTGCGTGTCTAATTTTTCACGGAGAAAATAGTGCCAATATATCAAATAGCACTGCTGGTTGTTCTCGGTATCGCCACACTCTGGTGGAGCTACCGATTGGATAAGAAGAACCGTCAAAAGAGTTGCGCACTATGGCTTTCAGCTTCCAATCAACGCCCAAACGGGCACGTTATTGCCTGAAGGAAAGGTGCGCAGGCTGTTCGGCTTTACTCGCGTTATGTCGTAAAATAGCCGGTTGCCGAAAGAACCGTCATGGCCATGGCCATGAAGGGCTTTCATCCTTTACGAATAACTGTGGTGAAGATGAACAAGCCTTTCATTTCGCTGTGCCCTGAAATTACTCGGGCACATGCGCTGACGCTGATGGATTGGTTGGAGGATGAGCGCGTTACCTGCTATCTGAGCGACTCGCGTCATGTTTCCCGCTCCATCGAGCAAGCCATCGATCGGACTCAATTGCCGATCCTGACCCATCTATTCAACCGTGGCGGCCGATTCTTTATGGCCTATGACCGGTATGACGCCCCGGTGGGCTTTGTCCGTCTCATCAAGACCGGCTCGAATTGCGAGATAGTCCTGGTCATCGGAGACAGCGACAAATGGGGCCGAAACCTTGGCGCCCGCACGATCCGCGAAGGGATGAAACTTGCCTTCCTCGACATGCGGGCCAAGAAGCTCATCGCCAAGATTCACCCGGACAACGCGCGCTCGCTGAAAGCCTTTCTGCGTAGCGGCTTTCTGCTTGAGAGCGAAACGCCGGCGTTGAAGTCATTTTCCATGACGGCGGGGCGCTATCTCCAGTTCTTGCGCGAAGGTGCCGCTGGCGACTCCACTGAGATCTACATCACTGAAATCGACAAGGCCAGGCTCGAGAGTCTGATCGCGCTCGAGCAAGGCTCGGTCGTTGTTGAACTCGAACATGAGCTTGAGCGAGCCATTGTCGTCAAGCCGCAGCAGGTGGCGCGCAATGTCGTCACGATGAACTCTAGGGCCTTGCTGCAGCTGGACGACGAAGAGATCGAAGTGGCCTTGGTCTACCCTGAAGACGCGGACAGCAGCGCCGGGAAGCATTCCGTGTGTTCCGACATCGGCGCCGCCATTCTGGGCTATCAGGAGGGGGACGCCATCGACTGGCGAGTTTCTGATCGGACCCGCCGGATTGGGATCAGGAAAGTGCTTTACCAGCCGGAGGCCGCTGGCGACTTCCACCTGTAATTGCGCCTTTAGCTCAGTGTTGGTCCATCAGGCGCGGGCCGGGTTTCCGTGCCTGATGCAGACCACCAGTCATAGGCCGCGCCGTTCACCGTTTATGACCGGGCAGAAGCGGACTGGAGGCCGAGGTCGGAATCGAACCGGCGTAGACGAATTTGCAATCCGTTATCGACCTCAAATTTCATTGGGTCTAATCGCGGGAGCCCCCGTAAATAAAGGGCGCCCCCTAATGCTCATGCATCTGCATTCATTACCATTTGGGACATTCGATGTCCCAGATTTGTCCCACGACTTCATCACCCCTTCTCCAGCGTCCTGCCGACCGATTCCCTTCCTTTATATACACACCGAACTCGGCCCGAGTGGGCCAGGCCTGTAGCAGAGGATCATTTTCCAATGCTCGAGAGAAAAATCCGGGCATCCCGATTAGACCGCAGATAAACCACACGGCATGCCGATGGCGCAGTCGCCACAAGCTGCTCTATCTTCATTCGTGTTGAGTTTTTCGTCCGCCACATGTACCTGAAAAACACTGGCAGGTTAGTCAGCAGGTCGGGGCAGTTCTCCGGTAAGTCAGGTCGAGGCCGACCGTGGTTAAGCAGTGCTCTGAGCAGTACACGCCAAAACCTAAGGGGCGCCGAACGATCAATCCATATCAAAAGGTCTGCGCGGGCCAATCGGTTGTCCCAAGTGGCTGAATGGCCTCCTTCAAATATCCTACGATCACGCGCCTCGACCTCCCGACAAAGGCGAGTTTTTTCGTCCCAGCTCCGCTCAACCCACCCTGGCTGCCAATGAATGGTATCGATATGAACAACAGGCAAGCCCGTATGCTCGCCGAGTTTACGCGCCAACGTGCTTTTTCCGGAGCCAGCCTGACCAACAATCATCACCCGTTGCATCGAGGCCCCTTTTCGCTATGCATACTGATTTTTTTGGGGGCGCGATTCTACGGCAATCCCCGCTTCAGTCAACTGCAAGCAGCCTAGGCTTCAGCGATGTCATCCTAAAAACCCCGATCTGAGACTTCGTATGGAATCCCCCATTTGTCCAGTAGCTCCGGGCCTTTCGGCCAATCTTCGAGATCAACAAACCACCACTCTAAATCGTGACACACTCCAACGACCTCTTTGCCTCCTAGAAGGCCAGTTTTCTTGGCTGAAACGGTCATAAAAGTCTTGTTCGTATCTCGATGAGTTCCCCTAAGCTTCAGCGAGATTTCGATTCCAGCCCCGACAATCGCTGCTTTTAGGTCCACAAGTCGTGCTTTCGCGAAACTGTGCATTGCCGTTGCCCTCAGTTGGTGAAGAGACTCTCCGAACTCCACTGCTGCCTCCACATAGAGAGCTAGCAGTATAGTTAACGGCTATCGAGATCGAGCGCAGCAACCCCTTCCCTACAGTTCATCACCCAGGGCTTGTCAGGATTATCCTACATCAATTACTGTATATCCAAACAGTATTGGTAGGTGGCACCGTGATTATCGAAGACGACAGCTTTGCGCTGGATATGCCCACGCGTGTTGAAATGCTGTACCACCGCTGGCTGGGCAGAAGGTGATCGAAGCAACGAGAGAGCGGAACCAACCGGCGGGTTCCGTTCTTTGTGTCCTCCAGCAGCGCATGCTTCGCCTTGACGTTCTCTCGACGCAATGTGAGAAGTTCGCTTCGTCACCACCAATGACTCGGGCCTACGAATGAGCTGGGAGATGCTGAGGAACCGCTTCAGCGAGGCGCGAGACAAGGCAGCGCGCAAGCTAATCGCCGATGGCAACGCGGACCTGGCCATCAAAGTTCGGCAGTTCCAGTTCCGCGATATTCGACCGAAGGCGGCGTCGGAGATTGAGGACATCAGCCATGCGAGCAGGCTGCTCGGGCACTCCAAGGAAGAGATCACCAAGCGCTTTTATCGCCGCGTTGGCGAGGTGGTCAGCCCGACCAAGTAAAGGCCTGATGCGGAAACGATGCCTAAAGATGCGGAAATGATCGGCTTTTTTAGCCCAAACGAAAAACCCCGCAGACGTTAATCTGCGGGGCTTTCAATAATGGAGGCCGAGGTCGGAATCGAACCGGCGTAGACGGATTTGCAATCCGCTATGCTATTTCTTTAATTTCAATAGCTTACAAGCTTTTAATTTCCGCACTGGCCTGGTTTTAGATGGCCTGCAACCCTTTAAAATAAAGGGGCGTGGGTGAAGTTGCGGAACTGATTTTCGCCATATTTCCGACCATAATCTGGCTTAGAGCGCTCCATCAATTCGCCATCATCTCGAAGGATTTGAAATGCCAAAGGATCCAGAAGTCGTTGTCACCAAGCAGCGCACCGTCCACACCTATTCCGAGCTGTGGCATGCGTCCAGGTGCGTGCTTGATGTAGGCCTGGCCGACCCCAGAGGCTGCTCGTGGCAGTTTCTCTCCAGCTCCCTCCTCACGGCATTTTGCTTCGAGGCGTACATGAATCATCTCGGCGTGCGCCACATGCCTGTGTGGAATGCTCTTGAGCGGCTGAGCCCGCTTGAAAAAATGGAGCTGCTGTGCCACGAGTTTGATGTGCACTTTCCACTTGGTTTTGGAGGTCGGCCACTGCAAACCGTGGACAAGCTTTTCCGTTTCCGGAATGCCATTGCACACGGGAAAACGATGGACTTGAGCTATAAGCCGAAGACCATGACAGTGAATGACTATCAGGTCGAGCACGAGAAAATGCTGCTTGCTGACTGGGAGGTGCTTATAGCCAATAGCGAATTTGCTCAGCGAGCTCGGGAAGATGTTCAAGCTGTCTTAACGAAGCTGCATGAGGCGTCTGGCGATGAGGATCATCTGTTTTCATATGGGGCTAGCCACCATAGCTCCACACTCGTCATCAGTTGATCAGCAGAATCCAGTAATGCAGCAGTATGGGTAAAGATCGTCTCTAAGCCTTTGAATACGCGGTGTATGCATCGCAAGTGTCTAATATGCATTCACCGCTTTCGACGGTTTTCGGCCAGCAAATAGGCCTCTTGCCACGGTAGTTTTAGACAACAAAAACCCCTCATCCGGTGCCCTATCGGCCGAACCGAGCGCCGTAACGTACACTGGAACCTAAATCATAGTTACCACTGGCAAAGCCAGTAAAATCAATACGTTGAGCCGCCCGCAGCCGTTCACGTTGTCTCAAAAGAAGTACAGAACTACACGCTGATAACCGGCGTAATTCACGTTCCGTACACGCTACCTCTCCGGCGTTCTGCCGACCGAACACAACCTGTCAATGATTCAGCGATTCAAAACCGCCGATGGCATTCAGCTGCAACTCCTCCAGTTCTTTCAGCAGCATCTCTGACTTTTGGCGCAGCCGCTCGACCTCTGCTGCAGGCGCGGATGAGTCCCTGGCTTCGTGATAACTGCACACCGCCTCCAATGCCTCCTGCAAAAGCGTGTCGCCATCCTCGATCATCTTGGCAATGTCCACTGCAATGCCCTCCCTTCAATCAACACGCGAGAGTATAGGCACGGTTTCTTTAGTCACCTCACGAACGTACGCCTGGCACGCCTGCAGCGCAATCAATCCCTGATCACCGTCTCCGGCGATGGCGACAATTCGTTGAGCAGCCGCTGGGACAAGTTCGCCTCTCGCGACTCCATGAACCACAACGCCGGCGCCGGTATTGACTGTCCCCACGGCCACCATCCCACGTTGAAATAGCGCAGCTGTGCTGGGTACCGACTTTCCATTGACGAGAAAGGTCAACTTGCGCCGCGGGTGACCGAGGTACCCAGTTACAAGACCACGACCGCACAACACGTTGTAGCCGTCATCACCGACATTGACAGCGGAGGCTCCTTCCGAAAAAGCGATCAGGTCCAGGAAGTGAAGCACATCCCCCACCTTTGCATTAGCGTTCCAGCTTAACCTCCAAGCCCCTGTTTGATGACCGGACTCCCTACAGCGAAGCCACCTCACAGCAGCATCTCGACAGGCTGGGTTCGCGTTGTTGTTGGTATCAAAAATAGAACGCTGCATCTCAGGTATTTCCTTTCTGCCACTACTGATCAAAGTGCAAAATGCACCTTTGCAAACAGGAGATTTACACGATGAAGAATACACAGAAAAGAAAAGTTACACTGACGTCCGGAGTGTTGACGGCACTACTTTTTCTCAATACCGCGCACGCTCAAGAATACCAAGCCAGCACAGCAGAGAAAGCTATCAAAATTGTCAACCTTAGCGTCCTTGAGTCCGACGTCAAAGCCACCATGGACAAAGGCGCCTTCGGTTACATCCGCGGCGGCGCCGAAGATGAAAACAACATGCGTAGCAATACTGCGGACTTCGACAAAAAGTACATCATGCCCCGCATCATGCAAGGCATAGAGCGTACGGAAATAGACCTGTCTACCGAGCTGCTCGGCATTAAGCTGAAAACGCCAATCATCCAAGCACCGATGGCAGCACAAGGCCTGGCCCACAAACAGGGCGAAATCGCTACCGCCAAGGGCATGGCCGAGGCTGGTTCGATATTCTCTCTAAGCACTTATGGAAATAAGACGATTGAAGAAGTGGCAACAGCCTCCAAAGGCAATCCTTTTTTCTTCCAACTCTATATGAGTAAAAACGAGAAGTTTAATGAATTCACTTTGGAGAAAGCCAAGCAATTCGGTGCCAAGGCGATTATCCTGACGGTGGATTCTCCAGTGGGCGGACACCGGGAAGATGACATCCGTAATAACTTCCAATTCCCACTAGGATTCGCCAACCTGGAGTTGTTCGCTAAACAGAACAGCGATGGCTCGAAGACCGGAAAGGGTTCTGGAATTAGCGAAATTTATGCCCAGGCGAAGCAAGCATTTACGCCAGCAGATATTGCTTACGTGAAGAAGTTATCGGGGCTGCCTGTCATCGTCAAAGGTGTACAGTCCCCCGAAGACGCCGATATGGCTATCAAGTCTGGCGCAGCGGCGATCTGGGTATCCAACCATGGAGGCCGTCAGCTGGATAGCGGCCCTTCGTCCTTTGAAGTGTTGCCTGCCATTGCCAAGGCCGTGAACAAGCGTGTGCCCATCATCTTCGATAGTGGTGTACGCCGTGGTTCCCATGTATTCAAGGCGTTGGCCAGCGGTGCTGACATCGTCGCGGTTGGCCGTCCAATTCTTTATGGCCTACACCTTGGCGGCTCTGAAGGTGTGAACTCCGTGATTCAGCACCTGAACAAAGAGTTGACCATCAATATGATGCTAGGTGGTGCGAGAAATATCGAGGCAATTAAAAGTACCAAGCTTTACACCGATAAGGATTTTGAGGGGTAGTTGTCCAAGACCGACCTGAACCCACAATACAAGCGTCCATTTATGGCTGAATGGGCGCTTTCGTTAATGGCTGCCGCGTAGCCCCCTTTGGCTTTTCTGCAGAACTCTGCTGATGCTGTGGTGCTTCGAGCTCCGTGGTAGTGACGTCCGCACCCATCCCCTGCTGCATCATAGGCTCGCTGGCGGCGATCTTCTTGACCAAGTCCTTTGTACTTTTCCCGTGTTCTGGCTAAGGCTCTCTAGGTTTCAATCACAGCCCTGTACGGCTATGGGCCACGCCATCCGCCTCTGAGTTACGACTTGAGTATCAGCTGATCCGATATGCCCAGCGTAGTGTAACCAAATGAATGAATTGGGAAATTTGGAAAGACATTTCGGCGTTCACCGCATAGAACTCTAAGGATCATCTGCTCAACCTACCGAACCCCGTGCGAGGGATCTATTGTTACTCGCTATTGGTTTTGGGAGGTAGGCAATGAAGAAGATTCTTGGCGTCTACACAAGCCCCAGACCTCATTGGGTGGGTGACGGGTTTCCCGTTCGTACATTGTTTTCTTACGACAGCCTGGGCGAGCACATCAGCCCGTTCCTATTGCTCGATTTTGCTGGGCCACAGGATTTCCCACCGACGACTGAACGGCGCGGCGTGGGAGAACATCCACATCGTGGCTTCGAGACCGTGACCATCGTTTATCAAGGTGAGCTTGAGCATCGTGACTCGACAGGCGCAGGGGGACGTATAGGCCCAGGCGATGTGCAGTGGATGACTGCAGCAGCAGGCATTGTTCATGAGGAGCTCCATTCCGAGGCTTTTGCGCGAAGCGGCGGGACCCTAGAGATGGTGCAACTGTGGGTTAACTTGCCAGCTCGGGACAAAATGTCAGCCCCCAGGTACCAAACCATACTTGACCAAACGATACCCGTTATCTCGCTAACCGGCGGCAGCACATTAAGGCTCATTGCCGGCACGTTCAAAAGCCAAATTGGCCCAGCAAAAACCTTCTCGCCGATCGATGTCTGGGATCTTCAGCTCAAACGCGAAAAGCCGGTTTCTATCCCTCTGGTAATGGGGCGCACGACGCTCTTGGTTGTGCTCCGCGGCACTGTTTTAGTCAACAGCACACAGCTAGTCAGGGAGGCGCAAACTGTAGTTTTTGATCAAACAGGCAACGAAATTCAGCTAGAGGGTAACAACGAAGCGCGAGTCATGCTGCTTTGCGGTGAGCCGCTCAATGAGCCCATTGTGGGCTATGGCCCTTTCGTGATGAATACCGACGCGGAGATTCGCCAAGCCGTGGAGGACTTCCAAAATGGACAGTTCGGCCAAATGAGTAACTAGAACACCAACTCCGGACCTGTTTTGTCCAGGTTCGACCCATCCCCACAAAGGATTTGTGGACCAGCGGTTTCAACCGTATTGGCCGGGACGCCTGATATCTCAACCGAGGAAACGAGCAATGAGCAACTTTTCCCAAGTCGCCAACTTCAATGGCCAGGTCCCGCGTATCGATCCTGATAACGCTGCAATGCTGCTGATCGATCACCAGAGTGGTCTGTTCCAGACGGTCAAGGACATGCCCATGACCGAGCTGCGGGCCAATGCCATTACCCTGGCCAAGATCGCCAGCCTGGCGAAGATCCCGGTGATCACCACCGCCTCCGTTCCACAGGGTCCCAACGGCCCACTGATTCCGGAAATCCACGAAGCGGCGCCACACGCCAAATACGTCGCACGCAAAGGTGAAATCAACGCCTGGGACAATCCCGAGTTCGTCGCCGCCGTTGAAGCCACCGGTAAAAAGCAGCTGATCATTGCCGGCACCATCACCAGTGTGTGCATGGCCTTCCCGAGCATCAGCGCCGTCAATGCCGGCTACCAGGTCTTTGCCGTGATCGATGCCAGCGGCACCTATTCAAAGATGGCCCAGGAAGTGACCCTGGCCCGTGTGATGCAGGCAGGTGTAGTGCCGATGGACACCGCTGCCGTCTGCTCAGAAGTACAACGTACCTGGAACCGTCCGGATGCCCAACAGTGGGCCGAGGCCTACAGCGCCGTGTTCCCGCACTACCAACTGCTGATCGAGAGCTACCTCAAGGCGCAACAGGTCGCCAAGGAAAACGAACAACTCGATTCATCCCGCTGATTCCTCATGACCGGCGTCTAGCGGCGCCGGAATTCCCACGCAAGGAGTTATGAACCATGAGCAAGCCCTACGTCCGTCTGGACAAGAACAACGCCGCGGTCCTGCTGGTCGACCACCAGACCGGCCTGCTGTCGCTGGTGCGTGATATCGACCCGGACAAGTTCAAGAACAACGTGCTGGCCGTCGGTGACCTGGCCAAGTACTTCAACCTGCCAACCATCCTCACCACCAGCTTTGAAACCGGCCCCAACGGCCCGCTGGTGCCCGAGCTGAAGGCGCAGTTCCCGGAGGCGCCGTACATTGCCCGTCCTGGCCAGATCAACGCCTGGGACAACGAAGACTTCGTCAAGGCCGTCAAGGCCACCGGCAAGAAGCAGCTGATCATCGCCGGCGTGGTAACTGAAGTCTGCGTGGCTTTCCCGGCACTGTCGGCTCTGGCCGAAGGTTTTGAGGTGTTCGTGGTGACCGACGCTTCGGGGACCTTCAACGCCCTGACCCGTGACTCAGCCTGGGACCGCATGTCGCAAGCCGGCGCGCAACTGATGACCTGGTTTGGCCTGGCGTGCGAACTGCACCGCGACTGGCGCAACGACATCGAAGGCCTGGGCACACTGTTCTCCAACCACATTCCGGACTACCGCAATCTGATCACAAGCTACAGCAAACTGACCTCATCTGAATAGGCAGCAGACAAGAAGCCTTGCCAACGCAAGGCTTCCTGCCCACGACTCCTCCAGAAGCAACATCTGCACATACTTGTATGATTTACTAATACCGCCGCTGTCTATTCTTCTGCTCAAGGGCATTGGTTCAAAGCAACTGGACGGCGGTCGTCTAAGTGAATTCTCAAGAGCTAGAAGGCCGTCCTAAACCTTAGACATATGATGATGTTAAATCATGCCCCTCGATGTTCCTGATGGACAGTGCCTATGTTTGATCTGAACGACATGTACCTGTACACCAAAGTTGTTGAGCATGGCGGATTCGCTTCCGCCGGCCGTGTGTTCGGCCTCCCAAAGTCACGATTAAGCCGCCGAATTTCAATGTTGGAAGAGCGTTTGGGTGTGCGCCTTATCCAGCGCTCAACTCGTCAATTTTCCGTAACTGAAGTTGGACTGGAGTACTACCACCTCTGTCAAGATATGGTGGCACAGGCTTGTGCCGCTGAAGATGCTGTCGAACGAAGCCGGTCCGAGCCAAGAGGAATTGTCAGAGTCGCTTGCGCATCGCCGTTGTTGGACACTCGAATTGCGCCAATGCTCGCGCATTACATGACACAGTATCCAGCAGTAGAATTGTTGGTAAAGAGCTTCAATCGACGCGTTGATGTCATTAGCGAAGGCTTCGACCTAGTAATAGGTGTTCACCATCAACCACTGGAAAACCGAGACTTGGTGATGAGGTCTTTGGCGCAAAGCCACTACAACCTGGTCGCGGCTCCATCCGTACTGGCTCCACGGCGCTCCCCACTAAAACCAGCGGATCTGGTCGACCTACCAAGCTTAAGCTGGGGCTTGGGCCTTCAGGACTACACTTGGGAGTTAGAAGGGCCTGGCGGGGCCGTCGCCTCAATTCACTACCACCCAAGGATGGTTTCTGATGATGTTGCTGTTTTGCGAGCAGCGGCTGTAGCAGGCGCAGGAATAGTACTGCTACCCGAAGAAGTGATAATAGATGACTTGAAGACTGGTAACTTACAAATTGTTCTGGAGGACTGGACTCCGAGGACAGGAGAGATTGTAGCCCTCTTCCCTTCCCGACGGGGCCTAATGCCGGCAGTTCGGGTGCTGATCGATTGTCTAGCGTTAGCATTTGAGCGAGACGCCCCGCTTGAACGGGGGCTCGCTCACCCAAGTGATCCCGTTCATCATCTATATAGAGACTAGGTAGCAATTAGGTGAAAGTGGCCGCTGGTGGCTGGTACCCCATTGCCACCACCCGGGGTGGTGAGTAGGACTGACCGCCGGAGATCAGGAGTAGCGTGGCGATCGCATAGACGAGCCTGGGTTACTTGAGTCAGTGAAGCGGGTGACAGGAAACCCTAGCGATCGCCGCTGGTACTCCTGCACTGCCCCAAATAATGACTCAGCTTCGATCCGCAAACGCTCCTCCACCTCAGGCGATGCATGGCGTTTGGACTCGTTGTAGCTGCGAAGCGCATCCATCGCCTGCCGCATCAGCGGCTCACCAGCGGCAACCTTCTCTTCTAGGTCTTTCATGCCCTGATCCCTACTATGTGATCAGGGCAGTATAAAGCCACTCTAAGACAAGGCCGCCCATTCGGGCTCAGACGTGCTACTTATCGCCCAAACATAGCAAGCGACATCATTCTTGCCTTCACTAAATCGACCCCATAAACGCTTACCTCGGTATCATTTTGATCTTCAAGGTAAGACAACCTATACGTCACAGGGATACTTTGGGGATTACCATTCAAATCAAATGCAAAATTTGCTGCACATGTATAAGAGTCAACTTCCTTATTATTTGATATTTCTTTGACACTAGAAATTTCAGAGTTAGAAACCAAGCCTTTATCGTACAGATCCTTACCCCACAAGGCTTTCTGGATATTCGACTCTATTGTTGACATAACTGACTGTTTAACACCACTATCATTACAATTTGCGGCCCCACCAGAACATCCCGCGAGAAAAAAACCGATTGAACCTGCCAATATTACTTTTTTCACTCATAACTCCTTTAGGGGTGTAAATGACGCTAACAAAGCCACAATAAGAAATCGAATGGTACGATCACGTTTTGCGCTTGGATGGGTAACATTCCTTGATCTGGGTTTGCGGCGGGTTGCTGGCAGAACAAGAGATTATGCATCTTGGACGAAAAACACGGTTACTAGATCGCCCTCAAATACTACTCTACTCGCGCTGAGCAAGCTTATCGCGAATAGCTACTTCTGTCTGATTCCTACTATTCGTGACAGAACCCATTGGGCCGAAAGCGACGTACGACATGCAGTTGTTGTGTGGGTCTGCTCTATCTGGCTCACTGGGCGATTGCACGCACATACGCCTGGCACGACGCCAGTGCAATCAGTTCTTCATCACCATCTCCGACAATAGCCACAATTCGCTGAGCAGCCGCTGGGGCAAGTTCGGCTCGGCGGCCCCATGAACCACGCCGCCAACGAGAACACCGAGCTGAAGAACAGCCAGATGAAAGGTTGCTCACTCGTCTGGGGCGGAATGCCACCGGAGCCATACCACTGATAGGTGTCGTAGAGCATCGATGACGTGCTCAATTTTCGACGAGCTGAGCCGCAATTTTAGGGCGTCAGCGCCTTCGTCGTGACCTTCAATGACTCTGACTTTCGATCTAGCTCGCTGATGCAATTATACAGAGCAGTCCCATCCAGACCACGACACGACGAAAAGCTCTCCACGACATCTTTGGAGCTATTGGCAAGGCTCCAGACCATCGTGCCGATTCCGCTGTAGAAAACCACGCCAACAAAAGCACAAGCCACGCTAAATAGGGTAAATGGATTCAAGAAATCGCTCCTACTAAGATGATGGCCCGATAGAATCACACATCATTGACACGCGGCAACTGCCACAACAAGCTGCCTCTCGTATCCGATTCGTTGCCGACGCTCCGCCAACAGTGCCCTCACTTTTACCTCCAAGCTGTCGCCCTTCTCCAATCCGGCGGCAGCCCACGGCGGCACTGCGACATCCAGAGCCCGACACGGCACCTGCACTGGAACCTCGACGCGCACGTAGCGAATCTCCGGTTCCACCTTCCCAGCACAGCCGGCCAGCGTCAGCACCAGCCCGCTCCAACAGATTAACCCCCGGATTACGAGGGCTTCAGCCCGAAAATACCTCGCTTCGCTCCTACAGGTGAGCAGATTCAGCAACAGCCTCATAGGCCAAGCTCCTTATCGATAATCGAGGTGGCAGCGGCGCACTGATCGCCACCGGTGCGCTCCTGCTGCAGGCGGTTTGCCGCAGCGAAATCATCCTGCGCCCTGGCGGCTGCCTCCTTCACTGCCAGCTCTGCCCTGGCTTGGCGCTCGTTCCCGGCCAAGACCAACTCGCCAAGCTTCAGGCCCTGCTCAGTGGCCAGCGCTTCGAGGTGGCCCCGGGCGCCTTTGCAGCTGACCAGCAGGCCATTGGCGTCATCGAGCTGCGGACGGTAGTACCCTGCCATCTGCCATATACCGAGGGCCGCACCCAGGCCGATCAGCAGCAGCGAGCCGAGCAGGTAGACCAACACCCGGCCTCCGCCGGCGGGCACCGGAATCACACTAGCACCTGCAGCGCTCGGTCATACAGCGCCTTGCGCTCATCTGCACCATGCGGCACCCGGCCGGGTTTTCCGGTGTTGATGATGCTGCCGATGTCTTGAAAGCGGCCGGCATCGGCTAGTTCATTCAGCCCGTGCTTCGCCCACCACCAGGCTGCGGACATGGCGGCATGCTCCGGCTGCTCGAGCAGTTGCGGTTGGTCTTCCAGCGGCAGGCCCAGGCCCGCGCCGGCGGCATCATAGTTTGCTCGGCCGGTGACCTGCAGCAGGCCACGCCCACGGAAGCGCCAGCCATCGCCCGGGTGGATGTTGCCCATGCGGGCGTTGTACACGACATTGGCAATGCGCTCCGGCTGGCGGGCGTACTCCTTGGCCAAGTCGGCATTGAAGCGGGTCGGCCACACCCGCATCAGTGCATCGGCGCTGTAGTTCAGGTTCTCCACCAGGTTGCGAAGGTGGCCAGATTCATGGCCGACCTGGGCCAGGAACGCCGCCTGACGCACCCGGCTGTCGATCTTGTAGCGCGCCATGGCCCGGTTTATTGCAGGCAGAAAAATGCCCGCGACTGGGCGGGCATTGGGAAGGATCTGCAGCAACTTCTGCTGAGTGATCGGCAGCATCAGGCTTCCCCTTCGATGGGCTCAGCCGTGACCGTGACCTCGGCGCTGTAGCGCTTGATCATTTTGGCAGTGAGCAGGCTTGCCGTGGGCTGTGCTTCGAGCAGTGCGCGAGCTGCCGCATCAGCGGCTTCCTCTGTCGCGTGCTCGATGTCCTTGATGGAGTCGAAGGCATTGCTGCGGTTGATGACAATGTAGGGCATGGGTTTCTCCGGGCAAAAAAATACCCGCAGTAAGCGGGCTGTTCGGTTCGGGCGGGTCAGCCCTTCAGCGTTTCAAGCTCAGTTTTGAGGGTGGCGACTTCCGCTCGTAGCTCCTTCACCGCGCCAATCAGGTCGGTAATGAAGGCCATGTGGTTGAGCTGTTGAATCCACGGGCGGCCGTTCTCATCGACAGCATCTTTCTCACCTGAGACGGCGAGCGGGTTTACCGCTTGGGCCTCATGGGCAATAACCCCCTGAAAAACAGTACCGTCGCCTTGCCACACATCAAAGTTGCCTATCTCGTAGTGGACAATCCGATATCCCTCAACTCGATCCAAGAAGGAGACATTTTCAACCGTTTCAATGTTCTTCTTGATGCGGTAATCCGACGCCGTGACTTGAAGCGAGCCCAGGCGGGTTATGTCCACCCACAGATCGCACGTGCCCGACCCAAAGCTGATGTTGAAGCAGTTTGCTGAGGCGGCGGCACTCTCACCAGACTTGCAAGAAACACCAGTAGGCGAGAATCGACTAGAGCAAGTGAGAAGGTTGCTGCTGAACGTGGCAAGGCGGGTTGTATAGTCTGACGCCGAGTTAGCATGGTGAAAATCGATGAAGGGAAGAGTGTTTACTAGCTCTAACCCTCTAAATGTCGGAGTGCTGGCTTCACCTAGCCCCAATCCGTTCCTGGCTGTCGCTTCAGAAGTACCCCCGGTACCGCCGCGCGCCAAAGGCAAGGTCGTTGGAAGTGCGGTTGTTTGATCATCCGTGTTTGACGTATTCGCCAGCCAGTTGTAAAGCTCGGTGAAGTTTGATTTGGCTTTCAGCCAGGCGCTGCGGCGATCATCACCGCCGGCGCCAGACGGCGCCGCGCCCAGGTTGATTACTTGTTTTGACATAACGAATCCTTAAAGGGGTTTCATTGGCCTGGATGCAAACAACGTTCTGCCATTGGCAGTCAGCGGATTAATACCCGAGCCGTTATCGCAGTACATCTGCAGGATGGACCGATTTCCTGGAAGAAAGCCGCCGAAGTTCGCACGGATGGGTTGGGTAGTCTGAATAATGTTTGTGCACGAAAACAGTGCATTGGCCAGCACATAGTCTTCGTAGCTTCCGGTCCACGGCATCTGCTGGCTGGGCGCGTAATAGCCAGTGCCCGTAATGGGGTTGCCGGTATTGGCAAAGGCGTTGGTTGACGGCTGGCTGTTCAACAGCGCTAGGTTGGCCGTGGTGACAAAAGTCCGATTGCCAATCGCATCTCGTACCGAAGCGCCATATGCCCCGGGCGGGGTAATTGGAGGCATATAGCTCGCACAAAACCAACGAATACGCTGCGGCTGAGACCATGATGGACCGTGAGCAGCGTTTCCATATTGAGCTAGCCTGAAACCGGTCCAGTTGCCAGGACTGCCGGCCACGCGGAATTTGCCGACCATCATATAGTCGTCAGCATTGATGAATATCAGCGGCCTTTCATAGGTAGTAATTGGCGCCGGGAATGTGTAGTAGTTATCACCTTCAATGTTCGGATTCCCGCCGCCAAATATCAGCGAAAACTTGCCTGAGTACCGAATAGACAAGACCTGATTGATCGAGTCGATCTGGGTCCGGACGTTGTTGTTGAAGGTCCGAATGCCGTATGAGCCAGGTGCAGAGAACGGCTCGCCACCCTGCGACAGAATCATCACCTGCCAAGTGAGGTTCTGCGGCTGCCGGAGCTGCAACTGACCGGGCGAATACCAGGCTTGCGGGGAAAACGTGTTCTCCCCGCGGTCCTCCAGGGTGTCAACGACCACGAACGACTGCGCCTGGATCTCGGGTATCGAAATGTACTGATCGAAGGCATCGTTTCCAGTTACCTGCAGCATCTTCAACGAGCGGATCGGTGTAATCGTCGTATCAAGGGTGACGACCCCAGACGCATCACGCGTCCGGAGCCCGTACTGAGCTGCCATCAGGTCATCCTCCCCACGGCCGTACGTTCAACGCCATTGGCGTCGTACACGTACAGCCCGCCGTTATTGAGCAGCGTCGAGCCGTTAGCGTCCTGCCCGCGGAGCGTGAATGTACCGGCTGCAAAATTGATCTCCAGCAGCGGCAGTCCTTGCGAGTTAAGCGCGGCTGATCGGATGGTCATACCGGCCACGATATTCTGGATGAACGCCGTGCTGATGAACGCCTGATTGAGAAACAATTGACCATTCTGGAAAACGAACAGATTTCCCTCTGCTCCATTAATCCCGTCGATGATCGCCACTCTCTGGGCGGACAACAGAATCTCGCCGATCTCGCCATCGCTTCCCTGAACAATGCCGGTGGCAACCTTCTTACCGTTGACGTTCGTTTCAGTTTTCCATGACGAGATCGCCGAAACTTTTCCGTCGACACCTGCAACAGTCTCGCTGACGATTTGTACTGACGCGCTGACTTCGCCGACCTGAGACTGTACGGTGTCAATTTTCTTGCCCGTGGCCACGCCATCCTCGACCCGGGCGGATTGCTCGGTCCAGACACCCACAAAGCTTCCCGTTGCCCCAGCCAGCCCGGACGTGTCTCCTTCCATCTCCGGATTCACCTGAACATAGAGCCCGTCAAGGCGCGAGGCCTGAGCGGTGATCGCAGTTCCTTGCTGGTTCACCGCGGTGTTGAGCTGACTGATCGCCGTGGCTTGGCCTGCAATCGCCCTGGACGAAGGCCCCGGTGAAAAATCGCTGGGTGCTGTTGCGGTACCGACCTGGCGTTCAACCATCAATGCATCGAGCCACGTTGTCCCTGCTGCTACTGGCTGGGGAATGAAGAAAAGCAGCAGCCCCCTATCAACCACCGCTGCAGGCATCGTGGCTACAAAGCTGTATCGACCAACACCAGCCGCAACCGAGACGTCAGAAAGGGTTGTCTCGATCGCAACACCCGCCGAGTTGGGCGCTCGAACCCTCACCCTGAGTACTTTCGCGACGTCGGATTTCACCGTGAATGACACGATGTACTTCACACCCGGCTCGACACGAAGGTTGTAGTCGGCTTGCGCCGATGCCATGTAGATGTGGCTTTGGCCACTTGCCGGTGACACGACCTTCAACATGGAGCCCGAGTAGGCACCCGCCTCCGCTTCCGTCGAGACAGTAATGCCTCCCGCCTTGTAGAACACAGGAACGGTTTCGCCGAAGGCGCAGTACTCGGCAGGAAGCAGGTTCGTCCCGCTCCCGCCGATACCGCCCACAGTGCTCTGCAATTTGGTCACTGCAGTGCCCTGGGCATTGAGTGTGTTGCCCTGCTGAGCAACGGTCGAACCCAGCGACTGCAAAGCAGTGTTGTCCGCCTTGCCAGCCACCGCATTACCTAACTGGATCAGTTGGCTGCTCTGACTGCTCAGGCCCTGCTCCGTTTGAGTAACGCGACCATCAAGCGACTGAGTAGCCGTCGCTTGGGAGTTCTCTTGGCCCGACCTTTTACGCGCAACAGGAGAGGATAAGAAAACATCCGTTGCATCCCCCAGCGACATGCGGAAGGTTAGCGCCATACGGACGCAGCCAGCAGGCACCGTCGCCTGTCCAGTCAACTTGCTCCAGGTCCCCGCTGTCGTGGTGATACGAACGCCATCACCAGCCGCAGCCGCCCAGTTGTGCCCAACGCTCGCACCAGCGCCATCGTAGAACTGAATCCACAGACCGTGTTGGCGGGATACCGTGCTATAGGCATACAGCTCAAAGTCGTAAATTTCACCAGCAGCAACAGCTATTTGCGAGGCGACTCCATTCTCAGGTGGCCGCATGTTGAGCGCCGAACTGAAACCGTAATAAGTGTTGCCGGTGCTGGTCGCAATTGCCGCCTTCAACACTCGAGGTGACGGGGCACCTGGTGGGACAGACGCATCATTTCGTGTCAGCACGATGACCGGCGGAGAGCCACTCAACCCATTACCGTTCGTGAACGTAGGATCAAACAGCAGGTTTTCACCGGCCACGCTACCCACGGACACCTTGATGCTGGTGATCTCAGCGCCCTGAGCGGTAATGCTGTTTCCCTGCTGCGTGACTTCGTTACTCAGCGCCTGAACAGTCGAAGCCTCGGCCTTGGTCGCTACTTGGGCCAGTGCCGATGCTGCCGCCGCAGCTGCATCCGTTGCAGCCTTGTCGGTCACCGCCGCCCACGCCGAGCCGGTCCAGCGCTTCGGGGTGTTGGCGTTACCGGTGGTGTCGATCCACAGGTTCTGTACCAGCCGGTCAGCTGCTGCCGGAGTAGCCGGCTGAATGATCACCTTGCCCTTCCCGCCCGCCAGCGCATTGGCCGCATCCGCTGCCTGCTGCGCTGTCGTGACGTTCTGGTTGGTGGTGGTCAGGCTGTTGTTCAAGCCAGTGAGGGCCTGGCCCTGGCTGGAGATCGTCCCTTCTGCCGCGGTCACCCGGGCGCCAATGCTATTGACTGTCGAGGCGTCCGCTTTGGTGTTGGCGACCGACAAGGCATTGGCCGCAGCCGCGGCCGCATCCGTGGCGACCTTGTCCGTGACCGCAACCCAGGTGGACCCATTCCAGCGTTTGGGCGTGTTGGCGTTGCCGGTAGTGTCAATCCACAGGTTTTGCGCCAGGCGATCAGCTGCGGCCGGAGTGGCCGACTGCGTCAGCACTTTGCCCTTCCCGCCCGCCAGATCCGCTGCAGCCTGCGCGGCGTTCTGCGCGGTAGTCACGTTGCCGTTGGTGACCGTCAGGCTCGACTGCACACCGTCGATCCGCTCGGATTGGGCGGTGAGCTTGCCGTCCTGCTCGGTGACTTTGGTTTCCACCGTGGTGACGCGCGCTGCGATGCCGTTCGACTGGGACACCACCTGACCAACATCAATCCAGTAGGCGGTGTTCGGCGGGGCCTTGGCTCCGGTCAGGTCAGCAGGCACAGCAATCTTGGCCTGGTACAGACGATCGTTCAGACGCGTCGAGGCGCCAGCAGAATAGGCCTTTTCCCTCTGGTACTCGGCCGATTTTGCGACTGTGCTCACTTGGTCGATCTGTTGCTGCAGGTCGACCTGCAGCTCATCTACCTGGACCTTGACCTCCTCTACTCGCTGGCTGACCGAACCCGGCAACGATGGCGGGCCATCAATCAAGTCGATGCGTTCCTGCAGCGCCGGGTACAGCGCACCCTCGGTGATCTTGTCCTTGAAGTACTCCTCGTACTCAGACTGGTCTGAACTCGACTGACCGTTGACGCCTAAGCCGGTCGGATACCACGGGCCGATGTTGCCGGTGCGATCGATCAGGCGCGCCCAGAAGAAGAACGACACGCCAGCGGCCAGGCCGTGAATCTCGTGCTTGGCCTGCGGATAAGCGAAGTCGCCCAGTTTGATGGCGTCGTTGCGTGAGTTGGTTTTGCTGTACCAGATCTCCGTCCGCTCGGTGTCCTCGGCGCCAGCAGGAAAGCCCCAGGTCAGGCCGATGCCATAGACCAGAGCTGCGGTATTGAGAAACGAAACCGCTGGTGGCAAGCCGACCTTGCCCGTCAGTTGGGTCAGGTTAGAACTCTTCCAGATCGACGAAATATCGAACGCACTCACGGCACGAACACGGGCAAGGTAGGCGCCAGCGTAGATGCCGGTCACGTCAACAGAGGTCGAGCCGGTACGCTGCAGCTTGATCCAATTGCCGTTGTCTTTGCGCCATTCCACGTCATAGCCCACAGCGCCAGCAACGGCTGGCCAGGCAATGGTCATGGTGCTGATTGCAATGCCCTGGCTGACCGCAGAACTCGAAGTCAGGGTGACACTCGCCGGCGGCGGAACCACAGTAACGGGGATAATACTGATCGGCCGCTCTTCCAGACGCGCGCCAGTGTCGATTGCCGCAAATTTGCTCGGGTTGAACTCGAGCGCGGTGATCTCGTACTGACCTTCCTGGGTACGTGAAGTCTTGAGCACCCGGAACAACTGGATGGCAAGATCTTCATAGTCAATCGCCCATTGCAGCTCAGGCTCGGGCTGAACGCTGTAGGCCGTGGTCACAGTCACTGCCCGACCTTTTACCGACTGCACGGTGCGCGCCTGGGCGCTGCCGTTCGGCAGGTTCAGTATCAGGCGGTCACCAGCCTTGATCGGCGTATCGCGGTCCAGGGTCACCGCCCGCCCAGCGGCGGACGATATACGGCCACCATTCGGACGGCCGGCCACCAGCTCGTCAGCCACAGGAATGACATAGCCAGGCAGCGGAATGCGCCCCTCCATCCCGGTCTTGAAGGTGACCGTACGGTCTTGGCTGTTGCTGAGTAGCGCCCACTTGCCGCGGCGCTGGGCTTCAGATGCGCGGGTGCAGCCGATAGCCGATAGCTCGATTGGGCGATCGCGATACCGGCGCTGAAGCGCCAGGTCGGTCACCGGAATCACATCGGTGTCGTAGTTGTTGGCCGGGTTGTCGTAGCTGACCAACGCGCGGCTGTAGTGAGTGCTTCGCTCGGCACCACCGTAAACGAATTCGCCGTCAATGACGTTCGACCGAGTGAAGACGTAGTCGATGTCTTGAGCGCGAGGCATGTCCGCCTGCATAAACAACGAACCGTGGGCCCAGTACACCATGCCCCGGTAAATCGCCGACAGGTCACGCAGCAGGGTCCAGGCTTCGGAACGGCCCTGCAGATTCAAATCGCACAGGAAACGCGGCTCCTGGCCACCCTGACCATTGGATACCAATTGGTCGCAATACTGGGCAATCCGGTACATCTCCCACTTGTCGACCATCCAGGACTTGATCCGCTTGCCCAGGCCGAAACGATCCTCGACGCAAAGCCCGTAAGTCACGAACGCAGGGTTGTTGGTCCAGGCCTGTTTGAAGGTGCCGTCCCATACCCCGGTGTAGGTGCGTGCTACCGGATCATAGTTGGTAGGCACCGGCCAGCGCTTGGCCTTGCAATCCACAGTAACCGACGGGATGTTCTGGAACTGTTGAGCGTCAAACTCGATGTACAGCAGTGCCGTGTTCGGGTACCGCAACTTTTCGTCGATGATCTCGGTGTAACCGGCAATGGTCATCGTGTCGGCGATGGTGCCGCTGTTGACGTTCGGAGTGATCCGCCGAACGCGCATCATCCAACCTGAGGTGGCTGCAGGCAGGTTTACGCGTACAGAGCGCTGGTAGCCATTGGTAGTCTTGCCATCCACCGCGCCAAGGTGAGCTTCAACGTATGCCCCGCCGTCAGTAGCGATGTCGATTGCGTACTCAATGCGGTAACCATTGGTGTTGCCGCTGCTGTCCTGGCTGGCCAGTCGGGGCCAGGACATGCGAACTCGCATTGCAGATAGCTGGGTATTACTCAGAGCGCGGGTGAATGGATTGTCACTGCGCAGTTCAACGCCAACCGTGATCTCATTTTCCACGGCAGGAATGCCCTGGATGTAGTCCTGCTCGACGGAACCCTGACGCCACTCCCATTTCACACCCGGGAAGTTGATGTTGCCACTGGCATCCATGATCGGTGTGTTGTCGAGGTAGATGTCTCGGTCGGTTGGTATCCCGTCGAACTCACCCTCACCCACGGCAATCAGGAGCTTGGCGAGGTTCGTAGACTGTAGGCTGTCCGGTGCCTCGACTGGCGATTTAGGTTTGCTGTCGCCGCCCTTGGCGCCAGTGACATTAAGGTGAGCTGCTGCGCCCATGCTTTCCTCCGGGCAAAGAAAAGCCGCCCGGAGGCGGCTTGTTCGATGAGTTGGCTTTACGCTTTGTCTTGCGCCTCGATAGAGGCAGAGATGATCGCGCCACCCCATCGGCGCTTACCGATGCAGATCGGGACAGGGTTGCCGCTGGCGGTGGTGTTCTTGGCGCTGCCGAAGGCATAGCTCGGCAGGTTCTCCGGCGCGCCACTCTGAGATAGCCCTTTGGCTTGTGGGCTGAGCATCTGGATGACCCCTCCCAGCACAAGTGCACCACCAGCTTGATACAGAAACGGCGAAGCAGCTGCAAATGGGGTAAATGATAGAGCGAATGCGGCCGCGATCAGCACAGCCCCAATTACTGTCTGGAGCGTACCACCCCTCTTGCTACCCTCTGCGATGGGTACAATCCGAACCTCCCGAACACCGCTCCGGTCAAACTCATCCTCCCCGACGTTATGGCCGTTTCGGAAAATGGCAAACCTCATGCCGAGTCGATCTAGGCGTTTAACTTCCTCATCGAAACCTGGCAGCGTGGCACTAAGCGCATTGCATGCATCCCTGAAGCTTTGAACATCAAGTAACCGACGATGCGTCCTGCCGAAACGTCTGGCCAAGGGGCCAGACAACTTGATGATTGTCATTGGTTCATAGTGCGCTGCGGTGGCTGCCATGCTTTCCTCCAGGCAATAAAAAACCGCCCAGAGGCGGTTGAAGGTTACGTTTTGGTCAAAGGCAGCTGCGCGCTTCGTTCACCCAATTCGACCATGTGCTGTTTCTGGTAAATACGCGTACCCCAGCGCCTTCAGCCGAATCATTGACCAAAGCCATTACGGGCGTTCCGACCATATCGATGTCCAGGCGGATGCGGTAGCCACTCTCCGTCTCTGTTGATGCGACCCGTGCATTGAGGTCCTGCCACTTGGGAGTCAGGCACCTCGAGTAGTCTTTTGCCGACTTCGTGGAAGTGACATCAAGGGCGGGGCCTTTTTCCTCAAGGTCTGAGGTCGATACGCACCCCGCTAAAAACGCCAGCCCCACCGTACCAATCAGGATTCGCATGTGATCTTCGTCCATGGAAAAAAGGCACCTTAACCAAGGCGAGGCTTACATGGCCATCTCTAGGATTCGTGACTCCAGAGTGCCCTTCGCATAGCAGGTCAGCGCTTGGGATTCGTGTGGGCTCTTCGTAGAGAAATCAAATGTGCTCGAGTCTCCACCGCCAGGATTACCATCAAATCCAACGGCGTTGAAACGGACGGAGAAAACGTACTTTGTGTTTACTGATACGTCCGTTCCACCTTGGGCTGGAGCAACATAGATATTGACACGACCCTCGAGCTTGGTAGTTCGAGTGGCGTTGAACGCCACGTGCTGAGCATTGGTGACGGCGAACTGCGAAGAGTCAGCTGCCATGTAGTTGTATACCTGCTCGCCCCGCGCGTTACTGAACTTGCGCACGGTCGATCCACAATCAACGTACTCGGATGGCCGTGATGTTGAGAAACTCACGTTTATCAATCGTGAGCTTTTGTCGATATTGTTGATCACGAAGAAGTCAGAGCTAAGCTGACGGACCAGGTCATCCCAAGTCCTATCGAAGTCTTTGGTAACCTTTTTGCTGTTGACTACAGCTGTGCTGGAGGGCGGCGTGTAGTTCATGGAAGAAGTTGCGCATCCGGCAACCGACACAATTGCCAGAAAAAGACCTACTTTCTTGTGCATCTTGCAGCTCCTTTGAAGATGGTGCAAAAGTATCACAAGGCCACCATCAGGAGTTAGCGACACCATATTCTGCTCAGTCGGCCGGTCAGGACAACTCACTCTCACTTCGCGTCCTGATGACGCAACACAAGGCGGGTGCGGTCGAGCCAAGGTCCGCCGAACACGATTATTTCAGATGGCCTCCCAAGTAGGTGATGCAACATGAACGGGCCAGGGCCGAAGACCTGGGTGTTCTCCTCGGACAACTGCGCATCGGCGCCCAGGTAGATTCCGGCATGGTTCGGGTGAGCAGTGCGCCCCACAGTCATGACGATCATGTCGCCGCGCTGCGGCTGGCTCACCTGGTAGAAGCCTGCAGCCTCATAGGCTTGCTCGTACAGGCTCGGGCCTTCGGCTTTCTCCCACCACCCCTCCTCCCGGGGATACTCCGGAAACTCCAGCCCCCACTCGCGCTGGTACCAGTCCGCACAGGCCTGCCAGCAGTCCCAGGCGCCATGTACGAACGGCCTGCCCAACAGCGGTGTGTGGCCGGTCGGGGTGATGGTGCGCAGGTCGCCCTCAGGCCAAGACAGGATGTACCAGGGCAAGCCGGTTGCTTCGCACATGGCTAAATCTCGCGGGGAAGGCCTGCTGGTGGCATTGGGATGGGAGTGAACGATGCCGATCACATCACCCTGGTCCTCCGCTGCCGCGTACTCCTCTGGAGCAATCCGGAACTCTTCTTCCGGGTATCTCGCGGTATTAGTGCACGGGACATAGACCTGCTTGCGGCCGACGGTCAGGACCAGCCCGCAACACTCACGCGGATACTCTGCCGCGGCGTGCACTCGCACGGCAGCCAGGATGTGTTTGCGCATGATCAACTCCGAACGATCAGTGATACGGCCGGGAAGCCGCCGAAGGGTATCTGGTTGCCCAGCCCCCAGCGGACGATGCAGCCGGAGTCCAGGCAGCCATTGCATTGATCCTTTTCGGGGTCATTCGTGGGGTTGCCCTCGAGGTCGAAATAGGGACCGGTATAGCCGCAGTTCGGCCCCCGGTAGCCGGCAGTCATTGCCCAGTGACACAGTTGAGTCATTTGCCGGCCAATAGTCTCGCCACCTACATCGCCAGGACTGGCCAGCTCCCACGCCACCATGGAGCCGTTTTCCGATACCTTCTGGTCGATATACCAGACCTCGATCGCTTCCTCGGCCGGGTCGGCCTCCGGGTTGCCATCTTGGTAATTGGCGGCGTCCAGGTACTGCGCCAGGGTATGGCGTATCGTCAGCTTGAACTCGAGCAGGTTGTCGAACGCAAGGCACAGCGCAGTGATTCTGCCGTTGACGTTGCCAACCGTCAGCGTCGGCCGAACGGCGGTACCGTCCGAATTAGCCTCGATGCCCTCGACTTGCATCGGCCAAGCGCCATATTCATTCCCCTGCCACCAAATGGGTTTGGCTGGCAGCTGATCAGCATTGGCGCCAGCCGCAGCCAGTTCTTCGGGTGTGTGGGGAATCGCATGCCCATGGAAGCGAAGGACATCTGCGCCGAAGTCGGAACCATCCAGCTCGAACAGCAGGATCTCGGCTCCCGGCTCCAGCTTTTGCAACTGCGTGATTAAACTCATGGGTGGTAAGCCCTCTCAAAGGTTGCCGCCACCACAACAATGCCGCCCGGCTTTCGTTGCTGCCGGAACGTCTCGCAGCGGTACATTCCCAAGGCGCTACCTGGTGGCGTCCACAGGAACGACCTCGCGCCACGGTGAGAGCGAATGAAGTCGAGGATGGGTTTGACTTCTTCCGCCAGTCCCCCGAACGACAACGTCCAGCTGTCGACCTCTGCGTTCAAGCCATCGCTAGCCACTTGGGCATAGCCATCACCAAACTGCGATTTTCTTGTCCTGAAGGTGCTGTCCGAACTGGCCTCGTCATCAGGCACCCAGTTAAACGTCGCAATTGCCATCAATTTCTCCGGGGGCTGTTGCGGTGGCTTGTGCCACCTGGTCGCCAAGAGTCGGCGATTGCTCGTTCCGCCACCCCACGCATCTGCATTTGCATGTTCTGCTGCAGAGCGGCGCTATCGAGCTCCATGCCCTCTGAGCTTCGATCTGGAACCGAAACCGACACCGGGGCGTTCACCTGCACCACCGTGCTGCCGCCAACATTGCCACCCACCATCTGCACACCCAGCGAGCCGTCGGCGCCTCGGGCCAGTGGCATGATCGCCTCCGGCCCCGCCTCTCCAGCGACACCAACCTTCCCGCCGGCCATACCGAAGGGGGTCGGAGCATTGAGGATGCTGTTGGTGAACGCCTCGCCCTTGGCAAACATCTGCACGCCGCCGCTCCAGGCGCCACCCTTGGCCTGGGTAACGCCTGACCAACCGTCCATGTATTGAGGGCTGTAACCTGCTTGGGTAGAACCAAGCGAAGAGGAGCCGCTGCCGAAGTAATTACCCGCAGCAGACACCCCCATACCGACCAGTCCGCTCAGAAGCGAACTCGCCGCTTGCTGACTGGCGATCCTGGCCATGTCCGAAATCACGCTGTTCGCGAAGCTCCTGAAGCTACCCTTGCCCGTCATGGCGAAGTCCGTCAGGGCATCGCGCGCTGAGTTGAACCCCGTGGTGAGCATGTCTTCCGTCGCGCCGGCAAAGTTAGCAGCATCGGCCTGAATGTTGTCCCACGCACGGTGGGCACCGTTGCTGTAGTCACCCTGGGCCTGTAGCCGTGCGTCATAGCCGTCGACTTCCATCTGCAATTCGCGGGCTTGGTAATCTGCCAGGTCAGCCAGGCGTTGCTCGTAGGCCGACTGGCTGAGTCGCCGGGAAACATCCTCCTGTTGCTCCTCCAGCTGACGACGGGCTTGGGCGTACTTCTCGCGCACGGCATTCAAGCGGTCGGCTTGCTCGCGCTCGTTATCACCCATGCCCACACCGGCAATATCCGCATTGATCGCGTCTTGCCGAGTCTGCAGCACCACCTCCATGGCTTTGCGATAAGCGTCAGCACTATTACGCCGCAGCTCCGCAAGCTTCTGCTCTTCCTGTGCCCGCTTCTGGATAGTGGGGTCTGCGTAGGCTTCGTTCAGGTTCTTGATGCCGAGCTCCATCTCGGCAGCCGTGATCTTGCCGGCGGCCTGGGCCTTGCGTAGTCCCCTAACACCTTCGGCGAGGTCTTCAAGTCGTTTTTTCTCCGGCAGAGCCCTGTCGATGATGGCATCCAGCGCCTTGAGCTCATCTTGCAGCGACTTGGTGCGGTCCTTGCTGCTGTCAGTCGCGTCCTTGTTGGCCTTCTTCTGCGCTTCGATTGCGCTGGCAGCCGACAGAATTGCCAGCCGGTCGGTCTCGGTTAGGTCGGTGTTATCCGCGATGTGCCGGTTGGCTATCTTGATCGCATCGCCGTTGTCCTTCAGGCCGGCCAACTGCTTATGGAGTGTTTCCAGGTAGGTCTGACCCGCGCTGCTCATACCGGCCTTGGCGGCGTTGTTGGCCTGGGTCGAGGCGGTGTTCTCCTCGGTCACTCCGGTGAGAACGCGCAGGGTTTCAGCTATCAAGCTGGATCGCTGGTCGGCATCACTGACCGCACCGGCCTGGGTGATCCACTGCTGCACCGTCGCGGGCGGCAACTTCAACCGGTCGCCAACCTCGCGCAGGATGGGCGAGAGGTCGGCACCGGCGGCGCGAGCCTCCTTCAGTTGATCAACAACCCCCTGATAGAGGCGTAGCTGTTGGTTGTATTGCCCTCCGGAGTCTCTGGCCGGGGCCGTGACCGTCGCTGAGCGGATGGACTGGGAAAGGTCGCCGTAAGCATCCTTGACCTTGTCCGTGGCATTGATCTGCTCCTGTTGCCACTTCAGCAGCGAAGCTTCGCGCTGATCCTTGTTGAGCTTGGCGAATTCCTCTCGCAGCTGAGCAACGGGCTTGTGCATGTCATCCAGGCTGACCCCGGCTTGATCCGCACTATCACTCAGCAACAGAAAACTAGCTGCGGCGGTACCGGCCAACAGTGCCAACCCCATTGGCCCGCCCAGCGCCGCAAGCAGCCCGCCGGTGGAGGCGCGAGTCAGGTTAGTCTGCGCAATTGCCAGGGCATCCGTAGAAGCCTTCAGCGCCGCTTGTTTGGGGATGAGTTGCGTCTGCACCAACGACAGCCGCTGCAGCCCGCTGGCAGCAGCCACAGAAGCCTGGGCCTGCTGGAGTTGCGCCTGCGCATAGATCCTCTGTGCGTCAGCCGCGCGCAAGGCGGCCTGGGCGTTCTGGATCTCGGCAGTGCGCTGGGCCAGCGCGGCCTTCAGCGCCAGGCCTGAATTGACCACATAGTTGGTGAGTGCTGCAGCCCCAGCCCCGGCCATGGCCACCGCGACCAGGTCTACGTTGTCGGCGAGGGAAATGAGAACTTTCGACAGCCCTGCCACCGCGCCGGTACGCTCCTCCATACTCCCCAGGAACGTCCCGATCGCGTTACTGATGTTGACCATGGCGTCTTGCACGCTCGTGGACATATCAGCGGCAGCCTTGCGGTTCGCCTCGACGGTTTGCAACAGTCCAGTGTTGATGTCGTCGAGAGAAAGTTTCCCTTGAACACCAAGCTTGCGGACTTCGTCTGCACCTTTGCCGGTTGCATTGGCAATGGCGTCAACGATGGTCGGCATCGCGCTCTGGATGGACACCCAACCATCAGCCTCCACCTTTCCTGTTTGCAGAGCCTTTGAGTACGCATCGAGGGCCGAGCCCGCTTTATCGGCCGCTGCGGCGTTGGTCACCAGCAGAAAGCTGAAGCTGTCAGTGATGTCGAGCGTCTGCTGAGTGTTGAAGCCCAGGCTGCGCATCACGTCGGCCGTGCGGATGTACAGCTCTTGGGCTTCAGCCAGCGGGCGGTATGTTTCTTGGGCCGTGCGCAGCAGGTGCTCCTGCACCGCTTGATACTCACCTGCGCTACCCGCCGCTGCTTTCATCCGGTCGGCCATCTGCCCATAGGCATCGACCTGCCGGATGATTCCACCGATCAGGCCAGCGCCAGCCACGGCAGCAAAGGCCCCGCGCATCAGTGCCCCAGCCTGCTGAGCCGCACCGCCAGCGCTGTCGAACGCAGAGTCCACAGTAGCCAGGCTGCGGTCAATCGACTGAGAGGTGCGTGCGACCACTTGATCCGCGCTGGCCAGTTCCCGACGCAACTGCGCCGTGGTGGCCTCGATCTGGACCAGCATCCCCTGGACTTGTTGGTCGGCCATGAAAATCTCCAAGCACAAAAAAACCGCCCGGAGGCGGCACGCTATTTACTGTTTCGGGCGACCTCGCAGGAAGTTCTTCAACTTGTCCGCCACGCTTTCACGCTTCTGAGGCGCTGCCTGGGTGCGCCCTTGACCATGGCCGCACCCCGTCCAATCAAGACGGGCATCGAGTGCGAGCATGATTTGCGGAATCGGCGTGTGCCAGGCGGTGTCGGGCGGCCAGCCAAGCCAGCCGGTGGCCACGCCGAACAGGTAGTCGACGTAGCTCCCGTTCTTCACTGCGCTGTGCTGACCGCCTCGTCCTTTCCCCGAGCAACCACGCTAGGCGGCACAGGGTTGAGCAGGGTCGTGATGAAGTCAGTCAGTTGGCCCGATACCTTGGCAACGCCGGTGTGAAATACCTCAGCGGCAATTACTGGGTGCTGCTCGGGGGCCAGGGCCGCGCCGGCGACAACAATGTCAGCACAGGCTGCAATGCTCATCAGGCGCATCGACTCCAACGCACCGCGCAAGCCACCAAAGCGGGCTTCAATTCGCAACGCCGCGTCCAGCGTCGGCTTCAGGATGTAGGTGCGCGCACCGATCACCAGGGTGACAGTGCCATGCAAGGCTTCGCTCATTTGGGCTCTCACAGTAGAAAGGCGCAACCCCGTCAGTTACGGGGCAGCCGGACCGGCCAGGACTTCGAGAATTGCGGTGTTGATGGCGAGCGTCATGTTGCGTCGCACGACGTTGTCGGCCGCACCCGGAGCTACGGTGTTGTTCATCACCTTCACGCCAAAGTAGAAGGTGGTCGGCAGGATCGCCGGGGTAGCATCAGGATCACCATCATTCAGGGTGACCTTGATGTTGTAGTTACCCTTAGTACGGTCCTTATGCGCCACCGCGACCGCTTTCTGGCCGACGTCTCCGCTGTCCAGGCCAACAGTCAGGGTCATGTTGCCCGCGTCCGCAGTGCCCTTGTATTTGCGCACTCGGCCGTCGCTCAGGGCGGTGAAGTTCACCGCGCTGAAGGTATCGCCGAACTCGCCCAGGTCCTCGATCTCGCCCACATCAACGTAGGTGTCAGCCTTGTACTTGGTTTCGGTGTCGGCAGCGGTTTTGCCGCCGATAGCGAGGCGGCAGCCGGCGGCTGTATTGAGGTTGTCTTCGGCCATGGGGGTTCCTCCAAAGGCACATTGGATAAAGGCCGCGACGCGGCCAGTGGTGTGGTCAGTGGGTGGTGATCACGCGGACCGTGATCGAACCCTGATAGGTGATGCCGTCGGCATCGCGCTGGGCGTCGGCCTGCTCGACGCGAACGGAGACCGCTCGGCCGGTGGCCAGTGGTAACTTGCGCTCGTCCAGGGCATTGATGATCTCGCCGTTGATGCGCTTGACCTCGGCCTGGCCGATGGCGTCGGACCACACCGACAGGTAGATCAGACGCTGCTCACGCTTACGGCCCGCGATCGGACGTGCGTTCGTCGAGACTTCCCGGTCAATGGAGACATAGGGTTTCGGCGTGTTCATCGGTGCGCCGTCGTGGACGGGGCAGCTGACTTCAGCCACAAGCCTTGCGAATAAGGCTTCTTGAAGTGCGACAGATGGATCAGCCATTCCCTACCCCCTGGCTTGCTTTGCGCAGCGTGCGGGTGATCGCCGCCTCGATCTCTGCCAGAACGAACTCCCGGTTGACCTGCATCGCAGGCCTCAGCCAAGGGTGTGCCGGACGTGCAGGAATGTCGGGGTACTTACCGAAGAAGTGAGTGCCGTCGCTTTTGTTCTTCGTGTCGCGGCGCCCGAGCCGATTCTTGCCACTGAGTTTGGACCGGTCACGATTGGTGGTATGGGTACCCGATACCGCGCTGGAGTCAGCACGGTGGTACAGCTTGCCCGAGTAACCCTTTGTGCCGTACTCAATGAAGCGAAGGTAAAAGTAGCGCTGGTTGTTGAGCTTGCCCCGTAGGCCAACCTCAGCGTTCAGGCCGCTGGACGACACAAACGCCGTCAGAGCAGCTGCGGCATCGCCCGTATCTTTGGGCACCAAGTCCTTCATCGTTTGCAGCACACGGTCAGCAGACTTCTGCATTGCCGGCTTCAGCTCGTTATCCATGTTTTTGTGGATGTTGCGCAGCAGTCGGCGAAGCTTGAAGTCTCCTGACATCCTGGAGCGGCGAGCCATGTCCTACTCCTTGGCCTGATCGCTCTTGGCTGGCTTGGTCGCCTTTTCGAGGACTTCCTCGGCGTAGCCACGGACGATCAGACCCTTGCCGTCTTCAGCCGACACTTCAAACTCTTCGCCCTTCGTCCGCTCACCGACAGCGCCGGAAAGTGGTCCCAGTGCACGAATCTTCATTTTTTCACCTCATGGATTTGGCACGGATGAGCAAAGCAGCCTCATCAGCGTCCCGAAGTTGTCGATAAGGACTGCTTCGACTTTGTAGGTCACACCGCGCCTGGTCAGCCGCCAGCCGGCGACAATGTCGCTTCTGGGCCTGGCAAGAATCTCGGCGGTAACGACAGCCTCCAACTGCTCGGCGACGGCTGAGACGCGACCACTAGGCAGCCTGATTTCGGCCCACAATTCCGGAGGAGTCGCCGCCGCCCAAGTCTCGTCGGCACCACCCGAGCTGTTTCGCACTCGCTGCGGAGAGGTCAGCAGGCAACGGTGACGAAGGGGACCGGCCCTCATACACCCCACCCGATTCGATGCGGTGTCAGGAGTGCCACCGATCCTTTCGGAAGCACGGTGGCAATTGTCCCGATTACAACGTCCTCACGGTTTGCGTAAAGGTGCCCAAGAATCAACAAGCAGGCCGCGTTGATCTGCTTGTTGCTCACGATGGGGGAGTCGCCAGCATCACCGGCGGCGACAGCCTCATCCAGCGCCTGCTGGTCGGTGTAGAAACGACGGTTCAGGTAGTCCATCGCCTGCCCTTCAGCCGCCTCGATCAGGAGCTCCAAGTATTCGTCAGCATCGTCAGGGTCTCGAAGGTGGTGACGGGCGAGGGTCAAGCTGATAACCGACATACCTCTACTCCTTCAGCGGGTCGAGCGATGCCAGCTTCCGTTGCACCAGCTCTTCAGCGTGTCGACGCGGGACCGAGTAAGCTGGACCACCACGACGACGAAGCTCGCCTTCATCCATGTAGGATCGGAGCGGGTATATCTGAAGAACCGCAGGGTTGGGACTGACCGCTGGA
Source organism: Pseudomonas sp. JQ170C (assembly GCF_035581345.1). Lineage (NCBI taxonomy): Bacteria > Pseudomonadati > Pseudomonadota > Gammaproteobacteria > Pseudomonadales > Pseudomonadaceae > Pseudomonas > Pseudomonas sp. JQ170C. The sequence goes on from NZ_CP141608.1 coordinate 3,755,884, forward strand.
CCTTCCCTGCCCGTAGGTTGATCAGAGTCATTGCTGCCCTCAGTTGCCACCGATCCGTCGTGGCCGGCACATTCGGGCGTGTCTAAGTCGATTGCAGCGGTATCGGTTTCGGCAGCCTGTGTGATCGCAGCCGGCTCCAGTTCAACGCTCGAACCTGCATGGCCTACTGGCAGTTCCTGCACCGGGCTCTCCGGCATGCCTGGATCCGTGGCCGCCGGTCCGCCCTCGCCGGTGGTCGGCAAGGCCGCAGTGTCAGCCGAAGCGGACAAGCCACCTTCCGGCTGAAAAGCATTGGCCTCAGTGGGCGAGGCAGGATCTTTCACTCCTGCCGTGGGTGCTGGTGTTTCCTGTTTACGCGCCATAAAAGTACTCCAGTCGGGCGCCATTACTGGCGCCGCAACGCGGAAGGTTTAGGGGGTGACCGTGGTCAGGGGGCCAGTGACGAATGCTTCTTCGCGGTAGATGGCGAACGCCAATCGCTCTTCAGCACGGATCGTCGTCATGTTGTTCTCAAAGTCTTTGTCGTTCTCGGTCGAGATCAGCACTTCGATTTCCATCCGATCGAAGATCTGCGCGCCGAGCTTGAAGGCGCCGACCAAGAAGTCGTTCTGAGTCATGGCCTGGGTGGACACCACTGGACGATTCCAGAGACGAGCATCGGTGCCACTCTGGGGCTGACCGATGATGTAGCGCCCCTCGCCATCCTTCGTCAGTTCGATCGCCGCCCAATCGATGGGGTTCAGCACGATGCCGTCCGAAGGGAACTCGGCCAACTCGGCCTGCAGTAGCGCCAGACGCAGCCGATCAATTCGCTGCTCGCCGACCACCGCTACGCCAGCGGGCGCCGCGTACAGCTGTGCAACGGTCATGAGGCCCTGAAGATTCGCGCCGGTACCGCTGCCGTAGAGCAACTGAGCTTCTTCGGCCATATTCAGGCCGTAACGCGCTCGACCGTCGATATAGCTTTGCAACGCTTTTGCATCATCGAGCATCTGGCGGCTCGCTTTGAACAGGTGAGCGATGGTTCGGACGTTCGCGGTGGCCAGAGCAAAGGTCAGGTCGGAGTACGGCTTAGCGGTGGTCTCCGCGACGGTTCGCGCATTGTTGGTGAAGCCAGTCTCCCGGATGTACTCGATGGAGTTCGATTCCGTTTCACCGGGCGCCACCAGGTCGCGAATAGTCAGTCGGCGCTGAGGTGGCGCGACGATACCCGCTAAGCGCTGAGCAGGGACAAGATCACCACCAGTTGCAGTGGTGATCGCTGCACGCGGCACAGAGACTCGACGCGAACCACGGAAGGACGAATTCATGTCCTGCATTTCTTCGCTGCCGATCACCAGTGCACCGACCGACTTCTGCGGTTCGTCCTGTTCGGAGCGGCCCCTGTTTGCGTTCACGAGTTTCTGCTCGGCTTCGCCCATTCGCGCCTGAAGCTCGCCCTGCTTGGTCAGCAGTTCGTCTACCTTGGCACGGGTCTCAGCGGTCATCTCGCCGGAGGCCTTGATCTGCTTATCGGTCGCCTCAGCCTGGGCTTTGATCTGGTCGCCAATGCCTTTCAGGCTGGCGTTGAGTTCCTTGACTTGGGCTTCAAAGTCCATGGTCACTTTCCTTTCAGAGAATTGAGGAGATTGGTTGCCGCGCTCAGAGAGGCGGAGAGGTCTGGCGCGACAGCGCTGGGCTTGTCGGTCGGGACAGCGCGCGGCGTGTCCCCGCCGGCAGCGCGAGGCGTACCGGTCTTGAAGCTGGCGAAGAGTTCGCGGCGCTCGGAGCGCGGCATGCCGGACTTGGCCAAAGCAATGTCCATGGCCTTGAGCGCATTGGCCTGACCGGTTTCTTCGGTTTCGCGCTCGGTGATCTCGGCGGCTGATAACAGGCCGGTGGCCAGGCCCAGCTCAACGGCACGCTTGCCGCGGATGAAGGTCTCGTCGTCCATCATCTCGGCCATATCCGGAACTGGTTGGCCGCTGGTTTCGGCATACAGGTCGGCCATCGCCGCGTCGAACTCTTCCATGTCATCGGCCACGTCGCGCAGGTAGTGGCGATTGCCGGCAAGAAAGGTCCAGCAGTTGTGGATCATCAGGAAAGCGCTGCTAGCCACTGCTCGCTCACTGCCAGCGAGGTAGATCACAGACGCGGCACTGGCGGCCATGCCCAGTACCTTGGTGGTGACCTTGTGGCTGTGCTCGCGCAGGCGGTTGTATATGGCGATGCCTTCAAACATGTCGCCGCCCGGGGAGTTGATGTAGACGGTCACATCACGCTCGCCGATAGCGCGCAACGCTGCGTCGATACGCTTGAGGGTCACGCCCTCGCCGTACCAGTCTTCGCCAATCACCCCATACACAGTGATCGTGTCGGAGGTGTTCTCGACGGCAGCCTGGATTGCCGGGTTCCATTTATCGAGCGCGCGCGGGCTCAGCTCGCTGCGCAGGCCGCGAGACTGGATCTTCAGTTTCATGGGTTACTCCCGAGAGGTGCTTTCTGACTCTTGCAGCCAGTTCTTCAGGGCGGCCCGTGCGGCTTGCCCATCGCTTTGTTTGCCCAACTGGTCCAGGGGAACAAGGTTGGATTGAACGGTGAGAACATCACCGCCGGGCATGCTGGGCAGGTTTTCCTTCCGACGGCCCTCATTGCGGGTCATGTACCCGTTCTGACCCATGGTGCTGAGATAGGCGGCGCGGCCGGTGCTGTCTGCCCGCAGGAATGCTTCGAGCGAAAACTCGGCGTAGAAGTTGATTCGATCCACGGCAGTCATACAGCGCTTGTTCACGCACTGCTCGATTGGCGCCGTATAGGACATGATGCAGTAGGTGAGGAAAGCGATTTGCTGCTGCTCCAGGCCGGTGCCCCAGTTGCTCCCCTTGTCGGTCTTCATCACCATCCATGGCGGTACACCGAACCAGCGACAGATCTCCTCGATGCTGTGCCCTCTCGACTCCAGCAACTGGGCGTCAGCTGGATTGATTCCGATCATCTCCGGCTTCACCCCAGCCTCAAGCACTGGGCTTCGACCTGCGTTGAGCGCGCCGGAAATGGTCTTCACGTAATCACGAAACTCGACACGCTGCGCAGGGTTAAGCGTCTTGTCTACCGAGAACGCTACAGTTGGCATCATCCCGTTCTTGAACGTGTTGTTCGCGGCATCGTCCGCCGACATCGCCGCCCCAAACACATCAGCGCCATAGCGGATTGCAGACAGGCCAACCCGGCCATCCAGAGTGAAGGCCGGAATATGCAGCATGCTCTCGCGCTGAATCTCCCGCTTGGGCCCTTTGCGGGGCTTGAAGAAGTACCTCAAGCGGCCGTCGTCATCGACTTCCAAGTCGACCCGCGACGGCATTAGGAAATCCAGCGCGATGACCCGTCCTGCGGCGCGATGGATCTCGCAGTATGCGTTGCCCCACAACAGCATGGATGCCACGACAGACTGCCAGAAATGGAAGGCCGCCATGTCTTCGTTCGGGCTGGTATGCACCACGTCGTACAGAGGGAAGTCCCGGGCACTCTCTCGGCTGCCGTCGGGTAAGCGGCGGTAGATGCTCAGCGGCAAACCGGCAACAGAGGTCGAGATGATTCGCACGCATGCCCAAACAGTCGATAGCCGCATGGCGTTGTCGACTGTGACAGATTTGCCGCTACTCGATTGCGCCCCGAAAAAGCTGCTCCAGAAGCCTCCGTCCGAGAGCCGAATGGACTTGCCGAGGCTGGCAGATGGCTTTGTCGCGGCAGCACCCAGTGCCTGGGATAGCGATTTAATCACTGCTCAGCCCTCGGAGAATGAACGCTGCGATGCTGAACAAGCTCAGCGCTCCCGCGAGCAAGGCCCAGCCGGTACCGGCCAACATCCAGACGCCAGCACAAGCCATGCAAAAGGCCACCAGTGAGGTGACGATGAAATAGTGGAATGCGCTCATGCGATCAAAGGATCCCGAATGCCAGCCATGAAATTGTCCATTCCGCCCCTCCCTTCCGGGTTCAGACTTAGCAGTGAAACAGCGTTGAATGTGGCCATGAGCGGGTCGATCTTTGCGGTACCCGAGGCCTGCTTCGTGATGAGGAACGCGTTGGCAGAAGGAACGCCCTTCGCATTGCCGCAGGCCCAGGCCATCAACGGCTGACCGCAGTGCAGAAAAGCGCCCTCGGCAAGTTTGCGCTCGGTCGTCTTGATTGCGCCGGTCAGCTTCCAGCCCTGGGAGATACCCACGATCTTGTCTTCCTCGACACCGGCATCTGCCAGAGCGTCGAGCACCGCGCCGATACCGGCTGGGTCGAGACCGACCTTGTCCAGCAAACCGGTGGCATTGACGCGGGCAACAATGGCCGCCAACTGCTCTACGTCGTCACCGATATGCTCAACGATCGTCAGATCGCCGGTCGCCTCAAGGTCTCTTAGGCGGGGAGCTTCGGACTTGCGCCGCTCCAGAACGGATGGGTGCGCCCAGGCATGGGCCCAGTGCAGCCACTTGCGGGTACCAATCTCGCGGCCGAGAACGGCCAATCCGAGCAAGTCATCGAGGCCGCCGCCGTCACCACCAATATCCACCACCTCGCACCGGGCGAGCAGCGCATCGAGCGTCAGGCCAGGAAGCGACTGGGGCTCCCAGAATTCAGCACCGACCCAGCTGTCGGACATCAGGGCCAGGCCAATTTCGATATTGAGGTGCTTGGCCAGGAAGCCTCGCAGATCTGCCTCGCCGTCGAGCTCCGCCTGCATGAAGAGGCGTTCCAGCGTGGGGCGGTCGACCGAGTAACCCATGTTCGGGTTGACCAGGTGGAAGTTCTCGGGCTTCCGTGCCTCGCCGCTTTTGATCATCTCTTGCGAGAATTCGTAGATGATCGGAAGGAACCGGTTGTCCTCAATGCGCCCGTCCCTAACGCCGCGGGCATAGGACAGCTTCGACCTGAACACGCCCGCCGGTGGTTCGTTCGACTGGGTTGTCAGCCAGATGATGAAACCTTCCGGCCTGGACAGCAGGCCGCCGGTAGCCTCGCGGATCATGTCCGCTGCTTTCGGGTTCTTCCCGAACAGCCAGGCTTCGTCGATCAATACGCCGACCGCTTTCTTGCCGCCCACCACGTCGCTGTCAGCGGCTACCACCTTCAGCGTGGCGCCCGTCTCACGATGGGTGATCAGCCGTAAGTGCGGCTGAACATGCAGAAGTGCTTTCAGCTCCTCATCGTTGTTGACCATGTCTTTGGCCGGGACGAACGAGTTATCCGCAATCTCCTTGGTGGGCGCCAAGATGATGAATTCAGCCGAGAGGCGCCAGTTGCGGATCAGCGCCGTCAGCATGATGCCCGCAGCGATGGTCGACTTACTGTTCTTCTTCGGAATACAAAGCATCACCTCCCGAATCAGTCGCTCGCCGGTCTCGCTGTTGTAGCTGCCGAACACCGCACCGGCGAAGGCCAGCACCCATGGAGCGCAAGATGCTTCGATTGTCGGACTGCCAGGGGCGTCGACGATCTTCAGTCCCTTGAACACCTCAAGGCTGGCTTCGGCCTCATCAGGAAACAGCGGCTCTGGAATGATCGACTCGCCCGCAGCCAATCGCCGCCACCAGTCTGGGCAGGCGGTAGTCCATTGCATGAGTTACCCCTTGACGACAGAGAGCGGCGGTTTGCCTTGTGCGTAGCGCCCCTTGCCCACCTCCTTGGCGGCATCCTGGCGGGCTTCTTTCTTGCCTTGGTCGGCGACTTTGCCGTGCATGTAGGGCATGAGTGCCTTGGCAGCGTCGACCCTCAGCCTTGGCTCTGCAGACTGCTCGTTCATCACTGCAGTCAGGAAGTCGCGAGGGTCGTCGAACTCGGCGAAGACCAGGCCGTCGTCAGCCGACGCAGCCTCCGGCGGCGAGTTAACTTTCCGCGCAGTTTTAACCTCTGTCGGAGTAGCGGTTTTGGCCCGTAGCTTTCTGCCGATTGCAGCTATAACATCAGGGTCCCTCGCCAGCTTGGAGCCCGCTTGTGACGCGGTTTTCTCGGAATATCCGGCAGCAATTGCCGCCTCGCGATTGGTGGCCCCCGACTGCAAAGCGTCAGCAAACCGTCGCTTTTTGTCGGTTAAAGCCATGGTTAACTTTTCCGTTAATTGGGAAAAAATGTGCGAATGAGGTCGAGGGCGGTCTAGCTAGATGAGAATCCCTCGCTTTTAACCCCCCTACCCCTTTAGCAGCACGCCATTGACGTACCTCGAGGCGACGTGAGCCGATCTGCGACGATTCGCTGACCCATCAACCAATCAGACCTCCAGCCTCCTCAGCCTGCTTGACCGAGTCATGGCAGGGCTTGCACAGCGACTGCCAGTTCGATTGATTCCAGAACAGGTCCTGGTCTCCTCGATGTGGGATCTTGTGGTCAACCACACTGGCCGCAGCGGTGAGACCGTGCCGCGCGCAGTACACGCACAACGGATGATCAAACAGGTAGCGCTCTCGCGCCTGCTGCCACTTGTAGCCGTAGCCTCGTTGGGTGCTGGTCTTGTCGCTTCGCCAACTGCCTGGTGTCACGACCTTAACCCGTGAGCTGGTGCTTTCCTTGATGCGGGACCCAAGGGTCTTGAGCCTGACCATCAGTCCACCCTCCCTATCTTGGCCACATTGCCCTTTGCCCGGCAAACCAGGATGGCGACCAGTAGATAGAACGCAGTGTTGAACCAGGAAGCGTCAGCAAAGTCATCGTGCAGCGCCATGCGCCCGATGAGACTAACGAACTGCATGCCAGTGATTGCACATGCTGCCCAGGCCATCAGGGAAACCCCTAGCTTGTAGCGGGCATTAGGATATGGCCGATAACGCAAACCGATCATCACGAAGATGAGGGCACATAGAGCAGCCTGGATAACGGCAACCATTCAACCCTCCTTCCTAGCCCGAAGGCGGAAGACCCATTGCAGCCAGGTCGGCATGCGGCCGGTCTGCATCCACTCCAGCAAACCAGAGAACGTGACGACGCAAAGCACGCCGCATACGAAGGCGCTGAAGCCAGCGGTTTGGGTCCAGGTTCTGCCCATCAACTCGGCACTACCGAAGTAACCACCGATCCATCCCGTCAGCAGATAACCGACACGCCGCCAGGTACTGATGTCTTTGGCGAACACCACATAGAAGAAAGCCCCGCCGAACGCGCCGACCAGTGCGGCGAGATCCAACTGGGGAAAGGCAGCACCTAGGCCGACGCTGGCAAGTACGCCGGTCACTGCAAGGGCGCCGGTGCTCGGCTCGGCCATAAGTGATACTCCAAAAAAAACCCCGATTATCGGGGTTTAGTAATAACTCAACGAACTTCAGCGCACTCGGTTATCACCGCCTAAAAATATCGGACAACACCGCCTTAACCGCGAACGTGATAAGCGCACCTTTCAATTCTGACTTCAAGGAGGTTGAGCGTACTCCTTCCTTCGACTCTGCGACTCCAGCAGATTTTCCGCTAGTTGCAGCCGGGGCCGGGGTGGAGGTCGCGCGCGCAGAATTTTCCTTGCAATACGCTGCTTGCTCAGTACCGCACGAGACTGGCGCCTCACTTGTTTCTATCTTGGATTGGCCGCGTTCGATAATGCCGGAATCTGTATGGCTGATACCGTTTTCAGCCTTACCCTCCACACCCATTCCCAAAGCGTACTTCGCTTTTGAGCGTCGAACAGAAATAATTGGATCGCGCTTAACGCCGCTTTCTTCTAACAAAGGGGGCGCCGAAAAAGGAGTCTGCTTCCTTTCTAGCAGCGATATGAGTGCGTCTGCAGTTTCAGAGTAACGATCAAGATTTTTCTGAGAAATCTCGAACGTTGACTCATGCACCGCACGGTTACGGACCACATAGACTTTCCGAACGAGGTTTAAGGTCTCATCATCTAACAAATAAGCCACATTGGAACTGAGCTCTTTTAGCCCTTTTCCTTGCCCGCCCAGCTCACGCAACAAAGCCTCAATTCTCGACGCCTTCGCAGCGATTAAGCCGCGCGCCTCATTTTGATTTGGCATCTCATTTCCTCCCGAGTCGCCCAATAATAGCGAATCAATGGCTCTTCAGAAACGAGAAAGCCCGACACAATGGTCGGGCTTTTGGGTCACTCCTCAACACGCGCAGGAATGACAGGATGGGAATAATTTCTCTCACTCTCTCACTGATGTCAACAGGCAATCACGCTGCCTCTTTGATCAACAGATCCTCAGCCTCCAGAATTCTTCGGACCTCAGCGAGTGCATCACTGACCATGCCGTTGAGTTTTTCCTTAATCCCATCCTTCCAGCGATAGCGCGTCGACTCGGGCGCTGCATCCACATCCCAGGTGTTCATGTCGTAAAAGCTGTCGGGGAGAATTATCAGATCCTCTGCCAAAGCCTCTGCCTTCTTCCGTTCGGACTGTCCGGCAGCCAGCGCAGCGCTCACCAGGTTGTCACGCCGCCAATCAGATACATCCAGCGGAATATCCACCGACACCGAGTGCGACCCCTTCCGGCGAGCCCCTTTCAGTTTCGGGATCGCCCACGCCGTGGCCGCCTTGTAGATGAACAGCTGAGGCGCCGGGCTGGCGATCAATGGGACCACAGCGGAGATACCCTGCAGCTTCTTCGCCTTGTTGGTGGCGTACTTTGCATTCAGTGCATCCCAATGCCGCGGGATCAGTAAGTGATGCAGGCGAGCCGACAACCAGTAATCCACCTGGGTGCGGTCCAGCCCATGCGATGAGCCCCTCAGCGACGCCAGACACCCGCCCTCCTCTTCGGCCGACTTGTACAGCTTCTGCCACGCCTGCCCCTTCGCAGCACCCTTCTCGCCTGCTGCCAACGCTGCAACTACCGCCCCCGATACGCTGCTATAAACCATGTCCTTCCCCTTAGTCCCCGGTGTAGTTAATGCCACCGGCGCCCAGCCGGTTGCCGTCCTGGTAATTCGCCTCCGGCCCGGTGGCCTGAGGATTCTTCAACTGCTCAACCTGCTTCAGTACTGCGCGCAGATTCATGCCCAGCTGAGCTGCCAGCTCCCCCAGCGGCAGCTTCTGACTGGTCCATCGATCAATCCACCCCGATGCGTCGCATGCGTCACAGTCCAACTCATGGAAAACGCCCTGTACTACACCGCGGCCGCGGCAGCTTGGGCATTCGGCCAACTTGATCATGTGCTTCTTGAAGGTCGGCCCGTGGCACTTCCCTGTCATTTCAAATCCTCGCTAATAACTAATTCGGTAAGGTCGCCCGAAGCCCTGTCATTCGTGGCCTGTGGTGCATTCTGTGAAATTTCAAATAAGGCCTCTGTAAGGCGGTGAATGACTTTGAACCCGATCTGATCAAGCCAGCCGTGCCACTTTTCCAGTGCTACCCGACGCTGCTGCATGGCCTGGGTGTGGATGTAGGTGCTGGCGATCTTGCCGAGCGTGTGGTTGAGCAGCATCTCGCCGATGTGGCCGTCGATGCCAAGGTCAGTCCAGGTGCTGCGGGATACCTTGCGCAGGTCGTGACTGGTCCACTCGCCCTGCCCCAGCCGGGTGAAGACGGCACTGGCCTGGCTCTCGCTCAACGAGAAGCCGCGGCGGTTCGGGAACAAGTAAGCACCCGCATACCCTTGGGCTTGTTGGATAGCCCGGTACCGGACCAGTAGCGCCTTGAGCTGGTTGGTCAGTGGCAGGCGGTGCTCGGTGCGAGTCTTGGTGTTGGCCGCTGGGATGAACCACTCAGCAGCGGACAGCGAGATCTCGCTCCAGCGCGCCATGCGGGTCTCGCCGATCCGGGTGCCGTGGGCCAGCATCATTAGGGCCAGCATGGCGTCATCTGGTGTTGCCTCGAAGGCATGGGTCAGCTGCTGCATCAGCTCGGGCAACTGCACGTCACGCAAGCGCGCTGCCTTGGGCAGGATCTTGGCCTTGGTGAAGTCACTAAAGCGCATCCCGGCCATGGGGTTGCTGTCGATCAAGCCCAGCTGCAACGCCTGACGAAAGCCGGTCAGCAGCAGCGCGAACATCTGCCGCAGGTAGGACAGCGACACCTCGGCCTGACACGGCCACATCAACTGCTTGTCCAGTGATTCGCCATTCACCTCGGCCAGGGCCAGGTCATCCAGGCGCGGCTTCAAGTGCTGGGCGACAGCCGACCGGGCGGCGGCCTTACGCTTCGCGGACAGTGAGCGGTCGCGCGTCATGCGTTCGATGTACCAGTCGAGCAGCTGCCCCACGGTGGTTATGCCCGAAGCCACCGGTGCGGTCGCGGGGCTGCGCATCAGCCGCTGACGCAGTGCAGGCAGCTCAGCCAACATCGCCGCCACGCCCAGCTCCGGCCAGCGGGCAATCGGTACCCAGCGCTTGCCACGCACCAGATGCCAGGTACCGCGGTCCCGGGCGCTCCAGAACCGCAGGTACAGGCCCGGGTGACGTGGGTCACGCAGATCGCGCACCGACACGTCAGCGGCCTGGCGGCGCACTTCGGCCTCGCTGAACTTCACCGCCACCGTTGCGCTCATGCCGCCACCTTGGTCTGTGGTAGCAGCAGGTAGGCGCGGATCGCTTCAACCGCATCGATGGAGCCCCGGCAGACAATGGCCAGGTAGCCTTGAGTAATCAGCGCCTGGATGTAAGCGTCTTGACTGGCCGACACTGGCGCGTCAAACGGCGGCTTGGCCTTGAACTCGATGTACAGACCGAAGTACCCGCCGCGCGCCATCGGCAGTACCAAATCAGGCACGCCGGCCTTGACGCCCTGCTCTTTCAGCTTGGCCGCAACCAGCTTGTACCGGTGCCCGCCATTCGGGACGTGGTAGATCAACTTCGCAGCGGCCGGGAAACGCAATGCGAGCTCAGCCATCAACGCGGCCTGCTCCTGCCCTTCCCGGTCTACCGGCTTCTTACGCTGCGGCCTTGCAGCGAACACGCGGGGCTTGGCAGCTTTCAGCATCCGGCGACCACTCCCTCGCTGATCAGCACGGCCTGGGTGCGCATGACACCCTCCGCGTGGTACTGGCGAGCTTCTTCACGGCTGATCAACCGGCTGCGACTATCGCAAGCGTCATGGCAAGCGCTGCACGCCCAAGCGCCCTGCAGATCGTTCGGTTTCATGCCGACGCCGCAGGTCCCGGACATTCGGTAGTGAGCCAGCACGGTGGTTTCAGGATTGCCGTTGCACACACCGGGTATACGCACTTGGCACTCCCGGCCGCGCGCAGCTTTGGTCAGTTTGGATTGCTTCATGGATGCTCGTCCTTGTGAAGATCAACAACGATCCAGGTGGACGGCCACAGTCTGCCGCCATGGGCCCGGGCAACCTGCTCATCTCGGTAGATGGCAACAGGCGGCTCAGGCTTGTCAGAGAGACCGAACAAGTGGCTGCGGCAATACAGCGCCCAGCGATATTCGATAGGGTTGGGTGGCAGCAGCATTTGGTCGCTCATACACCCTCCATGCCGCGGTGCGACTCCCAGGTGAACGGCAACACGAATCCACCACCCTCACGGAGGCGATCAGCCGAGCGCTCGCCCATCGCGGCGGGCAGCTCGCTGGCGTCGAGGTTGGAGATCACGATGGTGGGCAGCATCCGTTCGTAGCGGCCATTGATGATCGAGAACAGCCGGCTCAACTCAAACTCGCCCGGCGATTCCTTGCTGGCACCGACCTCGTCCAGGACCAGCAACGTCGGACGGATCAAGGCGTCGAGGATGCTCCCTTCGCTCTGGCCAGAACTGCCGTCGAAAGTCGCGCGAATAGCTTGCAGGACACTGCCCAGCGTCCGGTAAGCGGCAGTGTGTCCGGTGGTGGCCATGACCGCTTGGGCGATGGAGACGCCAAGGTGCGTCTTTCCGGTCCCGGGGCGTCCGACCATGATCACGCTGCGGCCCACCGCAAGGTTCTGCTCGAACTGCTCGACGTAGAGCTTGCAGCGCGCCAACGCCTTGGCCTGCCCAGAGTTGCTGGCCTGGTAGGTATCAAACGTCTTGCCCTTGAAGCGCTTGGGCACCAGAGAGTCACCCAGCTTCCACGCCAGTTCCTGACGCTCGCGCTCGGCTGCTTCGACCTTCGACTTGGCCTGCTGCTCGGCCTTGCACGCTGGGCACTGCGAGCGGAAGGTGCGGCTAAGCACTTGGTGAGTGGTGGCCTGGTACTCGCCGTGCTCTTCGCACACCGCGATCGAATTGACCTGCGGGCCAGCCATGCTGGACAGGTGAACCACGTTTTCAGAACGCATAGGTACCATCCCCCCGCTCGGTCAGGCCGGCGTGATAATCGCGGTCGGCAAAGCCATGGTGGTTGGAGGCCGGAGCGCTCTTGCCCTGGGTCGCGAGCCGCTTGGTGACCCAGTCGACCTCGAAGCCCTGCCAGCCATTCTCGATCGCCATAGCCAGGGCTTTCGCCGGTTGAATACCGAAGGCCTTGCACTGTTCGAGCTTTGCATTCAGCCCGGACCAGATGCCGGCGCTCATGGAGGCCCGCTTAGCTTTGCGGAGAGCGAGGTAATCAGCGATCAGCGACTCGTCCAGAGCGTGCGGATTGTCGGCCAGCATCGCGGCTCTCCCGAACGGAGCCTTGCGCTCGTCTTTGGCCGGGGCCGGCACGCTGGGGGGAGATGTAATATCTTCCGAAGGAAGATTTACATAGGGGGTTTCTTTCTTGGAATAGAGAAGGGACTCGTCGGTTTTGGTCTGTTTGGCCTGCTCGCCGATTCGGACAACTTCAGCCGAATCAGACGATTTGGTCTGTTTCGGATCAGGGACGTAGACCCAATCTTTAGGGTCATTGACCCCGATGTCACCACGGGCCCCGCCCTCACGGTACAGCACGCGACGGCGCAGCAGGCTGGAGATCGCCTTCGACACGGTGTCAGGGTGAGCGTGAATAGCCTTGGCAATGTCGGTTGCCGGGATGCGTTGAGCACCGGCGCCGAAGTTGATGGTGGCCTTGGCCACGTACAGCACGATCTTCATCTCCCGGGCTGAGAGATCGATAGCCAGCAGGCCATCCATGAGCTGGTTGTCCATCCGGGTAAACCCCCTGGACTTGTCAATTTGGACGATGTTTGTCATGCTTCAACTCGTTCTAAAGCTGTAGAGAAAGCCGCCCTGCCAGGCGGTTTTTTTATGTCTGCGATTCAGGTACTGGACGAATGAACAGCAGGACGGTCTCACTACTGGCGCAAAGCCAGGTCACGCATAATTCTTCGTGTCAGGCGCCGGCACGGTGCAGAACCGGCCGACTCGGGAAAGGGCGAACTTCCTCGCCAGACATGGTCCCGTCGTCGTTTTCAATTACAAAAATGACTCGGCGCGTTTTCATGGCTTTGGCAATTGCGGGGGCGCTCACGTCGAGCCCCTTAGCCACAGCGGTCTGACCAATTCGCTCAACGAGCTCGGGCAGCAGTGTTCTGTTCATGACATTGCCTCGGTATTGAATGGCCTCGATATTAACCGCCGGTTACCGTTTGTTCAATACCGGCGGTTGAGGCGAATAAGTTAACCTCCGGTTAAATTTCGCGCATGACGAAAAAGAAAGATCTCTCCCCAGACCTCAAGGCCGAATGCGAAGCAGCAAAAAAGCTGTTCATGCAAAAAAAGAACGCCCTTGGGCTTACGCAGGCGAAGGTTGCCGAAGCTGCTGATATTTCTCCGGCCGGCGTAGCCATGTACCTGAATGGCACCAATCCGCTGAACGCCAAATTTGCTGCGGTTCTGTCTCGGCTGCTTGAAGAGCCGGTAGAACGATTCAGTCCTCGGCTCGCCTCGGAGATAGCACAGATGCGAGGCGCTCCAGCCAAGGGTCAGGTAGCCTCAACTGGAGCCGCTGAGAAAGTCTTGGAGATGCTTCGCAAGCATGGCGGCAAATCTCTGGATGCCGCTGCGCAGGACAAGATTGCGAAAGCCGTGGCGGACAGCCTTGCCGAGTCCTCACTACCAACTCCAGCGGGTGAGCATATGCCGGTTGCGGATGCGGTGGCGGCATGCCCTGGCGATATCTCAATCCCTCAGTACGACATCCGCGCCGCGATGGGGCACGGCCAGGTGCCGGCCGAGTACAGCGAGGTCATCCGGAATGTGGTGATTCGCGAGGAAGTGCTGCGGGAGAAAGGTGTAACCTACTCCGCGGCCCAGGCCCTGGCGATGATCACTGGATGGGGCCAGAGCATGGAAGGAACGATCAACGACAAGGATCCAGTAATCGTCGATCGAGGGGTAAACGACTATCAGGGCGAAGGCGTGTATGTGCTCACCTGGCATGGGGATCTGCTCATCAAACGACTACAGCGCCAGGATGAGGATCATGTCTGGCTGATATCTGACAATCGAAACTATGAGAAGCAGTCTGCACGGATTGATGACGTGACGATTCACGCCAAAGTCCTTCTCGTATGGAACGCAAGAAAAGTTTAAATAACAAGGAGTTATGCACATAGATGCGTAACATTTCGGGGCAGGAGCTTCCTAAAAGCTGCCTCAGTTTGAGAAAGTCACGGGGAGTTTATGCAACACAACGTACCGCCTTTGCCAAACGGGTTGATACCTGCACCTCCACCTCCAGTGCCTGTACCGCAAGTATTGAAAACGTTCGAGGTGGCGAGTGGTATCGCCAAATGGGCTGTGCAGCGAGGTCTGCTCCCCCAACTTCCTGCCGATGTTGATCAGGCCCATTTGGCAGCAGTCCAGCCAATAGCCCTTTCTGCAGATGCGGAACAGATCCTTCGGCATCGAGGTCTTGATTCGATTACCTTCAACGAGGTGAATCACACCGTTTACCTTTACACCACCCGAAAAGTCACTCAAAAAGAACTCAAGTCACTACCCCATGGGATCTATCGGAAGGGCTTGGCTTATCCGCACGGTGTGGTTGAGACGGTCGGAAAGGATCATCTGCGCAGCCAGGGTGCGACCTTTGCCATCCATCAAGCTGGCGGCCAAGACCGCTACACGTGCGGTTCTTCGATATCCCCAGGCAATGACGCATCTGCCGGCACACTGGGTGCTTTGGTCAAGCTTCCTGATGGACAGATCTACGGCTTAACCAACAACCACGTTAGCGCGTTATGTAGCCATGTTTTGCCAGGCACGCCAATCCTAGCTCCCGGTGTGATTGATGTTGGCCCCACCAGCATCCCGCCATTTACGCTAGGCTTCCATACTCGAGCGCTGGAAATGCACGTTGGGTCTGTTGGTAACGTAGACATCGCAGCGAACACGGATGCCGCACTCTTTTTGATCAGGAGTCTGGCTGATGTCTCATCGATGCAAGGACAGGCTTTTGACACCCCGATCGCGGTAGCTGACCCGGTTGAAGGTATGAAGATCGAAAAGGTTGGGCGAACGACAAGGCATACGAAGGGTCAAATAGTTAGTAGAGGCCTCCGCCCCACCGCCGTAAACTATTCAGCTCAAAGCTACGGTTTCAGCGGCACGATCTGGTTCGGGAGTGTTTTCACAGCTCACGGCATCGGTGCTGAGTTTTCTCTCTCAGGCGATTCGGGATCACTAGTGGTACAGGTGGACGACCATGGTAGAGCTATCGCCGCAGTAGGTATTGTCTTCGCGGGAGGTAACGACTCTTCGGCTCCTGGTGGAGCGAAGTCGCTAATTTTACCCATTCGGCCTATCCTTCAAGCGCTGGGAGCGACACTGGTAGGAGGACACAATGTCTAACGATGCGAGCCTGATGGTTGCCGCCGAGCATCTTCTCGAAGCTCTGGATGCCCCATCTGATCGCGCGATTTCCATCTCGACTTTTTATCGCCCGGGCCAGCCTCTGGCGATTAAAGTTTTCATATCTCCAGCTTTCAAACACCTTGCAAGCAAGGTGCCTAGGCAGGTGGATGGTTTTGATGTGCTCAGCGAGGTGGCGCCGCTGCCATCCGCATCTGGTTTTTGAAACGGCCCGCCTCGGCGGGCATTTTCATGCCTGTCAAAAAGGTACCTCCTCTTCCCGCTCCACCAAGTCGACATCCTCTCCCCTATCGATCACCCGATCGTCATCTGTCGGCGCATCCCATTTTAGGAAAACAGAGCCGTCATCGCAGAAGGTCATGTCTAGGCCGTCGGTTTCCAACAGTAACTCCATAATCGTCCCCCAATCCTGATCGCTGTCCGTGTCCAGACGGTGGATCAGCACCCTCCTATCTAGCTGCGCAAGCGGCGAATTGATCATCGCCGAAACGCGTAGCCCTAGCTTCTCCAGGCTTGTTAGCTCCTCTCTCTCAAATGGCGCCATGACTTTTTGTGCTGCTCCCATTTCCTACCCTCATAACTGTATATCCGTACAGCGTTGCGCGAGCTTAGCTGAACCGATCAGAAAAATAATTAACCGCCGGTATTGACGTAAAAAATACCGCCGGTTAACTTTGCCCCATCGCCGGATCACCACCGGCCAGCAACAAAGGCAGCGATGGACAGGCCTCAACTGTTCAGAGGGTTGGCAACTGACCCAGGCGTGCAGCGTAAAGCGCGAAATCAGTTATCCGGCGGACTAGGGTCGCGGTCGGAGAGAAAGAAACACCGGATTTCACTGGCTGGCCTTGGTGACAGGGCCAGACGGGAAATCAACCGCCCTGGAGGGCAAGACGATGCGCAACATCAACCAGTTCCGCAAACCAGGCGAAACCACAGAGCAGTTCCGCTCCCGCCGCGCTCGCGGCGTCTGCATGAACATTCAGGGCTGGATACAAGAGCAGCGCGAGCTGTTCGGTCTCTCGAAGGGTTACGCGGATCGCCCGAGCATCCGTGCGCAGTGGGAGAAATATCGCGCCCAGTACTTCGATCGCCTGGCCCTCGCCAACCCGCTTCCGTAGACAACCAGCGCCACGTCAGCCTGACGTTAACTGCCCGGTCACCTGCCCCGCAGGCCGCATCGGAGTGGGATCGGATGAGCTGCAAGCAAACAGCGGGGCGGCCACCTCGACGCGGATTAACCGGTCGATTGCCCAGCCTTCACGATCCCACCCCGATGCGGACGAGTACACACCGCGCAAGCGGCCCCCTGCATCACTTCTGCCAACTTGAGACGAAGTTGGGGCATTGCTGGATTTGCCATAGGACTCCAGCCCGATCACCTGGCACTCCCTACCACCAGGCTACATCGGTCGTGGCTCTCGCCCTCCCCTGGTCCGGGAGGTAACGGCAGCGAGTGTCACGACCAATGCAGCCACCCCGAGGATTCATCATGGAAACGATCACTGAGGGCTCATGGATAGGCCGCCTCGGCCTCGGTCTCGCACCCCGTGAGCTGCAATGCGTTCTCGCGGTCGCCCAAGGCATGACCGCAAAGGAAATCGCCAAGCTGCTCGGGATCGCCCCGGGCACTGTCGAGAAGCGACTGTCGGCCGCCATGTTCAAGCTCGGTGTGCTGCGGCGCACCGCCATGGTTGCCGAGGCTATGAAACGCCAGATCATCAGCCCGCTGTGCATCGTGCTCGCTGGCTTGATCGCCATGCACGCCGTAACTGGCGATGCCGACCCAATGCGCCGCGATCGCCGCGTTCCTGAGCGACGAATTGCCCAGGTCCGAATCATCCGCAAGGCCGAATCGTTCGACCTGCACGCCTGACACCTACCCGAGGAGTTCCCCATGCACCCAGCCATGCATCAGCGTGTGGAAGGCTTGGCCGCCCTGCGCGAACGCGCCATCCTGGCCACAGCCGACTTTTACGCCAAGATCAACCGCCCGGCACCAGCCCAGCAGGTCCGGTACCAGATCGTCACCAAGGGTAAGGCTTACCACATCGTGGACCTGGCCAGCGGGCAAACCAAGGGTTTTGCCTTCTCCTACCGCGCGGCAGTGAACTTCGCCCAGGCCATGGAGGCAGCTGCGAAGTGCAAGCTGGTCGGACGGCAATGATCGGCGACCCTATCCCACACCCTCGCATCCAGGCGCTTGAGCAACTGAACGCGAGCGTCGACAAGTTCTTCGCTGCCGGCGGCCAGGCCACAAAGGTCTCAGGGTTCCAGAACACTCCCCCGCCGATGCGATCCACGAAGGTTGATCCCGAAACCATCCTGAAACGTCGGCGCCGTCGGCCAAGCACCGCAGAGCGCGCCGTCCTGCGGAAGCTCGCGGAGGCTCTATGAGCAAGCGCAAACCGCACAACATGCGAGCCCGGATGGAGCGTGCCTGCCGGGCGCTGCTGGGCACCAACCATGTAGCCGTGGTGAATATCGACCCCAGCGGCCAACAGTGCCTGGTCAACTGGAAAAGCTGCAGCCGCATCCGGAGTCGCCAGATCGTCGACGCGATGTGCGATATCCCTCATCGCTGGACCATCTACCTGAGCGTCATGTGCGTTGGCACCAGCGGCGAGCAGTACTGCAAGTCTGTCGAGGTCGCGCCCCAGGGTAACTACCTGGCCTCACATCTCACTGACGTGATCGAAGCCACTTACACGGACCTGCGCGCTCAGTGCAATCCGCAGCATGTCGTGGCTTCCGGCTGGATCGCTATTCCCGCAGACCTGACGCTTGAAGAGGCTCAGGCCGCTGCAGTGTTCGAGGCCGTCGGCGCCTGGCGACAGCAGAAGGTCGCAGCATGAAAGGCATTTCTAACCGCGTTCGGCACGGCCGGCGCCAGCAACACATCAATCTGCCGCCCAGTGGGCTTGCAAAAGATCGAGGAGACGCGACGCATGAAAGTCGACCTTCCGGGCCAGTTCGACCTGCCTATCCAGGTGGCCCATCAATCGGCGCCAATGCCAACCGGTAGCAAGGAAGAGCTGGCCATGCGCATCGCCAAGGCTCTCGTCAAGTACGAAGCACGGCCTTCGGCGGCGATCTGGATCGAAATACAGGCCTGCGCCAGCGCAATCCTCAAGTAACCACCATGCCGCATCCGGCCACGGAGGGCGGCGCATGCATGGAGAAAGCCATGAGCAACTACAACTGCGACTACGTGCGCCGACATTACGGTGTGCCGGCCGAGATTGGCCGCCGAGTGATCGCCAACGGCGAGCCAGGTTTGATCCTGGCTGATCGCGGGCACTACATCGGCGTCATCCTCGACACCGACCCGAAGAAGCGCATCCGCAACTACCACCCGACTTGGGAGATGCAATACGGCGAGATGGCCGAGAAGCTGCCGCTTAAGCAGTGGGAAGTCCTAACCAACGGCATGTACGACTGGGACGACGTGAAGTACATGCTGGGCGATGCGCGCCACTACGTGAAGTACATGCTGGGCGATGCGCGCCACTACGTGCAGCGCATTTGGGCAGCCACTCGCAGCCAGGCCAAGTACCGGGCCTATCAAGAGCTGGCCGAGTGCTTCAACGACGACGCGACTGCCATGCTGACCTTCAAGGTCAGGGCCGCAGCCTGACTATCTGCCGCTAACAGCAAGCTTTCAGCGCTTAAAGGAAGAAGCTGCGGAAGCAATAATACCTAGCGTAACGCCAGCAAGGGCGATAGCCGCACCAGCGATAACCTGTCCATTCTGCTCAAACCATGAGTCGAACGTCTCCTGCGAAGGGGATGGCGCCTCAATCTCAATATCGCGCCATTTGAAGCGCATCTTGTCACCAGTTTTTGCGACAGAAATGTCATCTAGCTGAACCAGTGTGGGATCGATTCCTAACTTCACTGCCTCGGTTCTTAGCTTTTCAAGCATCGCCTCATTCGCATTTGTAGACATTGAATTGACTCCAGTCGAAAAATCACAGCGCTTATATGGCGGCAGGATGCCATCAGTCGTTGCCATGCGCAATCAGCCAACGCCTTCCCCTTGATCAACGATATGGTGGGGGTTGGTTATTTTTTCGATCCGCTCTCGAAGCTCCCAGAAACAAATGGCCAGCCTCCACGGTTCTTCTTTCCGGATTTCGCCATCGACTCAGCAACTCGCTCCCGCTCTAGCTTTTCGTAGAGCTTAGCCCGGTACTCGACCGGGGTTGACTCAAGCAATGCAGCAAGATCGTCGAACTGTTGCTTTTTCTTGAGCCGCTCGGCCCTGGTACGCCGTTCCTTTTTTGCCATCACGAATCTCCGTATCCGGCTCCATGCCGGGCTCTTCACCAAGACCCCACTTCAACGAATCACGCCACCCCGGTGAGGCATCCGAATGCCAGTCGCCTGGCGGAAGTCGCAGAGGCGGCGCCCTACGAAATTCACACCCCAAACCACAAAGGAATGACCATGAACAACTTTGGAAACATCACTGCGCACGGCACGCTTTATCTCTATCCAGAGCGACCGCCGCAAGACCTCTTCTGGATCGACCAACTGGGCCACACCAACTACTGGTGCTCAGTCCAGGGCGGCACATCGGGTACCTCTAAGACCCCACGTACAGAAAGCCGCCAGACACTTCCTGACTCCCCTGTTTCGTTCAACTGGATTCGCGGCAGCGCCAAGCACTCTATGGCAGGCCGGGTACGGGTCGAGAGCGCTCCATCCAGCGGTAAGGTTATCGTCGGTCAAATCCACGGACTGAACGCCCCGAACCCATTCCTGATGGTGATTTGGTGGAACGGCTTTGTCCGGATTGACGCACGCGATAAACCAAGTAGCACAACCCGAACGCTGTTGAAGAAGGCAATCCCACTGGGCCAGCCCTTTGAATACAGCGTCCAGGTTGATGCCTCCGGCGAGTTGAGTGTTCAGCTCGACACGTTGTCCGGCAGTGCAACAGTGAACACGGCCTGGGATAAGTTCCCGTTCTACTTCAAGGCCGGTTCCTATGTGATCGACAACGAAGGTCCGGCAACGGAAGGCGGCTGGGTGGTGTACGAGTCTTTCGACGTGTTCAACGGCGCGTTGCAACCCTAAAACTCAGTCAGCCGTAAAACCCAGTCATCATTGAGCTGACTGACCAGATCCTGGAAGCGTCCGAGTCAGGCCTCCCTGGCCGACTCTTCCAACTGGCCTAATCAACAAATCCACCATGCCGCACCTGGCCACGGAGGGAGGTGCATGGTGCGGCTACCCCTTTCGCCGAACGTCTTCGACTGCAGCGTGGTTGCCGATTACTGCCGTAAAGCTCCCTGTGAAACGGTGGCGCAGCTCTTTTGGCATCTCGAAGGAGAAGTGCACAAGCCAAGAACCATCGCCCAGTTGAATGGTTTCCCGGCGGTATCGCTCCACCTCAGCCACTTCGATTCCGACTTCAACTGCAACCTCTTGATTGGTTGGTTCGGTATCCATCGACTTCTCACCTCCGCTGCATTAAGTGACCTCTCGCAGATTTAGCGATAGCACATAGGCATCACAACCACCAATTTTCACGCCACTCCAGCGAGGGCGGTGCCTGCACGCAAGGACCACGACATGACTATTACGGAATACAAGCTGGCTCAGAAACAGTGCGGTCCATGAACTTTACTAAAAGCGCAATACATGTAGTGACAATCGGCGAGTGAGGATGCTTTCCCCATGGGTCAATAAGCCCAACGGCTGTAAGCAAAATTGCGACTTTTTCTAATTGATGCGTAATAAATTGATCCACATTTCCTTCGGGAACAGGCAATCCTTTAGAAGAAGCATAAAGCAATTCATTTCGATAAGTCGCCGCTTTCTCGATCATTGACCTAACCCTGTCAACCTCGGTCGTCTTCAAAAACTCGGCCATGTGTTCAATCAATACCGACTCCAGAGAGCTCGCACCTTCAACTCTTAAATTAAGTGGTGGATATGGGGTGACGGCGAAAGGGTGCGCCTTAAATGGAAGTACTATGTGCAACGCCAGTCGCTTACCCTCCGGCGCAATCTTGAGCACTAAGGATCTAAACGGCCAGTCCGGTATCTGTTGATGCGACTGGTACCACTCAACGACAAGTCTCACGAAAACGAAAACTGCATGTTTATGGGGGTGTGAAGTGAATTTAATTTTCTTTGCGCCGGGATACCTCAAAGTCTTAACGGAGTGAATTAGTGCGGCAGCTGCTTCTTCTTCAGCACAGATTGCACTAAATGCAGCCAGATTTGGGTGGGAGGTAACTAGGTCATTGGCTGATTTCAAATACTCAAAAGCATTCATCCCTGACCACTTTACCTGTGCCGTACAAGTTTCAATCACTTTACGCAACTCCGGCAATACATCCTCATTTGTTCTACTCACTTTCCCTCTCCACCACAGAACAGTTTTCCCGAGATTACCATGCCCACAGCAATCGACCTGTTCGCCGGCCTCGGCGGATGGAGCACCGGCGCGCGCGCCGCAGGCGTCCAGGTACTCTGGGCGGCAAACCACTGGCCTGAGGCCGTGAAATGGCACGCAGCCAACCACCCGCATGCAGAGCATGTTTGCCAGGACCTGCACCAGGCCCGGTGGGAGCAAGTTCCGAAGCATGACCTGCTGTTGGCCTCTCCGTGCTGCCAGGGCCACTCGAAGGCCCGGGGCAAGAAGTCAGGTAACCCGCAGCACGACTCATCGCGCTCGACAGCTTGGGCAGTGGTATCTGCACTGGAATTTCACCGACCCGAAGCTGCACTGGTAGAGAACGTCGAGGAGTTCACCGACTGGGCGTTGTACCCGGCCTGGGTGTCGGCAGTGCAGGCACTGGGCTACCAAGTTGCCCCGCACGTCGTGGACTGCGCCGACCTGGGCGTGCCGCAGCATCGAGTGCGGCTGTTCCTGGTCCTGACTCGCAGCAAGGCGCCACTGATGCTCGAGCTGCACCGGCGTCGACATGTGCCGGCGGCCAGCTTCCTTGACTTCGACGCCGGGCGATGGTCGCCAATCGAGAAACCAGGCCGGGCCCAGGCCACCCTCGACCGTGTACGCAACGGGCGGCAGCGATTCGGCGATCGATTCATCATGCCCTACTACGGCAAGGGCTCCGGCACCACAGGGCGCGACATCAACCGCCCGATTGGCACCATCACCACCCTGGACCGTTGGGCCTTGGTCGACGGCGACCGCATGCGGATGCTCAGCGCCACCGAAGCCCTGGCCGCGCAGTCGTTCCCAGCCGACACCCTGCGCCCGGATAGCCACCGCTTGACCATGCACATGGCTGGCAACGCGGTACCGCCGCTGGCCGGCCAGCGAGTCATTGAAGCGCTGCAGAAGTCCGCATAGTTACTCCGCAGTTTGAGCTGTGCCGGCAGATTTCAAATACGCCTTTACCCAGAAAGCAATCAATCCGATCGCAAGCAAAGGCCAAATTATAAGCGGGGCGCCGTCGGCAGGATCAAAAAGCATCGTGATGATCATCTTAAAGATCGTACTGATACCTACATCCACTGAGATCAACCTGACGCTTAGTAAGATCACCAGAAACGCCCAAATTGAAATAAATGCCGTACCCACCCATCCAAGGGTTTTTTGTACAAAAAGACTCTGCCCTGCGTTCATCTACAAATATCCAAGTCTGAAAAGCGGGAATCATACCGACGAGGTTTCTCCATGCCCACAGAAAACCGATCCAGCAACACCGAACAGATGGTCAGCGCCCGCGTGTGCGCTTACACACCAGGCCAATCGAAGGTCGAGCTTCAATTGATCCCACCCAGCGCTCTGCCATCTTGGCTTGAGCTAGGGCAGCAAGTCATAGCCCGGCCAGCCGCCCAGCACCAGGCAGACGGTTACAGCGCCGGTGACATGGCCGACCAAGGTGCCAAGGCGTTCGCTGCGCGTGATCCGGAAGTCAATGAGCTGCGCGCTCAGCTGGCGGAAGCTCAAGAAGTACTTCGGGATTGCATTGAAGTCGGCGAGCTTGATGCAGAAACACAGTGGAAGGCCGAGCGGGTATCGAAGGGGCGGCGGCTGTACGTTGATGACCGAGCCCTGGCATCCATCGCAGATCCGAGTGAGCCAGTTGAGCGCGACCAAGGCGTCCCTGGCACCTCCTTCCAGCGCCTAAACATGCTGGCCAATCAGGGCGAGTGACCATGACTCACACATGCTACCGCCGCGACCCGAACGTCAACGCCGTAACCGACATCGTGAGCGATGAGCAGGTGCAGGGCGTTTTTCAGGGAACGAACTTCGGCCACACCGATTACCGGGGGCTACTGGCCCAGGGCTGCATCAAGGCGCTGGCCGGGTGGCACCAAGGCCACACGATCACCACCATCCTGGAAGAGCTTCGCCTGATCAGTTGGAACAGGCAGGCCAGTAAGATCAAGGTCACCGCCAAAGGCCGGCACTATATCTGGCTGGCCTTCAAATGCCGCCCCGGCACTTAAGAGCACATTTGTACTCCTTCTGATTTAACCCCTCTCCCCTCTATTGAACAGCCGCGATATGGCGGCCAAGGAATCGTCATGCCTGAAGAAATCAAGCTGATCCAACGTGTGGCCGTCGAGCGTGACCAGGACGGCTGGTGGAGCCACCCGGACGAACCGGACTTCGATGAAGACCTCGCCGCCTTCAAGGCATGGCTCGCACAGCAGGGGCTGGAGTTGAAGCAGTGGCACATGGACGCGGATATCAACGACCACCACCCCTACGATGACGGCGAGTGCCATTGCCTCGGGTGGGATCCTGAATCCCCTGGCCACGATTGGTTCCTCCTCGGGATCTTCGACACCGAGGATGGTCCGTGCGTGAGCTGGGCGCGCCGTAAGGTGCAACCATGAGCCGCAGCGGATACAGCGACGACTGCGATGGCTGGAGCCTCATCTGCTGGCGAGGCGCGGTGAAGTCGGCCATCAGGGGCAAGCGCGGCCAGGCACTTCTGGTCGAGCTCCGTGATGCACTGGACGCCATGCCGGACAAGCGCCTGGTAACTGACACACTCGAAGCCGACGGCCAGTTCTGCACCCTCGGCGCGCTCGGCGCCAAGCGCGGCCTCGACATGACCAAGATCGACGCCCATGACCGCGAGAGCGTGGCGCAGGCCTTCGGGATCGCTGAGGCCATGGCTGCTGAAATCGTCTACGAGAACGACGAGAGCCC
Organism: Pseudomonas sp. JQ170C; assembly: GCF_035581345.1. Taxonomy (NCBI): domain Bacteria; kingdom Pseudomonadati; phylum Pseudomonadota; class Gammaproteobacteria; order Pseudomonadales; family Pseudomonadaceae; genus Pseudomonas; species Pseudomonas sp. JQ170C. Next base: position 3,780,659 of record NZ_CP141608.1, read on the forward strand.
AGGCGAGCTCGTGCAGGAAGCGGATGGGAGGTGGAAGTTGCTCTCGGACACGCCTGAGCAGCGGTGGCGGCGCATGCGCGCTTGGGTCGAATCCAACATCCAGCAGGTGCAGCCATGATGCTCCTACCCATCGCCGCCCCGCTCTACATGGCCTGGCTCATCTGGAAGGGGCCGAGGCCATGAGCGCTGCAGCCAAAGTTCTCGACCCCTGCAGCGCCAGCCGAATGATGTGGTTCGACAAGCAGGATCAGCGCGCCCTGTTCGGCGACATCCGCGACGAGCAGCACCTGCTCTGTGATGGCCGGGTGCTGAAAGTCGAGCCGGATGTGCTCATGGACTTTCGGCGGTTGCCGTTCGAGGCCTCGACGTTTCGCCTGGTGGTTTTTGATCCTCCGCACCTGACCCGCGCCGGCGTCGATAGCTGGATGCGCGCCAAGTATGGAGTGCTCACCTCCGACTGGCGCGAAGACATCCGCAAGGGCTTCGCCGAATGCTTCAGGGTGCTGGAGCCCGAAGGAATCCTGATCTTCAAGTGGAACGAAACCCAGGTGCTGGTGAGTGAGCTGCTTTCCCTGACCGACGAAAAGCCCCTGTTTGGCCACAAGTCCGGTAAGCGTGAGAAAACGCACTGGATCACCCTCATGAAACGCCCCGCCTAACCCCTCCCCACCTCTGCCGCCATACGCGGCGTGGAGACCATCTCATGGAACATGCAAGCGAGTTTCTCGACGAGGAAGAGGTGGTGCGGATCACCGGCTACCAGCTCCCGAGCAAACAGATCGCGTGGCTGGCCAACAATGGCTGGCAGTACACGCTGACTGGGGCCAGGCGCCCAATCGTCGGCCGTGTATACGCCCGACTCAAGATGGCCGGAGTGAAACCAACTGCAACTAATGCCACAGCAGAAACCTGGGCACTTGACCTGTCACGCGTGGGATAGCAAATGCGCCATAGAAAGAAGGAAAACCGGGACCTGCCGGAGCGACTGCTTCGCAGGACCAGGAAGAGAAAGAAAGGGAAATTGTGGGTGGCGTACTACTACTGCGGTAGAGACGCTGAAGGAAGGAGGGTTGAAATCCCTTTGGGGCAGGACCTCGCGGAGGCCAAGCTAGAGTGGGCGCGCCTCGAGCAGAAAGCTATGCCGAAAGCGATGGCAACGATGGGCGAACTGTTCGACCGGTACGAGCGGGACATCATCCCGACCAAATCACCCCGCACCCAGAAAGACAACAAGTACGAGCTGGAGCGGCTGCGCAAGGCGTTCGCGGACGCGCCGATTGAGGCCATCACGCCACCGGTCGTTGCTCAGTACCGAGACGCCCGCACCGCGAAGACCAGAGCGAACCGGGAAATAGCCCTGCTCTCGCACGTTTTCACTGTGGCTATGGAGTGGGGATTCGCAGAGCGCAACCCATGCCTGGCTGTACGCAGGAATAAGGAAAAGGTGCGCGACTTCTACGCGGCCGACGACATTTGGGATGCGGTGTATGCCGAGGCAGATCAAGGCCTGAAAGACGCCATGGACCTGGCCTATCTGGCTGGCCAGCGCCCTGCGGACACATTGAAGTTCAGCACCGTCGACCTGGACGATGACTATCTCTGGGTTGATCAGAACAAGACCGACAAAAAGCTACGCATCCGGCGGCATGTGAATGGCGAACTGACCGGTTTGGGCTTGTTCATCGATGCGCTACTTGAACGTCGGAAGCTGCAAGGCGTCCGCAACTCACGCCTCATCACCAACGACTCTGGCCTGCGCATGAGCTGGGAAATGCTGAGGAACCGCTTCAGCGAAGCCAGAGACAAGGCAGCCAGGAAACTTGTCGCCGATGGCAACGCGGACCTGGCAGCCAAGGTTCGGCAATTTCAGTTTCGTGACATCCGGCCAAAAGCCGCTTCTGAGATAGAGGACCTTACCCAGGCTAGCAGGCTGCTCGGACACTCCAAGGAGGAGATTACCAAGCGCGTTTATCGTCGAGTTGGTGAGGTCGTCAGCCCGACAAAATAGATCGAGTTGCGGAACACATGCCTAAAGTTGCGGAACACTTTGCTTTTTCCAGCCCAAACGAAAAACCCCGCAGACGTTAATCTGCGGGGCTTTCAATAATGGAGGCCGAGGTCGGAATCGAACCGGCGTAGACGGATTTGCAATCCGGAGCATAACCACTTTGCTACTCGGCCTCAAATGCCCGAGACTCAAAAAAAGCAATCTCAAACATATACAACTCTTTAAGGAAACAACTCGCTAAAACCGCTATCTCCTTGAAAACGCTAGCCTTTTCAGCTACCTCGTTTTCGATGGACGCAATTATGTACTCATTCCTTTGTGCTGACAACCCCTTGAATTCAAAAAGTTTTATTTTTTTCAATCAAGGGCTCATACATGCCGCTGTGCCGGGGTTTACTCGCAGGATTCGGGGTGACGCCGGCCCGGCAAAGGGTCTTATCATACAGGTTATGCCCTGCCCCGTTCCGGATATCCGCACCGATGATGCAAACCGAACTGGATCTGTTCAACCCCACAAGCCCGCAGCCACCGCAGTGGGTCGCTGCGCGGGCGGTGGTGCTGCCCGGTTTTGCCTTGTCTACGGTACAGGCGTTGTTGCCAGCGTTGCGCAAGGTCATCGGCGATGCGCCGTTTCGCCATATGGTCACGCCGGGTGGGTTGAAGATGGCGGTGGGGTTGACCAACTGTGGGCACTTGGGGTGGGTCAGTGATGTTCAGGGCTACCGTTACAGTCCGGTCGATCCACTGAGTGGTCGTCCCTGGCCAGCGTTGCCCGATGCGCTGCTGACGCTGGCCAGTACTGCTGCCGCTGCCGCCGGGTTTGAAGAATTCGTACCCGATGCCTGCCTGGTCAATTGCTACCGCCCCGGTAATCGCTTGAGCCTGCATCAGGACCGCGACGAGCGCGACTTCACTCAGCCCATTGTGTCGGTGTCCCTGGGGTTGCCGGCGGTGTTTCTATTGGGTGGCCACAAACGCGGCGATCCCACCCAGCGTATCGAACTGCGCCACGGCGATGTGCTGGTCTGGGGTGGCGAGGACCGGCTGCGCTTTCATGGCGTGCAGCCTCTCAAGCCGGGGGTGCATCCGCTGCTGGGCAGTCGGCGGATCAACCTGACCTTGCGCAAGGCCGGATAACCCGCCCGATACCTTGACCGGCGCCTGGCCGCCGCTCCATGATCGGCCTCTTTCCCCGCCTTTCAAGGAACGATTGCATGAAGCTGGAAACCCTGGCCATCCACGCGGGCTTCAGCCCCGATCCCACCACCAAGGCCGTGGCGGTACCGATCTACCAGACCACCTCATTCGCCTTCGACGACACCCAACATGGTGCCGACCTGTTTGACCTGAAGGTCGCCGGCAACATCTATAGCCGCATCATGAACCCTACCAATGATGTGCTCGAACAGCGCATGGCCGCCCTCGAAGGCGGGGTCGGTGCGCTCGCGGTAGCGTCGGGCATGGCGGCCATCACTTATGCCATCCAGACCGTGGCCCAAGCCGGTGACAACATTGTTTCGGTGGCCAAGCTCTATGGCGGCACCTATAACCTGCTGGCCCACACCCTGCCGCGCTTCGGTATCCAGACCCGCTTCGCCGCCCACGACGACATCGCCGCGCTTGAAGCGCTGATCGACAGCAACACCAAGGCGGTGTTCTGCGAGTCGATCGGCAATCCGGCCGGCAACATCGTCGACCTGCAAGCGCTGGCCGATGCCGCCCACCGCCACGGCGTGCCGTTGATTGTCGACAACACCGTGGCCACTCCAATCCTGTGCCGGCCGTTCGAGCATGGCGCCGATATCGTCGTGCACTCGTTGACCAAATACATCGGCGGCCACGGCACCAGCATTGGCGGCATTGTGATCGACTCGGGCAAATTCCCCTGGGCCGATCACAAGGAGCGCTTCGCCCTGCTCAATACGCCCGACCCCTCCTACCACGGCGTGACCTACACAGAAGCCTTCGGCCCTGCGGCCTTTATCGGTCGTTGCCGGGTGGTGCCGCTGCGCAACACAGGAGCGGCGCTGTCACCGTTCAACGCCTTCCTCATCCTGCAAGGCCTGGAAACCCTGGCCTTGCGCATGGAGCGCCATACAGAGAACGCCTTGAAAGTTACCCATTACCTGCAGGCCCATGACCAGGTGGCCTGGGTCAAGTACGCAGGCCTGCCCGACCACCCCGAGCATGCGCTGGCCGTGCGTTACACCCAGGGCAAACCGGCTTCGATCCTGTCGTTCGGGATCAAAGGCGGGCAGGAGGCCGGTGCGCGCTTTATTGATGCACTGAAGCTGGTGGTACGGCTGGTGAACATCGGGGATGCCAAATCCCTGGCCTGCCACCCGGCCTCCACGACTCACCGCCAGCTCAATGATGAAGAGCTGGAAAAGGCCGGCGTGCCGCGCGACATGGTGCGCTTGTCGATTGGCATCGAGCATTGCGATGACATCATCGCCGACCTGAGCCAGGCGCTGGAGGCCAGCCGGCCATAACCTTGTAGGAGCGGGCTTGCCCCGCGATGCGATGTGCCTGACAGATCGCTATCGCGGGGCAAGCCCGCTCCCACATAGCTGTATATTCATACAGATAAAACTTGCCACTCCCGCCGATCCTGCGCATGCTATGCCCTCCCCCAGCCACAGAACGACACCTCGCCGGCATGCGCCTGTTTCTCTGCGAAAAACCCTCCCAGGCCAAGGATATTGCCAAGGTCCTCGGCGCCAACCGCCGCGGTGACGGCTGCTGGGTAGGCACCGATGTCACTGTCACCTGGTGCATCGGCCACCTGCTCGAAACGGCCCCGCCCGACAGCTACGACGCCCGCTACAAGCGCTGGGCCCTGGCGGATCTGCCGATCATCCCGAGCCAGTGGAAGATGCTGGTCAAACCCAAGACCGCCAGCCAGTTCAAGGCGGTCAAGCGTCTGCTCGGTGAAGCCCGGGAGCTGGTCATCGCCACCGATGCCGACCGCGAGGGCGAGATGATTGCCCGGGAGCTGGTGGAGCACTGCCGCTATCGCGGGCCGATTCGCCGGCTGTGGCTGTCGGCACTGGATGACGCCTCGATTCGCAAGGCACTGGCCGCGCTCAAGCCCGACAGCGAGACCTTCAGCCTTTACCATTCGGCCCTGGGCCGCTCGCGGGCCGACTGGCTGATCGGGATGAACATGAGCCGGCTCTTCACCCTGCTCGGACGTCAATCCGGCTACCAGGGCGTACTCCCCGTGGGCCGGGTACAAACCCCGACCCTGCGCCTGGTGGTTGACCGCGACCGCAGCATCGCCGACTTCGTGCCGGTGGCGTTCTGGGCCATCGATGTCCAGCTCGACAGCGCCGGCGCTCGCTTCACCGCGCAATGGCGCGCCGCCGAAGACGCCTGCGACGATCAGGGGCGCTGCCTCAATCAAGCCCTGGCCCGGCAGGCTGCAGCGGCCATCGGCAATGCGGCCGCTGCCCGGGTTGTAAAGATAGCCACTGAGCGCGTGCGTGAAGCCGCGCCCCTGCCCTTCGACCTCGGCACCCTGCAGGAACTGTGCTCGAAGAAGCTCGGCCTCGGCGCCCAGGAAACCCTCGACATCGCCCAGGCCCTGTACGAAACCCACAAGCTGATCACCTACCCGCGCAGCGACTGTGGCTACCTGCCGATAAGCCAGCACGCCGAGGCCCCGGCGATTCTTGCCGCCTTGCTGCGTGCCGATCCAAGCCTTGCGCCATTACAGGAACACCTGCAAGCCCAGCGCCGCTCACGGGCCTGGAACGACGCCAAGGTCAGCGCCCACCACGGCATCATCCCTACGGCCGCGGCCAGTGATCCCTCACGACTGCCGGCCAAGTACAAGGCGGTCTATACCCTGATTCGGGCCCGCTACCTCGCACAGTTCCTGCCCAACCACGAGTACGACCGTACCCAGGCCGACTTCGACTGCGCAGGCTTTGCCTTGCGCGCGGTGGGCAAGCAAATCGTCGAGCCTGGCTGGCGCCGCGCCCTGCCCGAAGCCCTGACCCCGGCCAAAGGCCGTGAAGCGCCGGTGGCCCAGGTGCTGCCGACATTGCGCGAAGGCCAGGACTGCGCCGTGGCCGAGGTCAACCTCAAAGACTTATGGACCCAGCCGCCGAAGCCCTTCACCGAAGGCGACCTGATCAAGGCAATGAAGAACGTCGCCAAGCTGGTAGACGACCCGCGTCTTAAACAAAAGCTCAAGGACACCACCGGCATCGGCACCGAAGCCACCCGTGCCGGCATCATCCAGGGCTTGCTGGACCGTGGCTACCTGGTCAAGAACGGCAAGGCCCTGAGCGCCACCCCGGCAGCCTTCAGCCTGATCGATGCGGTGCCGCGCGCGATTGCCGACCCGGGGACCACAGCGATCTGGGAGCAGGCTCTGGACATGGTCCAGAGTGGCGAGATGAGCCTGGAAGAATTCGTCGCCAAGCAGTCGACGTGGATGAGCAAGCAGGTGGAGCGCTGCGCCGGATTGAGCCTGACCATCAGCGGCCCGGCACCGGCGAGTGCGCCGTGGAAGAAGAAGCGCAAGAGCAACACCCGCAAACCCAAACCCAAAGCCAAACCGTAGGAGCGGGCTTGCCCCGCGATAGCGATCTGTCAGACACAGCGCATCGCGGGGCAAGCCCGCTCCTACGGTTTCAACGCCTGCAAGGTGTAGCTCAGCGGCAGCCGCCAGCGGTCCTGGCTCAATGCCCACTCGCCGTTGTCCTGCAGGCTCATCTGCCCCGGCAAGGCTTCCCAGGGGATGCTGTCATGCTCCACCAGTGCGGTGATCTGCAGGCCATGGCCCAGCAAGGCGCTGACGACCTCGCCCAGGCCGTGGTTCCATTCATGGGTGACGGTCTTGGTCAGCGGCGTGTCGGTCTGGACGTAGGTCTGGTCACTCTCCCAGAGCATCGGCGACTCACGCTCGAAGTACGGGTACTCGATCACAAGCTTGTCCCGATGATCCTCGTTCACGGCCAGCAACATCGGATGCCCTTCGCGCAAGAACAAGCGCCCTCCCGGCTTGAGCAACGCCGCCACGGTGCGCGCCCAGCGCTCGATGCTGGGCAGCCAGATCAACGCACCGATGCCGGTGTACACCAGATCAAAACTGCCGGCTGCCAGCACCTGGTCTGCGGCATACACATCCGACTCGACATACTCGATCGACGCCCCGCAACGCCCGGCCAGGGTACGGGCCTGAACCAGTGACTGCGCAGAGAAGTCCAGCCCCGTCACCTGGGCACCCAGTCGCGCCAGCGACAAGGTGTCGGTGCCGATATGGCATTGCAGGTGCACCGCCCGTGCTCCGCGAATGTCCCCTAGCCGTGGCAGGTCAAAACGCACCACCTCACTCAAATGTTCGGGGTCGGTAACGAACGCATCGACCTCATAGTCGCTGGACGCCGCATGCAGCGGCGCCCGCTCGTCCCAGCTCTGGCGGTTCAGTTCCATTGAGTCGTTCATGTCAGTCCTTGCGGGAGCAATTGCCGAAGAGCTGGAACTATAGTCGGCTCACAGCTCCAGACTCAAACTGACCATCAGATTGCGCGGCTCACCCGGCAGGTTCCATACCGCGTTGTAGCCGCGCTCGTAGTATTTGCGGTCGAACAGATTGTTCAGGTTGAGCCCGACAGTGGCGTGTTCATTGACCTTGTAGTGGGCCAGCAAATCCACGGTGCTGTAGCTCGGCAGCCGGAAGCTGCTGCCCGCCTGCCCCGACCGCTCACCCACATAGTTGGCCGCCGCCCCCAGATCCGATCCCTGCAGAAACCCGCTCTGGAATTCATACACGGCCATCAGGCTGCCGCTATGTTGCGGGATGCCCAGCAGATCGCTGCCCTTGGGCAGGTTGGCGTCGCCCTTGGTCACTTCGGCATCGATATAGGCATAGGCACCAATCACTCGCAGCGCCTCGCTGAGCTGGCCGCTGAACTGCACATCGACGCCCTGGCTGCGCGCCTTGCCGGCGGCGATGCTGTCACCGAAGGCATCGGTGGTGATGACGTTTTCCTTGTCGATGTGAAACAGCGCCAGGGTAGCCCCCAGGCGGCTGTCGAACAGGTCGAGCTTCAAGCCCGTTTCATAGCCCAGGCCCTTCTCCGGCTTGTACACCTGGCCCTGGGTACCGATGCTGTTGGGCTTGAACGAAGTGGAGGCGTTGGCGAACACACCCACCTCGGGTGTCAGTTGATACAGCAGCCCCACGCGTGGGGTGGCGACGTCTTTTTCCTGTGTATTGCTGACCTGGCTGGTTCGGTTCTGCGCGGTCTGCTCGATGTGCTCCAGGCGCACGCCGACCAGGCCGCGCAGGCGTTCGGTGATGGTGATCTGGTCTTGCAGGTTGAGCGCGTAGCTTTCGGTGCGCTCGAAGAAGTCGTTGGGGTTGACCAGATCAGGCTTCGGCTTGCCGTACACCGGGTTGTAGATGTCCAGGCCATAGCTGGGCGAGGTGATGCTCTGCGGGTACTTCTGACTGTTGCGGTAGTTCTCGTATTCGAGGCCGATCAGGCTCTGGTGCTGCCAACTGCCAACGTCGAACTGGCCGTGCAGCTCGGCCTGGGTGATGTTGTCGTTCCACTCGAAATCTCGCTCGCGGTAAAAGCGGCTGAGGGTCGTGTCCACCAGGCGTTGCGGCTCGGAACTGTTGCCCTTGAGTCGGCCCTGGGTGTAGTGGTTGGCCAGGCGTAGCTTCCAGCGCTCGGAGAGGTAGTGCTCCAGGGTCAGGTCGAGGGTCTGGTTGTCGTTGCGGATGCGCCCGTCATTGGGCTCGCCGAAAAAGCTGGAACGGCTGACCGGCCCCAACTCGTTGTTCACTGCCGGTATGCCGCGGTCAAACACCGACTCGGTGCGCGAGAACTCGCTGTCGATCGACACCAGGGTGTCCGGGCTCAGCTGCCAGCTCAGCGACGGGCTGACGATACGGCGCTCGCTGCCGACGTAATCGCGGAAGCTGCCATTGTCCTCCACCGCCATGTTCACCCGCGACAGCACGCGACCGTCTTCGCTCAGGGGCGTGTTCACGTCCAGGCTGCTGCGGTAACGATCCCAACTGCCGGCGCTCGCCTTGAAGTGGGTGAAGGCCTCGGCCTGAGGGCGCTTGGTGACAATGTTCACCAGCCCACCCGGATCACCCCGCCCATACAAGCTGGCGGCCGGCCCCTTGAGCACTTCGATGCGTTCGATGTTCGAGCTGTCCGGAGCGCTGTAACTGCCGCGATTGACGGCAAAACCGTTCTTGTACAACTCGCCGGTGGTAAAGCCACGCACGCTGTAGTTGAGAAAGGTCAGGCCGCCGAAGTTGTTCTGCCGGCTCACCCCGCCGGCAAAATCCAGGGCGCGGTCGATACGCGTGGTGTTGAGGTCATCAAGCACCTGGCTCGGCACCACGGCGATGCTCTGGGGCGTGTCGCGAACGTCGGTATCGGTCTTGGTGGCCGTGCTTGAGCGGGTCGCGCGATAGCCCTGCACGGGGCCCGTGGCGGTTTCTTCGAGTGAACGTTCGGTGACGCTCAAGGCTTCGAGCAAGACGGGTTCGACGGCCGCTGCCGGAAGGGCGAGCAACGAGGCAGACAAACCGAGGGACAACCTTCCTAGGGGGGCGTGCATGGGGGGCTCCTTAAAATTATGTAATAACATAACAATTCAGAGCGAAACATAAAAGATCAGCGGCCAAAGACCGCCAGCTCTCCCCCCGTCGCCAGCACCAGGCTCAGGCCGCTATAGGAAAACCCGAACGCGCGCACTTCAAGCTCCACTCCCAGCTTGTGAAATACCGCCGGCCGGTGATACCGCGCCCCGTGCAGCCACGAGCCCGGCTCGACCAGCAACAGGTGCTGCTCGGGCCAGGCCAGGGTGATGTCCTCGGTCATCCAGCCATCGGCAGTGGCTAACGGCAGGCGACCGCCATGGATGCCGGCCATGGGGATGACCCGGTCCTGCAACGGCCCCAGGCCCCGGGTTTCCAGAAAGCGGTCGCTGCCCAGGTTGTCGGTGCGATCGCGCGCGACCTTCTCACCGGTGCGGCAGTCGATCACGCTGCGCCCAGAGCTTGCGGCCACCAGCAACAGCTCGCTGTCGCGGTCGAAGCCGACTTCCATCAGGCCCACGATGGTAAAGCGCGCCTTCAACTGCCACGGCGCGGGGGGAAGTGTGACTTGCAGCTGCGCGATCTCCCGGCGCAGCGGGTCAAGGTGGGACGTGGGCATGGCGCGACTCCGAGTGTACGGCGGGCGTACCCTCGATTAGGCCCTATCCCGGGCGCGAAAGCGATACGCCACCGGCACATTGAGACGCGGTGCAAAGCGCCAATCTCTGGCATCATCCAGCGGTGCCGTCACCCCTGCCCTGCGGAGCTCAAATTGCCCACCCCTCGTCACTTCAGCCAAAAAACCAGTACAACAAACATGCTGAACCTCAAGCACCCGCAGGGCCCGTCCGCACCGACCTATCGCGTGGGCTTTCTGCTGCTGGAGAACTTCTCCATGGCCAGCTTCACCGTGGCCATGGATGTGCTGGTCACCGCCAACCTGCTACAGCCCAACCTGTTCGCCATCACCCCGCTGTCGCTGGGCAGCGAACGGGTGACCAGCGACCTGGGCCTGGAGATCTATGCCTCCAGCGTCGAGCGCAACACGCTGGAGTCGCTGGACCTGCTGGTGGTCTGCGGTGGCCTGCGCACCCCGCTCAAATACCCTGAACTCGACCGCCTGCTCGCCGATGCCGCCGCCCATGGCCAGGCCCTGGGCGGGTTGTGGAACGGTGCCTACTTTCTCGGCCGCGCCGGGGTGCTGGACAACTACAGCTGCACCATCCACCCCGAACAACGGGCCAGCCTGGCCGAGCGCAGCGCCCAGAGCACCATCACCCCGGCAAGCTTTGTGGTAGACCGCGACCGCTTGACCGCCGCCAGCCCGAACGGCGCGCTGGAGATGATGCTGGCCTTGCTCAAGGTGCAACAGGGTGAGGCGCTGGCCGGTGGCGTCGAGGAGATCCTGGCGTTTTCCGGCGCACGCTTTCGGCGGGTGGACAGCAGCTCGAAAAAGTCCATGAGTGCGCCACTGCGCACCATCGTCGAGCTGATGGAAAACAACCTGGAAGAAACCTTGAGCCTGGACCAGCTGGCGGAATACAGCGGGCGCTCACGCCGCCAGATCGACCGCCTGTTCCAGGCCCAGCTGGGCACCTCGCCCAGCCGTTACTACATGGAACTGCGCATCACCAAGAGCCGGCGCCTGCTGCAGTATTCGGACCTGCCACTGATGGATGTGGCCATCGCCTGCGGCTTTGTTTCGGTGTCGCACTTCAGCAAGTGCTACAGCGCCTACTTCGGCTATCCGCCTTCTCGGGAGCAGCGGCTGGGCGAGTAACCGCGACGGCGGCTACCCAGGCTCATCGTCCCTTCCAGCACCAGCACCAGCACTGCCAGCCAGATGGCAATGTACGTCGGCCATTGCGCGGGGGCGATGGTCTCGCCCAGCAGCACCGAAGCCAGCACCAGCAACACCGGCTCAACGTAGATCAACAGGCCGAACAGGGTCAGGTTCAGGCGCGGTCCCGACAGCGCCTGCAACGCCAGGGCCGAGGCACTGATCGCACCCAGCCCCATCACCAGCCAGGGCAAACTCGAACCACTACCGGCCACACCCAGCACCACCCCGCCCTTGAGCACCAGCAGCAGGCTGACCGGCAGGCTCAGGCTCATGTCGAACCACAACCCGCCCATGGTGTTGCTGTCGCTGACCCGGCGCAGCCAGAAGTACAGCGGGTAGCCCAACCCCACCGCCAGCACCGGCCAGGTAATGGCCTGGGCGATGGCAATCTGGTTGATGACACCCAGCGCCGCCAACGCGCACGCCAGCAGTTGCAGGCGGCTGATGCTGTCGTTGAAGGCCAGACGACCGACAATGACCATGGTCAGCGGCATCAGAAAATAGCCAAGCGACACATCCAGGCCATAGCCATTGATCGGTGCCCACATGAACAACCACAACTGCACACCGAGCAACGCCGCCGACAACAGGCGCACGGCCCAGAACAGCCGTTCCCGAAGCACCCGCGCAAACAGGCGGCGTACCTCGTGCCAATGGCCGCTGGCGATCACCATCAGGGTCAGGCAAGGCACCGTCAGCAGGATGCGCCAGCCGTAGATTTCCTCACCGCCCAGGTCTTGCAGCAAGTGGGTATAGGCGTACATCACCGCGAACAGCACCGAGGCGAGAATATTGAGCACAAAGCCAAGGGTGGCATTGGGGGTGCGAGTGTCCATGGTGCAAGCCTTCTTGTCAGGGGGCAGAGAGTGATAATTTATTGCGTTGCGCCTGAAAAGTGCCCTCGTTTTCCACCCTGCAAATGAGAAAATCTTGCACATGAACACTGCGCTAGACGACTTCGACCTTGCCCTGCTCGACGCCCTGCAACAGGACAACAGCCTGCCCCTGCGCGAACTGGCCGAGCGGGTACACCTGTCCACGGCATCGGTACAACGGCGCATACAGCGGCTGAAAAAGACCGGCTCCATCCAGGCCAATACGGCGGTGATCGACCCGGAAAAAGTCGGCCAGGTAATCACCTTGATGGTCGAGATACACGCCGATCGCACCCAGTCGGCGGACCTTGAAGTGATGAAACGCACCTTCTCGGGGCCGGAAATCCAGCAGTGCTACTACGTCACCGGTGACGCCGACTTCATGCTGGTGCTGACGGTGGCGAGCATGAGCGAGTTCCAGGCCCTCACCCAGCGCCTGTTCCACGATAACCCCAATGTGAAATGGTTCAGGACCATCGTGGTGCTGGAGCGGGTCAAGTCGACGTTACACGTGCCCCTGACCCGCCCGTAGGAGCGGGCTTGCCCCGCGATGCGATGTGTCTGACGTGAATGAATCTGCGTAAGCGGTTGAGACTGTATCGCGGGGCAAGCCCGCTCCTACGGCGTCAGTCCTGTCCCAGCGCCTGACGCAGCTCCTGCGCCGTAGCGTACTCACGCTGGGCCACGACCTGCCCCTTGTCCAGCTGCAACCACAGCACCTTGTCTTCGGCACCCGCGTAGCGCGTGGCCACGCTGCCCTCACGATCGAGCAGCACGCGGTAGCTGTAGTCGCGCATGGCCGGGATGGCGAAGAGTTTGGAGATCAACGCCGGCATGCGCTGGATGTCGGCAACAAACACCGCATTGCGTTCCTCCAGATACCCCTTGGGGCGATCAGCCAGGGCCGCCTTGACCAGCTTGGCGCCATCCATCGTGCGCGCCACCAGCAAGATGCGGGTCTGGTCGTTGAGGCTGTAGGCCTGGTCATGCTGGTCCTGCAACGTCCAAGGCGCCAGGCGCTCGCCCACTTCAACCGCCTGGGCCAGCAGCGGCATCAGGCTCAACAGCAACACTATCGGGTATTTCACAGGTGACCTCATTGTCGAAAAAATCAATGCCGATCCTACCCTGAAAGGCCGACCGCAGCGTCACTACATCCACCCCAGCCATTTCCACCAGGTCGCCGCAAACACCAGCATCAGCAGATACCCGATCAAGGTGATCAGTATCCCGACGCGGGCGAACTGCCTGGCACTGAAAGTTTCGGTGCCCAGGCACACCATGTTCTGCGGGGCATTGATCGGCAGGATGAA